>JAGKSX010000090.1 GCA_018993155.1 Hydrogenophaga sp.
GGCCCAGCGCCGCCGGGCCGAGTGTCTGGCCTTGGCGCAAGGCCGCTTCGCCGGCCATGAGGTCTTCGCCCAGCAGGCGGCGGTTGTCGCCCGCGCTCACCACGTCGGGTGGCACCACGACGCGATCACCTTCTGCTTTCACGAATTCGAGCGGCACCACGGTGTCCAGCCCGGGCGGCATGATGGCGCCGGTCATGATCTTCAGGCACTCGCCCACGCCCACGGTGCCGGCCCAGGCCTTGCCTGCGAAGGCCGTGCCCGCCACGCGCAGGCCCAGCGGCTCGCCCGGGCGCAGCTGCCCGCTGTCGAAGGCGAAGCCGTCCATGGCGGAGTTGTCGTGCGGCGGCACGCTGATGGGTGAGACCACGTCCTGCGCCAGCACGCGACCCAGCGCGTCGAACACGCCCAGGTCTTCGGTGGCCGTGACTGGCTCGACAAGGCGGGAGAGGAAGTCGTTGACGCGTTCGGCGCTGATGGCCTGCGGGTCGTAGCCCTGCAGTTCGGCCGCGATCTGCTCGATGGATTTCATGGACAAACGAACGAAGGGCCGGGCGCTCAGCCCTTTTCGAGGGCGTGCAGTTCGGCCAGGGTGTTGGTGTTGAAGAAGGCCTTGGGGTCGTCGCCCGGGCGGTCAAAGGGCACGATCACCGTGCGGTGCTGGTCGGTCCAGCGGTCGATCTTGCGCCCCCCGGCCTGGGTGAAGACCAGCAGGCTTTCCATGAGCTCCACCCGAATGAGGCAGAACACCGGCTGGGGCCGCAGCTGGCCGTCTTCTTCCAGGGCGCCGGCCATGGCAATTTCGGTGGTCTCGTCCTCGAACGCCTGGGCCAGGCGCTGGGCGAGGTCGAGCGGGAAGAGGGGCGTATCGCAGGGCACCGTGAGCAGGTAGGGCGTTTCGCAGCGCTCCAGGCCGGTCATGAAGCCGGCCAGGGGACCCGCGTAGCCGTCCAGGGTGTCGGGCCACACCGGCACGCCGAAGGCCTCGTAGGCCGCCAGATTGCGGTTGGCGTTGACCATCTGACCGCCAACCAGCCCGCCTTCCTGCATCTGCAGGCGCAGCAAGGCGTGCAGCGCCAGCGGCGTGCCGTTGAAGTTCTGCAGGCCCTTGTCGACGCCGCCCATGCGCGAGCCACGGCCGCCGGCGAGCACGAGGCCCGTGATTTGATGGGAATGGATCATTTGGTTGCTCAGCCGCCGATGTAGCTCATTTCGACCCGCCGGGTGCCGGTGCTGGCTTCCGGCGGCAGGCTGGCGCGCAGTTCGGAGTACCGGTCGCTGCGGCCTTGCCAGATCGCCGCGATCGCGCTGGCGAGCTGCTCGTCGGTGGCATTGCCGCGGATCAGGTGGCGCAGGTCGTGGCCCTGGCTGGCGAAGAGGCAGAGGTAGAGCTGGCCTTCGGTGGACAGGCGGGCGCGGTTGCAGTCGCTGCAGAAGGCCTGCGTCACGCTGCTGATCACACCGATCTCGCCCGAGCCGTCGGCGTAGGCCCAGCGCTCGGCGGTTTCGCCGGGGGCCGATGCGCCGAGCTGCACCAGCGGCAGTTCGCGGTGGATGCGTTGCACCACCTCGGCGCTGGGCAGCACCTCGTCCATGCGCCAGCCGTTGGTGGCGCCCACGTCCATGTACTCGATGAAGCGCAGCACGATGCCCGTGCCCTGGAAGTGGCGCGCCATGGGCAGGATCTCGTGGTCGTTGGTGCCGCGCTTGACCACCATGTTGACCTTGATCGGCCCCAGGCCCGCGGCCTGCGCGGCGGCAATGCCGTCGAGCACATCGGCCACGGGGAAGTCCACGTCGTTCATGGCGCGGAAGATGGTGTCGTCCAGCCCGTCCAGGCTGACCGTGACACGCTGCAGGCCGGCGGCCTTGAGGGCGTGCGCCTTGCGCGCGAGCAGCGAGCCGTTGGTGGTCAGCGTGATGTCCAGCGGCTGGCCTTCCACCGTGCGCAGCGCGGCCAGCTGTTCGATGAGGATTTCGAGGTTCTTGCGCAGCAGCGGCTCGCCGCCGGTGAGGCGGATCTTCTGCACCCCGTGCGCGACGAACTGGCGCGCCACGCGCGTGATTTCCTCGAAGGTCAGCAGCGAGCTGTGCGGCAGGTAGGGGTAGTCCTTGTCGAAGATGTCCTTCGGCATGCAATAGCTGCAGCGGAAGTTGCAACGGTCGGTCACGCTGATGCGCAGATCGCGCAGCGGGCGGCCCAGCGCGTCGCCGAGCAGGCCGGTCGGGGCTGTGCCGACCTGAGGGACGCGCGCGGCCACGGAGACCAGGCGCTGGTCGATCAGGGGAATGACGCGTTCGGACATGGACCGATTATGGGCGAGTGACCGCCGGGCCGCACGGGAACACCCGGGGGTACCGGTGTTGCCGCGAGGGCATTCCGCCTGAGCGGCCCAGGTCAGGCCGGCTCGGCGCGGCCCACCCGGGTGTATTGCGTGGCGTTGTCGCGCAGCCAGTGGGCGGAGAGCTCGCTGGATTGCTGATCCGGGTGGAAGTCGCGGCGGAAGTAGGCGCGCCAGGGTTTGAAGGTCTGGCGCAGCAGGCCGTCGCGGCCAAGCATATGGCGGGCCGCGCTGCGCCAGGTGCTCCAGCGCCAGAGCGTGCCGTCGCGTTTGAGGTTGTTCACCGTCTGGCGCAAGGTGTCGGTGAGAAAGACCAGCGTGATGCGGCGCATCCAGGTCGTGCGCCAGGTGTGGCTGCCGCCCAGTGCCTGGTACAGGTCGAAGGCGGTGCACTTGTGCTCGGCCTCTTCGGCGCTGTGCCAGAGCCAAAGGGTTTTCAATCGCGGCTCGCTGCCGTCCAGCAGCTGGGGATGAGACAGCATCCACTCGGCAAAGAGGGCGGTGAAATGTTCGTTGGCGGCGGTGATGGCCAGGCCGTGGCGCGGGTCCGCGCCCTCCAGCAATTGGAGGCGGTCACGTGCACGGGGTTCCCAGTCGTTCACCAGGCCGTGTTTCTCGATCTGCGCGTTGAACAGCGCGTGGATGCGCCGGTGGGTGGCTTCCTGGCCCACGAAACCCTGGACCTCGGCCTGCAGCTCGGCCTGGCGCTCGGGCGGCAGGGCCTTGAAGCCGTTGCGCACCGAGTCGATGAAGAACTGCTCGCCGATGGGAAAGCTCATCGACAGCGCGTTGAACCACGCGGTCAGAAAGGCGTCGCCGCCGCACCAGTGGCGGGCCACCGGTTGTTCCAGATCGATCAGCAGGCGACGGACAACGAGTTCGGTCATGGTAGGGCGTGGGTTGACAAACGGATTGGTACCGCATCGTACCAAGTCACGATGGTGCGTGTTTCGATTCGGCCTGTCAAGCGGAGAAGAATGGAGTGCAGGCCCTAAGATGCCCGTCCATGAAGCCGAAAAACACCCGCAGCGCCGACGCCACCGTGCCGAATGAACACCGCGGTCGCCTGCTGCAGGCCATGGCCACGGTCGCGGCGGCCCAGGGTCTGGCGGCCACGTCGATCGCGGCCGTGGTGGCCGAGGCGGGGGTGTCCAAACGCACGTTCTACGAGCATTTCGCGGACAAGGATGCCTGCTTTCTCGAGCTGTACCGGGCGGCCAGCGCCTCCGCGCTGCGCACCCTGCGCGAGGCCGTGCAGCCCGAACGCCCCTGGCAGGACCAGGTCGAACATGCCTTGGGCGCGTACCTGGCGCACCTGGCCAGCGGGCCGCAGCTGATCCGCATGCTGTTCGTGGAAATCCACCACCTCGGGCCGGCCGGTGCCCTGGTGCGCCGCGAGGTGATGCAGCACCTGGCCGACTTCATGCTCGAGACCATCAACGCCGAGCGTGAGGTGCTTATCCCCACCATGGCGGTGGCGGCCGTGGGTGGCATCCAGGAACTGGTGCTGCAAGCGATCGAGCGGGGCGAAGCGGCCCAGCTCGATCGCCTCACCCCGAGTGCCAGCGCGGTGGTCCGCCTGCTGGCGGGGGCCAGCCAGAAAAAAGGCCCGCCGAAGCGGGCCCCTTGAACCTTCGAGAGCGGGATCAGGCCGCCAGCGGCAGCAGCGGCACGATCAGCAGCGCCACGATGTTGATGATCTTGATCAGCGGGTTGACGGCAGGGCCTGCCGTGTCCTTGTAGGGGTCGCCCACGGTGTCGCCGGTCACGGCGGCCTTGTGCGCCTCGCTGCCCTTGCCGCCGTGGTGGCCGTCTTCGATGTACTTCTTGGCGTTGTCCCAGGCCCCACCGCCGGTGCACATGGAGATGGCCACGAACAGGCCGGTGACGATGGTGCCCATCAGCAGGCCGCCCAGCGCTTTCGGGCCCAGGAACACGCCCACCAGGATGGGGACCACCACCGGCAGCAGCGAGGGGATCACCATCTCCTTGATGGCTGCCGTGGTCAGCATGTCGACCGCCTTGCCGTACTCGGGCTTGGCCGTGCCTTCCATGATGCCGGGGATCTCCTTGAACTGCCGGCGCACCTCCACCACCACCGAACCGGCGGCGCGGCCCACCGCCTCCATCGCCATGGCACCGAAGAGGTAGGGGATCATGCCGCCGATGAACAGGCCGATGATCACCATCGGGTCGCTCAGGTCGAACTTGATCTGGTGGCCGTAGGTTTCCAGCTTGTGGGTGTAGTCGGCGAACAGCACCAGCGCGGCCAGGCCGGCGGAGCCGATGGCGTAGCCCTTGGTCACGGCCTTGGTGGTGTTGCCCACCGCGTCCAGCGGGTCGGTGATGTCGCGCACGCTGCTGGGCAGCTCGGCCATTTCGGCGATGCCGCCGGCGTTGTCGGTGATGGGGCCGTAGGCGTCCAGCGCGACCACGATGCCGGCCATGCTCAGCATGGCGGTGGCGGCGATGGCGATGCCGTACAGGCCCGCCAGCGTGTAGGAGGCCACGATGCCGACGCAGACGAACAGCACCGGCCAGGCGGTGGAACGCATGGACACGCCCAGGCCGGCAATGATGTTGGTGCCGTGGCCGGTGGTCGAGGCTTGCGCGATGTGCTTGACCGGCGAGTACTGCGTGCCGGTGTAGAACTCGGTGATCCAGACCAGCGCGGCGGTCAGCACCAGGCCCACGGCGCAGGCCCCGAACAGGCGCAGCTGGCTGCCGGTGGCGGTGATGGCGTTGTCCGGCATGATCCAGGCGGTCACGAACCAGAAGGCGATCAGCGAGAGCACGCCCGCGATCGCCAGGCCCTTGTACAGCGCGGGCATCACGTTCTTCATGCCCGGGCTGGCCTTCACGAAGAAGCAGCCGACGATGGACGCCAGGATCGACACGCCACCCAGCACCAGCGGGTAGAGCACGGCCTGCATGGGGGCGGCCGCGACCATGAGGGCGCCGAGCACCATGGTGGCGATCAGCGTCACCGCGTAGGTCTCGAACAGGTCGGCTGCCATGCCGGCGCAGTCGCCCACGTTGTCGCCCACGTTGTCGGCGATCACCGCCGGGTTGCGCGGGTCGTCCTCCGGAATGCCGGCCTCGACCTTGCCCACCAGGTCGGCGCCCACGTCGGCGCCCTTGGTGAAGATGCCGCCGCCCAGGCGCGCGAAGATGGAAATCAGCGAGGAGCCGAAGGCAAAGCCGATCAGCGGGTTCAGCAGCTTGGCCAGGTTGGCCGCTGGCGTGAGGTTGCCGTTGCCGACCAGGAACCAGAAGAAACCGGACACGCCCAGCAGGCCCAGGCCCACCACCAGCATGCCGGTGATGGCGCCGCCGCGGAAGGCCACGTCCAGCGCCGGGCCGATGCCCTTGGTGGCCGCTTGCGCGGTGCGCACGTTGGCGCGCACCGAGATGTTCATGCCGATGAAGCCGCAGGCGCCCGAGAGCACGGCACCGAGCACGAAGCCGATGGCGGTGGGGCCGTCGAGGAAGACGCCGATGAGGATGGCCAGCACCACCCCGACGATGCCGATCGTCTTGTACTGCCGCGCGAGGTAGGCCGCGGCGCCGGTCTGAATGGCCCCGGCGATTTCCTGCATGCGGGCGTTGCCCGCGTCCTGAGAAAGAATCCAGCTGCGGGACCAGAAGCCGTAGATGACGGCCACCAGCCCGCAGACCAACGCAAAGATCAGCGCAGATTGTCCAACCATGAGAATTACTCCTGCTTGTTTCGACTTGGAGGGGGCAACGCCTCCGGGGCTGCCCCCGCTGCGTTGCTTCCTCGCTGCCGGTTTGCGCTGCGTTGCACAGCGTTGAAACAGGGCGATTGGCCAACCCCTTGAATTTAGCGGGGAAATGCCACTTGGCGATCCTTTGTGGTCGGGTTTGTCAGCGTGGAGTCGGTAAAATCAGGGTAAATCCTAGGCGCGCCGGGCCGAATCCAGGCGCGCCTTTGTTCGCCGGCACGCTTGCCGGGTCGAAAACGCCCCTTTTCCAAACCACGACCTCATCAACATGGCTCTTGACAACGTCACCCCTGGCAAAAATGTTCCCGAATCGTTCAACGTGATCATCGAGATCCCGATGAACGCCGACCCGATCAAGTACGAGGTGGACAAGGAAACCGGCGCCATCTTCGTGGACCGCTTCATGAGCACGGCCATGCACTACCCGACCAACTACGGGTATGTGCCGCAGACGATTTCTGGCGACGGCGACCCGGTCGACGTGCTCGTGATCACGCCCGTGCCCCTCATCCCCGGCGTGGTCGTGCCCTGCCGCGCGATCGGCATCCTGAAGATGCAGGACGAGGCCGGCGAAGACGGCAAGGTGCTGGCCGTGCCGACCGACAAGATCCTGTCGATCTACACCCAGTGGCAGAGGCCGGAAGACCTGAACCCGATGCGCCTGAACACCATCCAGCACTTCTTCGAGCACTACAAGGACCTGGAGCCCGGCAAGTGGGTGAAGGTGATCGGCTGGGAAGGCAAGGACGCCGCCCACAAGGAAATCCTGGACGGCATCGCCAACTACAACAAGGCCAACAAGGCCTGATCAACCCCGGCTCAGGGCGCTGCCTTGAGCGGATTTCGCAGGGCCAGGTGATCGAGGTACTCCCCGATCCCCTGGCCTTCGCGTTCCAGGAAGCGCTCCACCGCGTCGGCGAACGCGGGATGGGCCAGCCAATGGGCGCTGGTCGTCTTCACCGGGAGCAGGGCGCGCGCCATCTTGTGCTCGCCCTGGGCGCCGCCCTCGAAGCGGACGAAGCCGTGGGCCATGCACCAGGCCAGCGGCTGGTAGTAGCAGGCCTCGAAGTGCAGGCAGTCCACCCGCTCCAGGGCCCCCCAGTAGCGCCCGTAGGCCACGCGGGTCTTTTCATCGATCCCGATCAGGCTGCAGGCCATGGGCCGGCCTTCGCGTTCGGCGATGAACAGCAGCCAGTGCTGCGGCATGGTCCTGGCCATGCGGTGAAAAAAATCCCGGTTCAGGTAGGGCGCGTTGCCGTGCTCAAGGTAGGTGCGCTCATAGCAGCGGTAGAAAAAGTCCCAATCGGCGTCCGAAATGTCGGCGCCGCGCGACCAGCGGAACTGCACGCCCGCGTCCACCACCTTCCGCCGTTCCTGCCGGATCTTCTTGCGCTTCTCCTGCTGCAGGCTGGCCAGGAAATGCTCGAAATCGTCAAATGGCTGGCCCCTCGCATCGTGGTTGGTCCAATGGAACTGGACGGTGTGCCTGAGCATCAGGCCAGCGGCATGGCATGCGTCGATGTCCTGGGGCTGCGCGAAGAGCAGGTGCAGGGACGACAGCTGTTCCTCGCGGGTGCGTTCGATCAGCGCTTTCACCAGGGCTGCGCGCGATGCCTCGTCGCGGGCCAGGAGGCGGGCACCCGGCACCGGCGTGAAGGGCACGGCCACGAGCGCCTTGGGGTAGTAGTCCAGCCCATGCTGGGCGTACGCGTTGGCCCAGGCCCAGTCGAACACGTACTCGCCGTAGGAGTGATTCTTCAGGTACATCGGGCAGGCCGCGCGCAGCACGTCGTCGCGCCACAGGGTCACGAACTGGGCTTGCCATCCGGTGGCCCCGCGCGCGCTGCCGCTTTCGTGCAGCGCGGACAGGTACTCGTGGCGCATGAAGGGGCTGGGGTCGGGCTCGTGGTCGAGCAGGGCGTTCCAGGCCCCGGCATCGACCGCCTGCGGTGAGGCGAAGACCCGGGTGACATAATCGATTTCAGACAAACACGGCTCCCGCCCACCGCGTTTTCGCGGCCTTTCCTGCAAGGTTTCCAGACCCCATGACACTCTCCATTTGCGTGGCCCAGCTCAATTTCGTGGTGGGCGACATGGTGGGCAACGCCCGGAAAATCGTCGATGCCGCCACCCAGGCCCATGCCTGCGGCGCGCGCCTGCTGCTCACGCCCGAACTGGCCCTCTGCGGTTACGCGGCCGAGGACCTTTTTCTGCGGCCAGCGTTCATCGATGCGTGTGATGATGCCCTCAAAATCATCGCGGCCGGGACGGCCCACCTCAAAGGCCTGCACATCGTGGTGGGACATCCGGCGCGGGCCCCCGGGGCGGTGATCGAGCGGCGCGAACGCAGCGTGGCCGTGGCCTTCCTGCACAACGCGGCGAGCGTGTTGTGCGAAGGCCGGGTGACCCACACCTATGCCAAGCGCGAGCTGCCCAACTACCAGGTGTTCGATGAGCGCCGTTACTTCGTGCCGGGCCACGCGCCTTGCGTGATCGAGGTGGAAGGCGTGCGCGTGGGCCTGCTGATCTGTGAAGACGCCTGGTTCGACGCCCCCGCTGCCGACGCCCGGGCCGCCGGCGCCGACCTGCTGGCCGTCATCAATGCTTCGCCTTTCCATGCTGGCAAAGGCGGCGAGCGCGAAGCCACCATGCGCGAGCGGGTGCGCTCCACCGGCCTGCCGCTGGTCTACGCGCACCTGGTGGGCGGGCAGGACGAGATCGTCTTCGAGGGGCGCAGCTTCGTGCTCGGTGCCGACGGCGCTCTGGCTGGTCGCGCGGTGAGCTTCGAGGAGACGCTGTTCGATGTGGCCTTCACGCGCCAGGGCGCCGGCTGGCAGATCGCTGCCGAGACCGACCGCGCCCACAGCCCGGAGGCCGACCTGTGGCATGCGCTGGTGCTGGGCGTGCGCGACTACCTGGGCAAGAACGGATTCCCAGGCGCCATCCTGGGCCTGTCGGGCGGTATCGACTCGGCGCTGGTGCTGGCCATCGCGGTCGACGCGCTGGGCAAGGACCGCGTTCGCACCGTGATGATGCCGTCGCCCTACACGGCCGACATTTCCTGGATCGATGCGCGCGACATGGCCGCGCGCATGGGCGTGCGCTACGACGAGATCGCCATCGCGCCGCAGTTCGAGGCCTTCAAGGCCAGCCTCGCGAGCGAGTTCGCCGGTCTGCCCGAGGACGCGACGGAGGAGAACCTGCAGGCGCGCATCCGCGGCACCTTGCTCATGGCGCTGTCCAACAAGTTCGGCAGCATCGTGCTGACCACCGGCAACAAGAGCGAGATGGCCACGGGCTATTGCACGCTGTACGGTGACATGGCCGGCGGTTTCGCCGTCATCAAGGACGTGGCCAAGACCATGGTCTTCAAGCTGGCCCGCTGGCGCAACGCGCACGATCCCTATGGAACGGGCGCCAACCCGATCCCGGAGCGCATCATCACGCGCCCGCCCAGCGCCGAGCTGCGACCCGATCAGAAGGACCAGGACAGCCTGCCGGAATACCCCGTGCTGGACGCGATCATCGAGCGCTACATGGAAAACGACCAGAGCCCCGAGAGCATCGTGGCCGCTGGCTTCGAGCGGGCCGACGTGGACAAGGTGGTGCGCCTGATCCGCATCAACGAATACAAGCGCCGCCAGGCACCTGTGGGCATCCGCGTGACCCACCGCAGCTTCGGCAAGGACTGGCGCTACCCGATCACCAGCAAATACCGGGCTTAAGGCTTGCGCAGTTCCGTTACAGCACGCATCTCGCCCACCTCGATGCCCGCCGCGTTCGTGCGGGGGGATCGGCTGGATAGGCAGCCCGACTTGATTCATCATGATATGGATGGGCCACACCACTGTGGCTGGCACAGAGCAAACGTCGTGCGTAGCGTTGGGCATAATGAAATCCAGACACGCCTTTCCCCGCAACGCCCCTCGGAGCCTCCGCATGAAACAAATCACCGCCGTCATCAAACCGTTCAAGCTCGAGGAAGTGCGCGAGGCCCTGGCCGAGCAGGGCGTGACCGGCCTGACCGTGACCGAGGTGAAAGGTTTTGGACGCCAGAAGGGCCACACCGAGCTCTACCGCGGTGCCGAGTACGTGGTGGACTTCCTGCCCAAGGTCAAGGTGGAGGTCGTGGTCAAGACCGACGACGTCGATCGCTGTGTGGACGCGATCATCCGCGCCGCCCGCACCGGCAAGATCGGGGACGGCAAGATCTTCGTGACCTCGGTCGAGCGCGTGGTGCGCATCCGCACCGGCGAAGTGGACGAAACCGCGGTCTGAGCGCCGGGTTTCGCGACGCTCAGATGGCCTCGATGCGCGGCGCGGGCGCCAGCCCGGCGGATTGCACCAGCTCTGGCAACAGGCTGGCCGGATCGCGGCCCACGCGGATCAGGTCCATCTGCCAGGCATTCATGAACTGCTGCTCCACGCCGGTGCGCAAAAAGGTTTCCAGGCCGTCGTAGTAGCCACCCACGTTGAGCAGGCCCACGGGCTTGTCGTGGTAACCCAGCTGGCGCCAGGTCCAGACCTCGAAGAATTCCTCGAACGTGCCGATGCCGCCCGGCAAGGCCACGAAAGCATCGGCGCGCTCGGCCATCATGCGTTTGCGCTCGTGCATGGTGTCCACCACGTGCAGTTCGGTGCAGCCGTGGTGTGCCCACTCCTTTTCCACCAGGGCCTTCGGGATGATGCCCACCACGCGGCCCCCGGCGGCGAGCGTGGCTTCGGCGACCACGCCCATCAGGCCGTTGCGGCCACCCCCGTAGACGAGTTGGCCACCCCGGCTGCCGATCCATTCGCCCACGGCGCGGGCGGTGTCGATGAAGGCTGGGTGTGCGCCGGGGCGCGAGCCGCAGTAGACGCAGAGGGAGAAGGTGGGAGAAGTCATGAAGGTGAGGGGAAAAATGGTCAGGACCAGCGGGTCCACAGGGCGGCGATCCAGATGCCGGCGCACAGCAGCAGGCTCAGCAGCACGGCCGCGCTGCCCATGTCCTTGGCGCGCTTGGACAGATCGTGCCATTCGGGACCTATGCGGTCGATGGCGGTTTCGATGCCGGTGTTGAGCAGTTCGACCACCATCACCAGCAACACTGAGGCGGCCAGCAGGGCCGTCTCGACCCAGCTTCGGCCGAGCCAGAACGCCGCCGGGATCATCACCAGCGCGGCCAGCGTCTCTTGCCGGAAAGCCGTTTCGCCCCAGCCGGCGCGCAAGCCGGCCAGGGAATAGCGAAACGCATGCGCCATGCGCGTGAGGCCGGTGCGGCGCTTCTGCGCGTCAACGGGTTCTTGGTTGTTCATCGGAAACTGCTTTTCAGCGCTTGGCACGAGGCGGTGTAGGGGGCGGGGCCTGGTGCACGAGGCGGGTGCCGGCGAGCGCATCGTGCAGAAACTGGCGCTGCGGATGGAAGCGCGAGAGCAGGGCCCAGACGACGATCCAGCCGCACAGCAGCACCGCCAACTCGCCCCCAGGCAAGCCCATGAGGCCGGAGACCGCCAGCGGTGGCAGCAGCCACAGCCAGGACAGCAGGTAGCGCAGCAGGGCGCGAGCCTGGGTGAGCGCGCGCCCATGGCGGTCCACGACGCGGATGTGCCAGGTCTTCATGGCCAGCGTCTGGCCCTTGGCCCAGAACCAGGCGAAGTAGATGCCGAACACCACGAACAGGAAAGCCTGCTGGGCATGCCTGTTGTCCAGCGCGTGCCGGGTCTGGGTGAGCGTGGAAAACAGGTAGCCAGCGAGGAACACGACGCCGAACATCAGCATGCCCTCATACAGCCAGCAGGCCATGCGGCGGCGCAGCGAGGGCGCCATCAGGTTGGGTTCGGCGCTGGAAGGGGGCGTCGTCGAGGCAGGCAGGGAAGCGGGCATGAGGCGGGCGCGAAGGCGGCAAGGAAGACAGGAATTGTCGCATTGCGGCACATGCGGGCGCCTTTTTGGGGCGGCTTCTGACGCCCCGGCTGGAAAAACCTTGTTGCAGTGCGATAATGCCGGCTGCAATTCAAAACAAGGCAAACGGATCAGGGTCCGGCGGGGTATGTGCCCGCTCATGGCCATTGGTCTCAAGTCTCGAAACCGCTCCACAAGAGTGGGTCAAGAGGCACCCAAGGTTTTTCGTCAGAGAAATTCTCGAAAGGTTCATCATGGAAATCAGCAAGGCCGAACTGGCCTCGGCTGCCGCCGCTAAAGGCGCAGCCCCTCAAGACCTCCGCGGCGCAGAAATCCTCATCAAGGCCCTCCAGGCCGAAGGTGTGAAGTACGTCTGGGGCTACCCCGGCGGTGCTGTGCTGCACATCTACGACGCTTTCTACAAGCAGAACACGATCCAGCACGTGCTGGTGCGCCATGAGCAGGCCGCCGTGCACGCGGCCGACGGCTACGCGCGCGCCACCGGTGACGTGGGCGTGGCCCTGGTCACCTCCGGCCCGGGCGTGACCAATGCCATCACAGGCATCGCCACGGCTTACATGGACAGCATCCCCATGGTCATCGTGACCGGTCAGGTGCCCACCGCCGCGATCGGCCTGGACGCCTTCCAGGAGTGCGACACCGTGGGCATCACCCGCCCCATCGTCAAGCACAACTTCCTGGTCAAGGATGCGCGCGACATGGCGATGGTCATGAAGAAGGCCTTCCACATCGCCCGCAGCGGCCGGCCCGGCCCGGTGGTGGTGGACATCCCGAAGGACGTGTCCTTCAACAAGGTGCCCTACAACGGCTACCCCGACTCGGTGGAGATGCGTTCCTACAACCCGGTGCGCAAGGGCCATGGCGGCCAGATCCGCAAGGCGCTTCAACTGCTGATGACGGCCAAGCGGCCCTACATCTACACCGGTGGCGGCGTGCTGCTGGGCAACGCCACCAACGAGCTGCGCACGCTGGTAGACATGCTGGGCTACCCGGTCACCAACACGCTGATGGGCCTGGGCGCCTACCCGGCTTCCGACCGCAAGTTCCTGGGCATGCTGGGCATGCACGGCACGATCGAGGCCAACAACGCCATGCAGAACTGCGACGTGCTGTTGGCCGTGGGTGCGCGTTTCGACGACCGCGTGATCGGCAACCCCAAGCACTTTGCGCAGAACGAACGCAAGATCATTCACATCGACATCGACCCGTCGAGCATCTCCAAGCGCGTGAAGGTCGACATTCCCATCGTGGGCGACGTCAAGGACGTGCTGACCGAGCTGATCAGCATGGTGCGCGAGAGCACCGCGAGGCCCGATGACAAGGCCCTGGCCGAGTGGTGGAAGACCATCGAGGCCTGGCGTTCGCGCGACTGCCTGAAGTACGACCGTGGCAACAAGGACGTGATCAAGCCGCAGTACGTGCTGGAAACGCTGTGGAACATGACCAAGGATGCCGACACCTACATCACGTCGGACGTGGGGCAGCACCAGATGTGGGCGGCCCAGTACTACCGCTTCGACGAGCCGCGCCGCTGGATCAACTCCGGTGGCCTGGGCACCATGGGCGTGGGCATTCCCTATGCCATGGGCATCAAGCTGGCCAAGCCCGACAGCGAGGTGTTCTGCGTGACCGGTGAAGGCTCGGTGCAGATGTGCATCCAGGAACTGTCCACCTGCCTGCAATACAACACGCCCATCAAGGTCGTGGCCTTGAACAACCGCTACCTGGGCATGGTCCGGCAGTGGCAGGAGATCGACTACGAAGGTCGCTACAGCCACAGCTACATGGACGCGTTGCCGAACTTCGTCAAGCTTGCCGAGGCCTATGGCCACGTGGGCATGCTGATCGAACGTCCCGAGGACGTCGAACCGGCGTTGCGCGAAGCGCGCAAGCTCAAGGACCGCACGGTCTTCATGGACTTCCGCACCGACCCCACCGAGAACGTGTTCCCGATGGTTCAGGCCGGCAAGGGCATCACCGAGATGCTGCTGGGTTCCGAAGACCTGTAATCCCCGAAGCGAGGCGGCGAAAAGCCTTCGCCGCTTCATCCCCTCAGACGAATCTATTGTCCGCCAAGTCTGCGCATTACCGTGCGCAGGGGAGGGCGGCGAAAAGAGGAATCGCACATGAAACACATCATCGCTGTCCTGCTGGAAAACGAACCCGGCGCCCTGTCGCGCGTGGTGGGGCTGTTCTCGGCCCGTGGCTACAACATCGAATCGCTCACGGTGGCGCCCACCGAGGACCCCAGCCTCTCGCGCATGACGATCCAGACCACAGGGTCGGACGACGTCATCGAGCAAATCACCAAGCACCTGAACCGCCTCATCGAGGTCGTCAAGGTGGTCGACCTCACCGAGGGGGCCTACACCGAGCGCGAGCTCATGATGGTGAAGGTCCGCGCGGTGGGCAAGGAGCGCGAGGAAATGAAGCGCATGGCCGACATCTTCCGCGGCCGCATCATCGATGTGACCGAGAAGAGCTACACCATCGAACTCACCGGCGACCAAGGCAAGAACGACGCCTTCCTCGAGGCGATCGATCGCTCGTCCATTCTGGAGACCGTGCGCACGGGCGCCAGCGGCATCGGCCGGGGTGAGAGAATCCTGCGCGTCTGACAGTTTCGGGGCTCAGCCATTTGCCCGTTCGCGCTGAGCCTGTCGAAGCCCCGGCCCGTCCTTGTGGCGGGCCGGGGTACCGAGAGCCCTTCGACAGGCTCGCGAAGAACGGCACAACCCATCAAATCCATTGGAGCAAAGCATGAAAGTTTTCTACGACAAAGACTGTGACCTGTCCCTGATCAAGGGCAAGACCGTGGCCATCATCGGCTACGGCAGCCAGGGTCACGCACACGCACAGAACCTCAACGACAGCGGCGTGAAGGTCGTGGTCGGCCTGCGCAAGGGCGGTGCTTCCTGGGACAAGGTCGGCAAGGCCGGCCTGAACGTCCTGGAAGTGAACGAGGCGGTCAAGGCTGCCGACGTGGTCATGATCCTTCTGCCCGACGAGCAGATCGGCGAGGTCTACAAGAACAACGTCGAGCCCAACATCAAGCAAGGCGGCTCGCTGGCCTTCGCCCACGGTTTCAACGTGCACTACAACCAGGTCGTGCCCCGCGCCGATCTGGATGTGTGGATGGTGGCGCCCAAGGCCCCTGGCCACACCGTGCGCAACACCTACACCCAGGGTGGCGGCGTGCCCCACCTCGTGGCTGTGCACCAGGACAAGAGCGGCAAGGCGCGTGATCTGGCGCTGAGCTACGCCATGGCCAATGGTGGCGGCAAGGCCGGCATCATCGAGACCAACTTCAAGGAAGAAACCGAGACCGACCTGTTCGGCGAACAGGCCGTGCTGTGCGGCGGTGCCGTCGAGCTGATCAAGATGGGTTACGAGACCCTGGTCGAAGCCGGCTACGCGCCCGAGATGGCCTACTTCGAGTGCCTGCACGAGCTCAAGCTGATCGTGGACCTGATCTACGAAGGCGGTATCGCCAACATGAACTACTCGATCTCGAACAACGCCGAATACGGCGAGTACGTGACCGGTCCGGAAGTCATCAACGAGCAGTCGCGCGTGGCCATGCGCAACGCGCTCAAGCGCATCCAGAACGGCGACTACGCCAAGATGTTCATCCAGGAAGGCCGCCTGAACTACCCGTCGATGACGGCCCGCCGCCGCAACACCGCCGACCACAGCATCGAAGTGGTGGGGGCACAACTGCGCGCGATGATGCCCTGGATCGCCAAGAACAAGCTGGTGGACCAGACCCGCAACTGATGGGCAGCGTGCGCCGCGACGCGGCGCACATCGACGACAAAGGCCACTTCGGTGGCCTTTGTCGTCTTTTCCTACAGACACACTGCTTTACACTGCGGCATTCTGTGCAAGAGTGCTGCATCAGGTGCCGACGGCTCCTGCGCTGCCGCGACGCACGGAGGCCCGAATGCACGACGGAACCGAAACCACTATGACGCCCAGCGACGAACGCCCCAGGCGCCCCAAGGGCATCTACATGGTGCCCAACATGATCACGCTTGCCGCCCTGTTCGGCGGCTTCTATTCGGTCGTCATGGCCATGAACGGTCGTTACGACCTGGCCACCGTGGGCATCTTCGTGGCCATGGTGCTCGACAGCCTGGACGGCCGTGTGGCGCGCCTCACCAACACGCAGAGCGCGTTCGGCGAGCAGATGGACTCGCTGTCCGACATGGTGTCCTTCGGTGCGGCGCCCGCGCTCATCGCCTACGAATGGACCCTGCGCGACATCGGCCGCTGGGGCTGGATCGCCGCGTTCGTGTACTGCGCGTGCGCGGCTCTGCGGCTCGCCCGTTTCAACGTCAACACGGCCGTGGTGGACAAGCGCTACTTCCAGGGCCTGCCGTCGCCTGCGGCCGCCGCGCTGGTGGCCGGTTTCATCTGGCTCATGACCGAGCTGGAAGTGCCCGCGCAGGACGTGACCTGGCCCATGTTCGTCATCACGCTCTACACGGGCCTGACCATGGTGACCAATGTGCCGTTCTACAGCTTCAAGGACCTGAGCCTGAAGAAGAGCGTGCCGTTCGCGGCCATCGTGCTCGTGGCCCTGGGCATCGCTGTCATCAACATCCATCCGCCCACCGTGCTGTTTGCGCTCTTCGTCGTTTACGGGCTGTCCGGCTATGCGGTGTACTTCTGGCGCAAGGCCAAAGGCCGCCCGACCAGCGTGATCAGCACCTCCACCGACGAGCCCGACGAGCGTGGTCTGCACGACGATTGAGCTTTGTGATACAGTTTGAGCCATGATTCTTCGCGCTTTCGCCCTACTACTGGATGTCCGACACGGGCAGGCTTGGTAGCAGCGCGCGCGCATTCCATTCAAAACGGCCCGTTTGCACCCGCAGCGGGCCGTTTGCATTTTGGGGCTGTGGGTTTCAGTAACATCGAAAGAGCACCATGTTGAAACACCCTGCCAGCAAGTACCCCGCCTTCCAGCCGATCGGTCTCAAGGACCGCACCTGGCCCGATGCCGTTATCACCCAGGCTCCCATCTGGCTGAGCACCGATCTGCGTGACGGCAACCAGGCCCTGATCGAGCCGATGGACGTGGAGCGCAAACTGCGCATGTTCAAGCTGCTGGTGCAGATCGGGTTCAAGGAGATCGAGGTCGGTTTCCCGTCGGCTTCGCAGACCGAATTCGATTTCCTGCGCCGCCTCATCGATGAAAACCTCATCCCGGACGACGTCACCATCCAGGTGCTCACCCAGGCCCGCGAGCCGCTGATCCGGCGCACTTTCGAGTCCCTGCAGGGCGCCCCGCGCGCCATCGTGCACCTCTACAACGCCGTGGCTCCCGTCATGCGGCGCGTGGTGCTGGGCATGGACGAGGACGAGATCGTCGAGCTCGCCACGCCGCAGGCGCGTCTGTTCAGCGAGCTGGCCGCCTCGCAGCCCGCCACGCAGTGGACCTTCCAGTATTCACCGGAGATGTTCTCGGGCACCGAGCTCGCCTTCTCCAAGCGGGTGGTGGACGCCGTGACCGAGGTCTGGCAACCCACCCCCGAGCGCAAGTGCATCATCAACCTGCCGTCCACGGTGGAGCACAGCACGCCGAACATCTTTGCTGACATGATCGAATGGATGCACCGCCACCTCGCGCGGCGCGATGCGATCGTGCTGTCGGTGCATCCGCACAACGACCGCGGCACGGGCACCGCCGCGGGCGAGTTCGCGTTGATGGCCGGTGCCGACCGCATCGAAGGCTGCCTGTTCGGCAACGGCGAGCGCACCGGCAACCTCGATCTGGTCAACGTCGCGCTCAATCTCTACACGCAAGGCGTGTCGCCCGGCCTGGACTTCTCCGACATCGACGAGATCCGCCGCACCGTCGAGCATTGCAACCAGTTGCCGGTGCACCCGCGCCATCCGTACGTGGGCGATCTGGTCTACACCTCGTTCTCCGGCTCGCACCAGGACGCGATCCGCAAGGCGTTCGCGGCACGTCGGGAGGACGACCCCTGGAACATCCCCTACCTGCCCGTGGACCCCAAGGACCTGGGGCGCAGCTACGAGGCGGTGATCCGCGTCAACAGCCAGTCGGGCAAGGGCGGCATTGCCTATCTGCTGGAAAACGAATACGGTCTTGAGTTGCCGCGCCGCCTGCAGATCGAGTTCAGCCAGGTGGTGCAGGCGGTGATGGACGCCAACGGCAAGGAACTGGCCGCCGCCGACCTGTGGGACATCTTCGACCGCGAGTATGGGCTGTCCCAGGTCGCCGCGCCGCTGCAACCTGTCATGGAAGACGTCACGGGGCAGCGCGTGCGCGTGGCCGCACAGGTGGAGATGGCCGGTCAGCCGGTTTCGGTGGACGGGCAGGGCAACGGGCCCATCGATGCCTTCGTCAACGGGCTGCAGACGGTGATGGGCCGCCAGCTGCGCGTGCTGGACTACCACGAGCACGCGATCGGCTCTGGCGCCCAGGCGCGTGCCGTGGCCTATGTGGAAATGCGCATCGACGAGCAACGCACGGTGTTCGGGGTGGGGATCGACGCCAACATCGTCTCGGCGTCCTTCAAGGCCATTCTGTCCGGTCTGAACCGGGTGACGCGACCGCACACAAATACATCTGAAGCCCAGACGGTGTGATGCCGATCGGGCCGACCAATACAACTTCAACGGAGTTCCCCATGAGCGACAAACTGATCATTTTCGACACCACCCTGCGCGACGGTGAGCAATCGCCCGGTGCGTCCATGACCAAGGACGAGAAGCTGCGCATCGCGCGCCAGCTGGAACGCCTGAAAGTCGACGTGATCGAGGCCGGTTTTGCGGCCAGCTCGAACGGGGACTTCGACTGTGTGCAGGCCATCGCCAACACCATCAAGGACTCCACGGTGTGCTCGCTGGCGCGGGCCAACGACAGGGACATTTCGCGCGCGGCGGAAGCCCTCAAGGGCGCTCATCGGGCACGCATCCACACCTTCATCGCCACCAGCGCCCTGCACATGGAGAAGAAGCTGCGCATGACGCCGGAGCAGGTGCTGGAGCAGGCGGTGCAGTCGGTGCGCTTCGCCCGCAACCTGGTGGACGACATCGAGTTCAGCCCGGAAGACGGCTACCGCAGCGATGTCGATTTCCTCTGCCGCGTGCTGGAGGCCGTGATCAAGGAGGGCGCGACGACCCTCAACATCCCGGACACCGTGGGGTATGCGATCCCGGAGCTCTACGGCGATTTCATCCGCACCTTGCGCGAGCGCGTGCCCAACTCCGACAAGGCCATCTGGTCGGTGCATTGCCACAACGACCTCGGCATGGCCGTGGCGAACTCGCTGGCCGGCGTGAAGATCGGTGGCGCGCGCCAGGTGGAGTGCACCATCAACGGCCTGGGCGAGCGCGCGGGCAACTGCTCGCTCGAAGAGATCGTGATGGCGGTGCGCACGCGGCGTGACTACTTCGGCCTGGACGTGGGCGTGGACGCCACGCAGATCGTGCCGGCCAGCCGCATGGTGAGCCAGACCACCGGGTTCGTGGTGCAGCCCAACAAGGCGGTGGTGGGCGCCAACGCGTTTGCCCATGCCAGCGGGATTCACCAGGACGGCGTTCTCAAGGCACGCGACACTTATGAAATCATGCGCGCAGAGGACGTGGGCTGGAGTGCCAACAAGATCGTGCTGGGCAAGCTCAGTGGCCGCAATGCGTTCAAGCAGCGCCTGCAGGACCTGGGCATCGAAATGGAGTCCGAGAGCGAGATCAACACCGCCTTTGCGGCGTTCAAGGAACTGGCCGACCGCAAGAGCGAGATCTTCGACGAGGACATCCTGGCCCTGTGCAGCGACGAGAGCGTGACCGCCGAGAAGGAGCAGTACGGCCTGGTCTCGCTGAAACAGCGCAGCGAGACCGGCGAGCGCCCGCACGCCAGCGTGGTGTTCACCGTGGACGGCAAGGAAATCCAGGGCGAGAGCGACGGCAACGGCCCCGTGGACGCCTCGCTCAAAGCGATCGAGAACCACGTGAAGAGCGGCGCCGAGTTGCTGCTGTACTCGGTCAATGCCATCACCAGCGGTTCCACCGAGAGCCAGGGTGAGGTGACGGTGCGCCTTCAACACGGTGGCCGCGTCGTCAACGGCGTGGGTGCCGACCCTGACATCGTCGTGGCCTCGGCAAAGGCGTACCTGAGTGCGCTGAACAAGCTGCACAGCAAATCGGACCGCGTCGCCGCACAGGGATAAAACCCAATGAAATCAAAGGCTTGATGAATTGTGTTTCGTGAGGCGAAGAAAAGACACCAAAAGTAGCACTTGTTCTACCGATCACTGAAGACAATTTCCCAAGCTTTTGATATTGCTAGTTTTTTTCCGATTGCCTATACTTCACCCCTGCGCAGTTCCTGTTGCTGGAGTGGAGTCATGGTCATCGGCGTCGATCGTTTTCGCAAAATTTTGCTGGTTGCGGCTGTTGCCGGTTGGGTAGCGCTTTCTTTCGCGCCCTTGCAAGCCCAGGCTGCCAGCAACGCGAAGACCGCCAAGAAGACGGTGACGGCCAAGGCGACTCCCAAGCGCACGGTGACCACCTCCAAGAAGGCCCAACCCAAGGTGGCGCAGGCCCCGGCACGCAAGACCGTTCGCGTGGCCAGCAAGCCCCAGGGCCGTGTGAAGGTTCAGATGGCGGCGGGCAAGACGACTTCGCTGCACAAGGTGGCCGTTCAACGCAAACCCGCAGCCACCCAGGCGGTGATGCGCGCGGCCGTGGCGCCCCGTCTTTCCGAAGGCTCGCGCCTGGGCCTGCGCTCGATGGACGATCCGCTCGAACTCAATTCCAGCGTGGCCCTGGTGATCGATCAGGAAACCAATGAAGTGCTGTTCAGCAAGAATGACGCGGCTGTGCTGCCGATCGCCTCGCTGACCAAGCTCATGACCGGCCTGGTGGTGGCAGACGCCCACCTGAACATGCAGGAAATGATCACCATCACGCAGGACGATGTGGACACCTACAAGGGCAGCAGTTCGCGCCTGGCCGTGGGTACCACGCTCAGCCGTGGCGAGCTGATGCACCTGGCGCTGATGTCCAGCGAAAACCGGGCCGCCCATGCACTCGGTCGCACCTACCCCGGCGGTCTTGCCGAGTTCGTGCGCCTGATGAACAAGAAGGCGCTGGAACTGGGCATGGCAGACACCCGTTACGTCGAGCCCACCGGTCTGTCCAGCTCCAACCAGTCGAGCGCGCGCGATCTCGCGACCCTGGTGTCCGTGGCCTACCAGCGCCCCATCCTGCGCGATTTGTCCACGTCGCCCAGCTACGAGGTCGACCTCGGTCGTCGCACGCTGCACTACAACAACTCGAACGGCCTGATCAAGAACCCGTCATGGGACATCGGTCTTCAGAAGACCGGCTACATCTCCGAAGCCGGCCGCTGCCTCGTCATGCAGGCCAAGGTGGCCGGGCGCCAGTTGATCATGGTGTTTCTGGACGCCACCGGCAAGGTCGGGCGCATGCAGGACGCCGAACGCGTGCGGCGCTGGGTCGAAGTGCAGACCGATGCGCGCGTGATGCCCCGTCCTCAAGGCTGACCCTTCTTCCAGCTTCATGAGAAACGGCCCGTCAGGGCCGTTTCTCATGGGAGCGACGTGCTCAGCGGGCGGATGCCGGCGTCGGCACCTTGGGGCAGCCCAGCGCGGATGAAATCTCGGCGGCGGTGGAGCGCAGCTTGGGCACCCAGCTTTCGTCGATCCGGTCCGCAGGGGCGGAGATCGACAGCCCTGCCACCAGCTTGCTCTGGTCGTCGTAGATGCCGGCGGCCATGCACCTCACGCCCAGTTCCAGTTCCTCGTTGTCCCGTGCGAGGCCGGCTTGCCGGCACTGCGCCAGTTCGCGTTCCAGGGTGGCGAGCTGGGTCAGGCTGTTGCGCGTGTTGCCGGCCAGCCCGGTTCGGGTGGCGTAGGCGCGAACCCGTTGCGGCTCGTCATCGGCCAGGAAGAGCTTGCCCACCGAGGTGAGGTGCAGGGGCGCGCGGCCACCGATGGCGCGCACCACCTGCATGCCGGAACGTTCGCTGTACGCCCGCTCCACATAGACGATTTCATCGCCCTGGCGCACGCTCAGGTTGACCGGCTGCTGGATCATCTTGTGCAGCTCGCGCATGGGCAGCAGGGCGGCATCCCGCACGCTCAGCCGTGCCTTGACCAGATTGCCCAGCTCCAGCAACCGCATGCCGAGCCGGTAGCTGCCTGCCTCGGGCCGATCGACAAACCGGCCGATGGTCAGGTCGTTGAGGATGCGGTGCGCGGTCGAGGGATGCAGGCCGGTCTTCTCGCTGATTTCCTTCAGCGACACCGGTTCCTCGCGCGATGCCAGCACTTCCAGCAGGTTGAACATGCGTTCGATCACCTGGACTGTGGGCGTGCTGGGAAGGGTCTCGGAGCGTTTGGTCATGAGAGGTCAGAGGTTGTTCTTGATTTTACAAGATGAAATCCACTTCCTCCAACCGGTGCCGCAATACGGTGCGGCGAGCGCCACCCTCGGTCAGGCCACGCCTCAAGGCGGCGTGATCCAGCGACCCTCGAGCAGCAACTCGTGCGGCTGGAAGCCCGCCTTGTAGTTCATCTTGCTGCTCTGCCCGATCCAGTAGCCCAAGTACACATGGGGCAACTCCAGCGCGCGGGCCTGATCGATCTGCCAGAGCACGCTGTACGTGCCGTAGCTGGCCTTCTCATCGGGTTCGTAGAAGGTGTAGACCGCCGAGAGGCCATCGTTCAGCACGTCGACGATCGAGACCATCTTCAGCCGGGAAGGGCCGCCGTCGGTGCCGGGCTGATGGAACTCCACCAGCCGCGAATTGACCCGGCTCTGCAGAAGGAACTGCGTGTATTGGTCGATGCTGTCGTGGTCCATGCCGCCGCCGGCGTGGCGGCTGTTCTGGTAGCGCAGGTAAAGCTGGTAGTGCTCGGGGATGAAGCAGAGCTTGAGCACGCGCGTCTGCAGCATGCCGTGCTGCTTCGCCGATCGCCGCTGGCTCCGGTTGGGTGTGAACGAGGCGACCGGCACGCGCAGCGGTACGCAGGCCTGGCAGCCATCGCAATACGGGCGGTAGGTGAACATGCCGCTGCGGCGGAAGCCATGCGTGACCAGATCCGAGTACGCGTCGTTGTGAATGAGGTGGCTGGGGGTGGCGACTTGCGAACGCGCCTGACGGTCCGGCAGGTAGCTGCACGGGTAAGGTGCCGTGGCGTAAAACTGCAGCGCCTGAAGCGGGAGTTCTTTGAGGTGGGTCACGCGCGAGGACCGTCGTCAGAGAGGATGTGCTGCCAGTATACGGGCTCGAATTCCCAGTGTGGGGCAGGGTGGGGCAGGGCCATTCGAACGTGCCGGCAGAACTCGTCGCGGGCCATGAGCTGGCCGCCCAGCGATGCCAGGTGCGTGGTGTTCTGCTGGCAGTCGATCAGCGGCATGGCGTGGGCGCGGCAAAAAGCGATCAGCGCCGCCAGCGCGATCTTGGAGGCATCGCTGCGGCGGCTGAACATCGACTCGCCGTACACCATGGCGCCGAGATTGACGCAATACAGCCCACCAGCCAACTCTCCGTCCAACCAGGTCTCCACACTGTGTGCGAGGCCTGCGTGATGGAGCCGGACGTAGGCTTCCACCATGGCGGGCAGGATCCAGGTGCCGGTCTGGCCGTCGCGCGGCGTGTGCGCGCAGGCGCGGATGACGCGTTCGAAGTCGTGGTCGAAGCGCACTTCCAGCCGCTGCTCGCGCAGCAGCCGGGTGAGTGTCTTGCGCAGCGAGCGGTGCAGGCGGAACTGGCGGGTCTCCAGCACCATGCGAGGGTCGGTGCTCCACCACAGTATGGGCTGGCCCGCGCTGTACCAGGGGAAGATGCCACGGGAGTACGCGGCGACCAGCGTCGGCACATCCAGCACCCCGCCTGCGGCGAGCAGACCGGGCGCGGGGTCCGTGGCACTCCACGCCGTTTCCACGGATGGAAACGCTTGGCCGGGCTCAAGCCACGGCAATGCTCGGTTGGGCGGGGTGTGTGACATGCCACTATTGTGCGCGGCGGCCCCGCGGTTTCAAGCGGCGGGGCGGGCGATCCGACGAAGAAGCCACCAGGCCAGGGCGCCCAGCAGGATGCCCACGCCATCGGCCGCGAGATCCGACCATTCGCCGTAGCGCCACCCCGTGGCCGCCTGGGCCAGTTCGATGGCGCCGCCATAGACCAGCAGAGACGCAGCCACCGCATTGGGCCAACGCGGATACGCGAGCAAGCCGAGGAATGCCAGCCAGGCGAATCCGAACGCGTGCTGGGCCTTGTCCCATATGTCGAGGCTCTGGGGTGGAAGCAGGACCACGGGCACGAGCGAGGCGACGGTGAGCACCGCGACACTGAGCCAGAAAAGCGGTTTGATGATGAAGATGAAGCGGGTCATAGAAAAACGCGAAAAACGACGCTATAATTCGAGGCTGTTCCCTGATAGCTCAGTCGGTAGAGCGACGGACTGTTAATCCGCAGGTCCCTGGTTCGAGTCCAGGTCGGGGAGCCAGACAGACAAAAGACAAAGGCCTTCTTCGGAAGGCCTTTGTCTTTTCTGCGTCTTGTCATTGCGCACAACACGCCCTGGGCTCAATCCAACGCGGGCGAGTCCACGCCCAGCACTTTGTGCAGCTTGGTGCTGCTGGTGGTGTACTGGAGCGTTACCTTCCTGTCGGGGAAGATGAAGGGCGCGGCGCCGAAGGCGGCCAGGGCGCACTCATGGAAACCGGAGAGGATGAGCTTCTTCTTGCCCGGGTAGGTGTTGATGTCACCCACCGCGAAGATGCCTGGCACGCTGGTGGAGAACCTTTCGGTGTCGACCACCAGTTGCTTGCGTTCGATGTCCAGGCCCCAGTCTGCGATCGGGCCGAGCTTGGGCGAGAGACCGAAGAACACCAGCAAGGCGTCCAGAGGCACGACGCGGGTCACAGCGTCGGGGCCGGTGACTTTCAGGCCTGTGAGGCGGCCATCGCTTTCCTCGAAGCCGGTGGTCTGGCCGACGATGAACTGCATCTCATGGCGCTCGCAGAGTTCGCGCATCTTCGCCACGTTCGCGGGCGCCGCCTGAAAGCCGTCGCGGCGGTGGATGAGGATCACGCTGGCGGCACGGTGCGGGCTTTCGGCCGCGAAGTTCAGGGCCCAGTCGAGCGCCGAATCACCGCCCCCGATGATGACCAGGTGCCTGCCCGCGAAATCGGCCGGGCTCCTGACCCGGTAGAACAGCTGGGTGTCCTCGAATCGGTCCAGCCCCTCCACATTGAGCTTGCGCGGCTGGAAAGCACCCACGCCAGCGGCGATGAACAAGGTCTTGGTGAGGAACCGCGCGCCCTTGGAGGTGGCGACGAAGAAGCGGCCATCTTCCTGCCGCTGCACGCTGGTGACTTCCTGGCCGAGGTGGAAGCTGGCGCCGAAGGGCTTGATCTGCGAGAGCAGGCGATCCACGAGCTCCTGCCCGGTGCACACCGGGATGGCCGGGATGTCGTAGATGGGCTTGTCGGGGTACAGCTCGACCGGCTGGCCGCCGGGGTAGGCGAGTGAGTCGATCACGTGCGCCTTGATCTCCAGCAGGCCGAGTTCAAAAACCTGAAAGAGGCCGACCGGGCCCGCGCCCACGATGACGGCATCGGTTTCGATGAGGCCGTCGGGCGTGTTGGCAAAGGTCATGCCAAGTTCAGCGAATCAGCTCCGACAACTTGCCGCTGCGGTCTTTCCACTCGTCGTGGTCGGGCAAGGGGTCCTTGCGCTTGGTGATGCTCTTCCAGCCCGGCAGGCGGGCGAGCTCGGCGTTGAGCTCGGTCATGTGCTGCTGGTCCTTGGGCAAGTCTTCCTCGGCGTAGATCGCGCTCACCGGGCATTCGGGAATGCACACCGCGCAGTCGATGCATTCATCCGGGTCGATCGTCAGGAAGTTCGGGCCTTCGCGGAAACAGTCCACGGGACAGACGTCCACACAATCGGTGTATTTGCAGCGGATGCAGGCTTCGGTGACAACGTGGGTCATGGTGATGATGGGAATCGGTAGAACCCCGGATTTTAGGGTTTCCCTGAACCCCAGGCAGGCGCAAGCCCCTTGCCTGGGTACGCGTTAAGGACGGAGGGTCTTTCAGAGCACCAGCAAGGCACCCGAGGTGCGGTGGCTGGCGGTGTCCACCAGCACCAGGGACCCGAGGGTGCGCGAGCGCTCGAACGGCAGGGTGGCCAGCGGTTCCTGCAGCGCCAGCTCGATGTGGCCGATGGCGTTGGGCTCGAGCTGGCTGGCCTCTTCCTCGGCCAATGTGTGGATGTCCAGGCGGTGCACGATGCGCTTGATCTTGGCCTTGACCCAGCGGTGGCCATGCAGCGCCCAGTACACGCGGCCGGGCACCAGGGTCTCGTCGTCGAGCCAGGCCACGGTGGCGCGGATCTCGCGGCTGCCGGTCAGCGTGTCCTGCGCTTCGCCGTTCTCCTCGGCCAGCAGCCAGTCGCCCCGCGACACGTCGACCTCGCGGTCCAGCACGATGCCGGCGCTGTGGCCGGCCGCCACGGCCTGCGGTTGGCGCACGTGGTTGAGCACCTGCGCGACGACCGCAGTCTGGCCGTTGGGCATGATGCGCACCGCCTGGCCCGGCTGCACGCCACCGGTGGCCACACGGCCCCAGAAGACGCGGCGGCCTTGCGAGGTGTCGGACGAGCTGCTGAATTTTTCCACCCATTGCACGGCGAAGGCGAAGGGCAGCGTGTTGTCGGCCGGCGTGACGGGCAGGCCTTCGAGGATCTCCAGCAGCGTCGGGCCGCTGTAGCCGCACCAGCCGGCCTGCTCGCTGGCATCCACCACGTTCCAGCCCTTGAGGGCCGACACCGGCACGATGGCCGTGACCGGGATGCCGGCCTGCGCGGCGAACTGCCGCAGCGCCGCGGCGATGTGGGCGAAGGCTGTGCGGCTGTCCTCGACGGCGTCGAGCTTGTTGATGGCGAACACCACCGAGGGCACGCGCAGCAGCTTGAGCAGCAGGCTGTGGCGGCGCGTCTGGGGCAGCAGCTGCAGCGCGGCGTCGGCCCAGTTCAGCTTGGTGGCGTCCACCAGCACCACGGCCGCGTCGGCGCTGGAGGCCGCCGTGACCATGTTGCGCGTGTACTGCTCGTGGCCGGGGGCGTCGCCGATGATGAACTTGCGCGCCTCGGTGCTGAAGTAGCGGTAGGCCACGTCGATGGTGATGCCTTGTTCGCGCTCGGCCGACAGGCCGTCGGTCAGCAGGGCGAGGTCGGTCTGGCCGTGGCGCTGCACGCCGGCCAGGTGGTCCTGCAGGACGGCCTTGCTGTCGACCAGCAGGCGGCCGATCAGCGTGCTCTTGCCGTCGTCCACGCTGCCGCAGGTGATGAGGCGCAGGGCGGAGCGGGTGTCCTGGGCGGTGGGTGTGAGTTCAGCGGTGGTCATGGCAATCTTTCTGCGAGAGATCTCTGTTCAAGGGCGCGTGGGGGTCAGAAGTACCCGTCTTTCTTGCGCTTTTCCATCGAGGCGTCGGACGTCTTGTCGTCCATGCGCGTGGCGCCGCGTTCGCTGACCTCGGCGGCCAGCGTCTCGATCACGATGTCGTCGGCCGTGGCGGCCAGGCTCTCCACCGGGCAGGTGCAGGTGATGTCGCCCACGGTGCGGAAGCGCACGTCGCGCACTTCCACGGTTTCGCCGTCGCGCGGCGGCGTGAGTTCGGTCACCGGCACGAGCAGGCCGCGGCGGTCGATCACTTCGCGCTGGTGCGTGTAGTAGATCGAGGGCAGGGCGATGTTTTCGCGCGCGATGTACTGCCACACGTCGAGCTCGGTCCAGTTGCTGATGGGGAACACGCGGAAGTGCTCGCCGGGCTGGATCCGGGTGTTGAACAGCGTCCAGAGTTCGGGGCGTTGCGCCTTGGGTTGCCACTGGCCGAAGCTGTCGCGGTGGCTGAAGATGCGCTCCTTGGCGCGGGCTTTCTCCTCGTCGCGCCGCGCGCCGCCGATCAGCGCATCGAAGCGGAATTCCTCGATGGCTTCCAGCAGCGTGACCGACTGGTGCACGTTGCGGCTCTCGCCCGGGTGGGCCAGGCGCACGGTGCCGCGTGCCATGGAATCCTCGACGCTGCGCACAATCAGTTCGGCGCCGAGCTCCTTGGCGCGCAGGTCGCGGAAATCGGTCACTTCGGGGAAGTTGTGGCCGGTGTCGATCATCAGCAAGGGGTAGGGGATGCGGCCGGCGCCGAAGGCCTTCTCGGCGCACTTGAGCATCACCAGCGAGTCCTTGCCACCCGAGAACAGCAGGGCGGGGCGCTCGAAGGCGGCAGCGACCTCGCGCAGGATGAAGATGGTTTCCTCTTCCAGGGCATCCAGGTGGGCGTTGCTCAGGTGGTGATCGCTGGCGTGTTGCAGCGCGGTCTGGATCACGGCGGTTTCGGTGCGGGCGGTCATGCGGGGGGCCGTTCGAGAGACGATACGAGGGGTTCGGCGGCGGGTTGCACATGCAGGCCGCATTCCTTGGCGCTTTCCTGCTCCCACCACCAGCGGCCGGCGCGGAAGTCCTCGCCGACGCTGATGGCGCGCGTGCAAGGCGCGCAACCGATGCTGGGGAAGAACTGGTCGTGCAGTTCGTTGTAGTCGAGCTGTTGCTCGGCGATGAAGTGCCAGACGTCGCCCCAGGTCCACTCGACGATGGGGCTGACCTTGATGCGCTCGGGCTCCTGCACGATCTCGCCGACCTCGGCGCGTGCGTTGGACTGCTCGCGGCGCAGGCCGGTGATCCAGCCGTCCTGGCCGGCCAGGGCGCGTGCCAGCGGTTCCATCTTGCGGATGTCGCAGCAGGCCTTGCGCAGTTCGATGCTCTGGTACATCGCTTCTTCGCCGTTCTTGCGCACGAAGTGGATGACCGATTCCTGCCTGGGTCGGAACACCTGCACGCTGATGCCGTAACGCTGCTCGATCTTCGGGATCAGCGCGAGCGTCTCCGCGTGCAGCTTGCCGGTCTCCAGCACGAAGACGCTGGCCTCGATGCTGGCCAGGTGCAGCAGGTGCGTGACCACCATGTCTTCCGCGCCCAGGCTGGAGGCCTGGGTGAGCTTGGGGTGGTTGGCGGCCGTCTCGCGCAGCAGCGCGATGCTGCGCTCGACCTTGGCGGCAAAGTCGGCCGAGGGGCGGTTGTAGAGGGCGATGGCGGTCATGGCGGCGGCTTTGGAACGCTCAGGCGGTGGCGGCGAAATGCGGCGCGGTATGCACCGCGTCGCCCTGGTAGAAGGCCGGGTAGTGCTGCAGCAGCGCTTCACCATGGGCGAGGTTCTGGTCCGCGCGCAGCACGGCCTGGCTGAAGCCGCTGCGCTGCATCTGCACCAGCTGGTCGATCAGCACGTCGCCGGTGGCGCGGATCTCGCCGGTGAAGCCCAGGCGGCGGCGCAGCAGAAAGGCCTGGCTGAAGGCGCGGCCATCGCTGAACTTGGGGAAGTGCAGCTCCACGACGCGCACGCCGCTCAGGTCGGCTTCGCGCGGATCGGCGTCGTTGGCGATCGAGAGGCGTTGCGACTCGGCTTCGGTGGCGGTGAAGGTGTCGGCGCTGAAGAGTTGAAGGTTCTGGCTCATGCGGTCTCTCCTCAGGCGGCGGCGCGGGCCGTGCTCGTGCGCACCGCGTTGGCGGCGGTCTTGAACGGGTCGGCGCCGGTGCGGCGCAGGGTGTTCACGAAGGTCTCCTGGCCCGTGCGCTGAGCGCGGTAGGTGTCGAGCAGGGCCTCGATCACGTCGGGCACTTCGCTGGCGGCGAAGGACGGGCCGATCACCTTGCCCGGCGTGGCGTCGCCCGAGAGGCGCGTGCCGTCCGAGCCGCCGAGCGTGACCTGGTACCACTCCTGGCCGTCCTTGTCGACGCCCAGGATGCCGATGTGGCCGCTGTGGTGGTGGCCGCAGGAGTTGATGCAGCCGCTGATGTGCAGGTCGATCTCGCCCAGGTCGTGCAGCTCGTCGAGGTCCTTGTAGCGACCCAGGATGGCCTGTGCCAGCGGCAGCGAGCGCGCGTTGGCGAGGTCGCAGAAGTCGCCGCCAGGGCAGGCGATCATGTCGGTGAGCAGGCCGATGTTGGGCTTGGCCAGGCCCAGGCGGCGCGCTTCGCGCCACAGTTCGGGCAACTGGTCGCAGCGCACCCAGGGCAGCAGCAGATTCTGTTCGTGCGTCACGCGGGCTTCGCCGGCCGAGAAGCGCTCGGCCAGTTCGGCGGCGCGCTCCAGTTGCTCGGCCGTGGCGTCGCCAGGGGCCTGGCCAAAGCGCTTGAACGACAGCGTGACGGCGCGCAGGTCCGGGTTCTGGTGCGGCTTCACGTTCTGCTGCAGCCAGCGACTGAACTCCAGGTCGTCCTCGGCCGCGGCCTTGAGGATGTGCGCGATCTTGGCGTCGGCGCTCTTGCGGTCGCAGTTGAGCTGCGGCGGCACGAAGAAGGCGCTCACGCGGTCCAGCTCGGCCTGGCTGATGGTGTGCGGCGCGCCGTCTTTTTCAATGATGTCGAGGTACTCGGCTTCCACCTGGTCGGTGAAGGCCTGGCCTTCGGCCTTCACGAGGATCTTGATGCGGGCCTTGTAGATGTTGTCGCGGCGGCCGAAGCGGTTGTAGGCGCGCACCACGGCTTCGAGGTAGTTGAGGATCTGGTTCCAGGGCAGGAACTCGCGGATCACGCTGCCGATGATGGGCGTGCGGCCCATGCCACCGCCCACGCGCACCTGGAAACCCAGGTCGCCGTCGACGTTGCGCAGCAGGCGCAGGCCCACGTCGTGCCAGGGGGTGGCCGCGCGGTCTTCGCGCGCGCCGGTGATCGCCACCTTGAACTTGCGCGGCAGGAAAGCGAACTCGGGGTGCAGCGTGCTCCACTGGCGCAGGATCTCGGCGAAGGGGCGCGGGTCGGCGACCTCATCGACCGCGATGCCGGCGAGCGCGTCGGTGGTGATGTTGCGGATGCAGTTGCCGCTGGTCTGGATGCCGTGCAAGCCCACGCTGGCCAGCAGGTCCATCACATCGGCCGAGCGCGAGAGCGGGATCCAGTTGTACTGCACGTTCTGGCGCGTGGTGAAGTGGCCGCAGCGGTCGGGCAGCGTGGGCACTTCGGACAGGCCCGCATTGGCCTTGGAGACGTCGTGATCTTCCTTGTGATCGAAGTCGCGCGCGATCTTCGCCAGCACACGCAGCTGCGGGCTGGAGATCTCGCCGTAGGGCACCGCCACGCGCAGCATGGGCGCGAAGCGCTGCACGTACCAGCCGTTCTGCAGGCGCAGCGGCTTGAACTCGTCGTCGCCCAGCGTGCCGGCTTGCCAGCGGGTCAGCTGGTCCCGGTACTGGGCGGCGCGCAGGTGCACGAACTGGCGGTCAAAGTCGGAATATTGGTACATCGTCTTCGTGGGTCTTCAGGAATCAAAAAACGAACAGCTTGGTGCCGGCGTAAGCCAGCAGCAGCGACAGCGCCGAGCGCACCAGGCGTTCGGGGGTGTGGCGCATCAGCCGCGTGCCCAGCCAGATGCCGGGCAGCGAGCCGGCGAGCAGCTTGGCCAGCAGCGGCCAGTCGACCGAGCCCAGGCTCGCGTGGCCCAGGCCGGCGACCAGCGTGAGCGGCACGGCGTAAGCGATGTCGGCGGCCACGATGCGGGGCAGCGGCAACAGGGGAAACAGCAACAGCAGCACGGAAACGCCGATGGCGCCTGCACCGACCGAGGTGAGCGTGACGATGGTGCCGATCACCGCACCGAACAGCACCGGCAGGCTCCAGTGGCGCGCATGCGTGGCCTGGGCCAGCTGGCTTTCGGGCAATTGGCGGGGCAGCTGTTTGCCGCGCGCCGCCTTGTAGAGCATGGCCACCGCCGTCAGCAGCAGCGCCACGCCCAGGGTGTTCGTCATCAGCGATTGCACCGCAGCGCTCGTGGGGCCGAGCTGGCGCAGCACCAGCAGGGTCAACAGGGCCGCCGGCAGGCTGCCGGCGCTCAACTGGCCGACCACGCGCCAGGGCACCAGCTTCTGCCGCGCCAGGCTGACCGTGCCGCCCATCTTGGTGAAGGCGGCGAACAGCAGGTCGGTGCCGACCGCGAGGTACGGTTTGACGCCGAAAAAGAAGATCAGGATGGGCGTCATGAGCGAGCCGCCGCCCACCCCCGTGAGACCCACGATGAGTCCCACGGCAAATCCGGCCAGAATGATGGCGATGTCAGGCATGGGCGAGACTGTAGAGAGACATCGATATATCCCAAACGATTTTTTGTTCATGGGTATATGCCACTCGGGAATAAACAAATGAGCGATGTGCCGAATCGCACACGAGATGGCCGCTCGTCGTACAACTCCGACCGCACATCGGTCTGCTGGGCGTAACATCCGCGCCATGCAAAAGCAGCGCATCCTGGTCAGCGTGGTCGGTTTCTCCGACGTGGAACGCCATGCGCTCAACACCGTGTTCCGCCTGTCGCAGGAACGCGAGCTGTCCTATGCCCCCTGGGTGCCCCTGGCCCCGCCGGGCGCGGTCATCCCTTCCGGCGTGGCCCAGGTGGCCTTGGTGGATGGCGAAAGCCTGGAGGCCGTGCTGTCGCACGCCAAGGAGATGCCACCCGGGCAGCGCCTGATCTGGGTCGGCCCGGACGCCCCCGAGCACGCCTGGCGGGTGCTGGACCGGCCGATCGAATGGGCTGCCGTGCTGCACGACCTGGATCTGGTGTTCGCCGCCCGGCAGGCCGATTCGGGCCTGCTCGACCTGGACGTGACCGCACCGGCACCGCTGGACATCGACCTCGAGATGGACACCGCCGAAGCCACCGACATGACCCGGCGCGCCCTGGTGGTGGGGGCCGAGGATCAGGAAGGCACCTACCTGCGCACCCGCCTGGCCCTGGCGGGCGTGGGCCATGTGGACGAAGTGGTCGACACCGAGACCGCGCTGGAACTCATGGAGCGCAACCGCTATGTGTGCGGCGTGTTCAATCTGGACGACCACCGCATCGACGTGTGGGCGCTGATGCGCCACTTCGTCGCCCGCAATCCCCAGGCGCTGACCCTGGCCACCACCGAACTGGCCGGCCCGCTGGCGGGCTGGTGGCGCCGCCGCCGGGTGCGGCGCGACGCGCACCGCGTGGGCATCACGGCCCTGCTGGAGCGGCCGTTCCAGCCGCGCCAGGTGTCCGAGTGGCTGGACCTGATCTGAGCTACTGACGGCGCGCCTGTTTCCAGGCGAAGCGCGAGGGATCGATCGCCCGCAGCAGGTCCTCCTCCACGTTGGGCATGGGCTCACCCTCCATCTGGGCGGCCAACTGGTTCGCGCACCAGGCGGCCAAGGTGATGCCGCGCGAGCCCAGCGCGGTCAGCAGGTAGAGCCCGGGCTGGCGAGGGGTGTCTGCCGGGGGCACACGGGCCCGCCGGGCGCCGGCCGCCTCCATGTGGGCCTTCAGGGCGTCCCCGTCGGGCACCGCACCCACCAGCGGCAGGCGGTCCAGCGAGGCGCAGCGCACCTGCGCCCAACCCAGCAACTGGCCTTGCTGCCAGGCCTGGCGCAGGCCCAGCGCCGCCGGCGGGCAGATGGCCTCCAGGCTCTCGGCGTTGCGCTCGTGCGCCTGCTCGCTCAGCTGCGTGCTGTTCTCGCCGCGCTCGTAGGTGGAGCCCATGGCCCAGACGCGCGCCGGCCAGGCGGGCGGCAACCCGGTGTCTTCATAGAGGGGCACGTACACGCCGTTGTCGCGTTGCGGGCGCTCGGCCAGCGGGTCGCCGCTCTGGGCGGCCAGGCTCATCTGGCCCTTGACGGGGCGCAGGGGCAGGGCGCCGAGGTCCATCCAGCCGGCGGGCCCTGTCAGCAGGGCATGGCTGCCAAAGGCCGCGGTGACCACGGCCACGGGGGCTTCAGCCACGCAGCGGCCCTGGGCATCCAGCGCCTGCCAGCCCCGGGCGGAGCGGGCCAGCGTCTGCACCGGGGTTTGCCACACGCACGCCAACGTGCACAGGTTCGCGGCTTCATCGAGCCAGGCCCGCACCAGCGCGGCCGGGCGCACCAGCGCGGCGGGCCCGCGGCCCGGATCGTGTCCCAGGTTGTCCACCTCACAGGCTTGCCAGCCCTGGCCTGGTGGAACCAGCCGCTGCAGTTCGGCCAGGGTGGTCGCCACGCCCAGCGCGGACAGCCGCGACAGCGGGGTGGGCGAGCGGGTGACGTGGGGGCTCAGCATGCCCACCGGCAGGGCCGAGGCGCCTTGCGCCGGGCCGCTGGCGGCATCGACCAGCGTGAGCCGCCAACCGCGCCGCGCCAGCGCCGCGCAGACGGCGGCGCCCGCCAGGCCGGCGCCGATCACCAGGGCATGGCGGGCTTGGGGTGGGGGCACGGCCCGGGCGGCGGTCAGTTGCCTTCGGGCGGCGGCGGCACGAAACCAGCGGCGGCGTCGGCACCCTCGCCGAAGAAGTGCTTTTCCATCTGGCGCGCGAGGTACTGGCGCGCGCGCGCGTCGGCCAGGTTCAGGCGGTTTTCGTTGAGCAGCATGGTCTGGTGCTTGAGCCAGGCGGCCCAGGCTTCCTTGCTCACGTTCTCGTACAGGCGCTTGCCCATTTCGCCCGGGTAGGGCGGAAAGTCCAGGCCTTCGGCTTCCTTGCCGAGCTTGATGCAATGAACGGTGCGTGCCATGAGAAACGTCCTAGGAGGTGTGGGTTAGATGGATTGGTTATAACGAACTGAAGAAATAATTCGTTCCCGGACAGGCCGATCGTCGGCATGATCCGGGACTCTTTGTTCGTCGGCGCAGTTCGCCGTGGTGGGCGCAAGGCCCCGGGTATCCCGGGCAGCCCGTCACTGTAGCAAGGTTTCGGTGCCCGTCCTGTGAGTGGGGCTGGCCGATCACCCCGCCAGCCGCACGGCCGGCCCGACTTTTTACAATACGGGGTTCGACCCCATCAGGATCTCTCATGAGTGCATTTCTGGAAGAGCGCGTGCTCAGCGTTCACCATTGGACCGATCGGCTGTTCAGCTTCACCACCACGCGCGACACCTCGCTGCGGTTTTCCAACGGCCACTTCACCATGATCGGCCTGCGGGTGAACGACAAGCCCCTGCTGCGCGCCTACAGCATCGTCAGCCCGAACTGGGCCGACCACCTCGAGTTCCTCAGCATCAAGGTGCAGGACGGCCCGCTGACCTCGCGCCTGCAGCATATCCAGGTGGGCGACAGCATCGTCGTCGGCCGCAAGCCCACCGGCACCCTGCTGATCGACTACCTGTTGCCGGCCAAGCGCCTGTACCTGCTGGGCACGGGCACCGGCCTGGCACCCTTCATGAGCGTCATCCGCGATCCGGAAACCTACGAGCGCTTCGAGCAGGTCGTGCTGGTGCACGGCGTGCGCCAGGTCAAGGAGCTGGCCTACCGAGAACTGATCACCGAGCAGCTCAAGCAGGACGAGTTCCTGGGCGAGGCCGTGCAGCAGAAGCTGCTGTACTACCCCACCGTCACGCGCGAGCCCTTCATGCACCAGGGCCGCATTCCCCAACTGCTGGGGGATGGCGTGATTGCCAAGGACCTGGGTATTCCGCCCCTGAACCCGGCCGAAGACCGGGTGATGATCTGCGGCAGCCCCGAGATGCTGCGCGACCTCAAGGCCCTGTGCGAGAAGCGCGGCTTCAAGGAAGGCAACACCACGACGCCGGGCGATTTCGTCATCGAACGCGCCTTCGTGAGCTGAAGCGGGGGAACTTGCGGGGGATCGCCGGGCTCAGTGATCTGTCCCGCCCGGCGGCCGCTTTCTCCCAACTTCAGGACTTCCCTTGATCGCCATCCTTTCCCCTGGCCAACCGTCTCCCCTGACCCAGCACCCGCGCCGCATCCTGGGTTTGGTGGCCGCCGCCTGCGCCGCCATGCTGGCCTTCGGCCTGTACCTGCAGCACGTCGTGGGTCTGGAGCCTTGCCCCATGTGCATCGTGCAGCGCTACGCCCTGGTGGCGGTGGCACTGGTGGCCGGCATCTCGGCCCTGTTGAAGGGCCGCGTGGCCCGGCAGGCCGGCATCGCGCTGATGGGCCTGCTCGCGCTCTTCGGTGCTTTCACGGCCGCGCGCCAGAGCTGGCTGCAATGGAACCCGCCCGAGATCATGAGCTGCGGGCGCGACTTCTTCGGCATGATCGAAGCCTTCCCGCTGCGCCGGGCCATTCCCATGATCTTTCGCGGCAGCGGCGACTGCTCGGTGATCGACTGGACCTTCCTCGGTCTGTCGATCGCGAACTGGTCCTTCCTGTGCTTCTCGGCCATCATCGCGCTGGCTGTGGCCCTCTGGGTGAAGCGCCCGGCCGCCTGAGGCCGTCCGGGCTGGCGCGGGCCCTCAGCTCAACTTCTTCACCAGCACCTGGCTCTTGCGGTCCCAGTTGTACTTGCGCTTGCGCGCCTCGGGCAGCCAGTCCGCGCTGACCTGCACGAAGCCGCGCTTAACGAACCAGTGCATGGTGCGCGTGGTGAGCACGAAGATGCTTTGAAGGCCCTGGGCCTTCGCCCGGGTCTCGATGCGCTTGAGCAGCCGTTCGCCGTCACCCTGGCTCTGCGTCTGGGGTGAGACGGTGAGCGCGGCCATTTCGCCGGTGCGCTCTTCCGGGTAGGGGTAGAGCGCGGCGCAGCCGAAGATCACGCCGTCGTGCTCGATGATGGTGTAGTTGCCCGCGTCGCGTTCGATCTCGGTGCGGTCGCGCTTGACCAGGGTGCCGTCCTTCTCGAACGGCTCGATCAGCGCCACGATGCCGCTCACGTCGTCCATGGTGGCCTCGCGCACGCTCTCCAGCTTTTCATCCACCACCATGGTGCCGATGCCGTCGTGGGTGTAGATCTCCAGCAGCAGCGCCCCGTCCACCGAGAACGGCAGGATGTGGCTGCGGTCCACGCCGCCTTCGCAGGCGCGGATGCAGTGCTGCAGGTAGAAGGCGGTGTCGGTGGGCTGGGTGGCCGGGGGCAGGGCGGCCAGCATCTTCTTCGCGTCGGCCAGCGGCAGTTCGGTGTCGATGTCGCTTTCCGGGTTGGCCTGGTCCACGCGGATGCCTGGCACCTCGGTCAGGAACATCAGCTTGTCGGCCTGCAGCGCCACGGCCACCGAGGTCGCCACGTCTTCCATGGTGAGGTTGAAGGCCTCGCCCGTGGGCGAGAAGCCGAAGGGCGAGAGCAGCACCATCGCGCCCATGTCGAGCGTGCGCTGGATGCCGTCGGTGTCCACCTTGCGCACCAGGCCCGAGTGGATGAAGTCCACACCGTCGATCAGGCCCACGGGCCGCGCGGTGATGAAGTTGCCGGAGATCACGCGCACCGTGGCGCCCGCCATCGGCGTGTTGGGCAGGCCCTGGCTGAAGGCGGCCTCGATCTCGTAGCGCAGCTGGCCGGCGGCTTCCTGGGCGCAGTCCAGCGCCACCTCGTCGGTGATGCGCATGCCGTGCGAGTACTTCGCCTCATGGCCCTTGAGCCGCAGCTGCTCGTTCACCTGCGGCCGGAAGCCGTGCACCAGCACGATGTCCACGCCCATGCTCTGGATCAGCGCCAGGTCCTGCGCCAGCTTCTCCAGCTTGCCGGCCGCGATGGCCTCGCCCGCGATGCCGACCACGATGGTGTTGCCTCGGTGCTTGTGGATGTAGGGCGCGACCGAGCGGAACCAGGGGACGAAGGTGAAGTTGAAGACAGTGGACATGGGGCGGTGGTCAGGCGGGCATGGGGCCGGGCGCGGATAATGGCCGGTTGCCCGATTTTGACCGAAGTTCCCACTTGTCCTCCACGCCGCTGCACATCGAATTCCCGGAAAGCCTGCCCGTCTCTGCGCGCCGCCATGAGATCGAGGCCGCGATGCGCGACCACCAGGTCGTCATCGTCTGCGGCGAAACAGGCTCGGGCAAGACCACGCAGCTGCCCAAGATCGCGCTGGCCATGGGGCGGGGCAAGTGCAACGCGAAACCGGGCCAGCGCGGCCAGCTGATCGGCCACACCCAGCCGCGGCGCATCGCCGCCTCCAGCGTGGCCAAGCGCATCGCCGAAGAGCTCAAGACACCGCTGGGCGATGTGGTGGGCTACAAGGTGCGCTTCCAGGACCGCCTGTCCAAGGACGCCTCCGTCAAGCTGATGACCGACGGCATCCTGCTCGCCGAAACGCAGACCGATCCCGACCTGCGCGCCTACGACACCATCATCATCGACGAGGCGCACGAGCGCAGCCTCAACATCGACTTCCTGCTCGGTTACCTGCGCCAGCTGCTGCCGCGCCGGCCCGACCTCAAGGTGGTCGTGACCTCGGCCACCATCGACGCCGACCGTTTCGCGCGCTACTTCGCCTCGGCCAAGGGGCCGGCACCGGTGCTCATGGTCTCGGGCCGCACCTTTCCGGTGGAGGTGCGCTGGCGCCCGTTCGAGGAAAGCCGCGACTACGACCTGAACAACGCCATCGCCGATGCCGTGGACGAGCTCTGGCGCGGTCCGGCCGGCGGCGACATCCTGGTGTTCCTGCCCGGCGAGCGCGAGATCCGCGAGGCGGCCGACCACCTGCGCAAACACCTGAGCCACATCCCCACGCTGCGCAACGCCGAGGTGCTGCCGCTGTTCGCGCGCCTGTCGCAGGCCGAGCAGGACCGCATCTTCCAGGACCACAGCGGGCGGCGCATCGTGCTCTCCACCAACGTGGCAGAGACCTCGCTCACCGTGCCCGGCATCCGGTTCGTGATCGATGCCGGCACCGCCCGCGTCAAGCGCTACAGCTTCCGCCAGAAGGTGGAGCAGCTCATGGTGGAGCCCATCAGCCAGGCCGCGGCCAACCAGCGCGCCGGCCGCTGCGGCCGTGTGGCCGACGGCATCGCGATCCGGCTCTACGACGAGGCGGGCTTCGGCGCGCGCCCGGCGTTCACCGACCCCGAGATCCTGCGCAGTTCGCTCGCGGGCGTGATCCTGCGCATGAAGGCCTTGCGCCTGGGCGCGGTGGAAGACTTCGCCTTCATCGAGGCGCCGCAGAAGCGCGCCATCGTCGACGGCTACCAGTTGCTGGCCGAACTCAACGCGGTGGACGAGGCCAACGAACTCACGCCCATCGGCCAGACGCTCTCGCGCCTGCCACTGGACCCGCGCGTGGGTCGCATGATTCTGGAGGCGCAGCAGCGCGGCGCGCTCGACGAGGTGCTGGTGATCGCCTCGGCCCTGAGCGTGCAGGACGTGCGCGACCGCCCGCTGGACAAACAGGCGCAGGCCGACCAGGCGCACGCCAAGTTCGACGACGAGAAGAGCGAATTCAGCGGCACGCTCAAGCTCTGGAAATGGCTGGAAGACACCAAGGGTGGCCACGGCAAGGACCACAAGCTCAGCCACCGGCAATACGAAAGCGTGCTGCGCGAGAACTTCGTCAATGTGCGGCGCGTGCGCGAGTGGCGCGACATCCACAGCCAGCTGCACACCGTGGTGGCCGAGCACCAGTGGAGGCTCAACGACAAACCCGCCAGCTACGAGCAACTGCACCTGGCCATGCTGGCCGGGCTGCTGGGCAACGTGGGCCAGAAGCACGAAACCGAAGACTGGTACCTGGGCGCGCGCGGCATCAAGTTCCACCGCCACCCGGGTGCGAACCTGAGCAAGCGCCCCGGTCGCTGGATCGTCTGCGCCGAGCTGGTGGAGACCACGCGCCTGTTCGGGCGCGGCATCGCCGGCATCGAGCCGCTGTGGCTGGAGCAGGTGGGTGGGCATCTGATCAAGAAGCAGCTGCTCGACCCGCACTGGGAGAAGAAGGCCGCGCAGGTCACGGCGCTGGAGCGCGCCACGCTGTATGGCCTTGTGATCTACAGCAACCGCCGCACCGACTACGGCAAGGTGGACCCGGCCGGCGCGCGCGAGATCTTCATCCGCGAGGCGCTGGTGGCCGGCGAGTGGGAGACGCGCCTGCCGTTCCTGGCCGCGAACCAGAAGCTGGTGCGCCAGGTGGCCGAGCTGGAACACAAGTCGCGCCGGCAGGACGTGCTGGTCGACGACGAGCTGATCTACGCCTTCTACGACCAGCAACTGCCCGCGCACATCTGCAACGGCGCCGCCATGGAGCGCTGGTACCGCGACGCCGTGCGCGAGAACCCCAAGCTCCTGCTGCTCACGCGCGAGGAGCTGATGCGGCACGAGGCCGCCGGCATCACCACGCAGACCTTCCCCAAGACGCTGCGCCTGGGCGGCGTGGACTGCGCCTGCAGCTACTTGCACGAACCCGGCGACCCGCGCGACGGCCTGTCGGTCACGCTGCCGATCTTCGCGCTCAACCAGGCCAGCGAAGACCGCTGCGACTGGCTGGTGCCCGGCATGCTCAAGGAGAAGGTGCTGGCCTTGCTCAAGACCCTGCACCAGCGCCCGCGCTCTCGCCTGGTGCCGCTGCCAGCCACCGCCGAGCGTTTCGCGCAGGCGCTGTGCGAGCCCGCCACCTTCGGCGCCGGCAACCTGATGGACGCGGTGCTCAAGCTCGTGCGCGAGGCCACGCAGCTTGACATCCAGCGCAACGACATCAAGGTCGACATGCTCAGCGCGCACCACTTCATGCACCTGCGCGTGGTCGACGAACACGGTCGCCAGCTGGGCCAGGGCCGCAATCTCGCGGCGCTCAAGGCCGAACTGGGCGCGCAGGCGCGCGGTGCCTTCCAGGCCCTGGCCTCGCTCAAGATGGAAGGGCTGCGCGCGGCGCCTGCGCCCGCCGCGCCCGTCAAGGGCGGCCCGGCGCCGGTGGCGGCCAAGGCGGCCGCCACCAAGGCCCCGGCCGTGAGCGCGGCCCAGCGCCACACCGCCTGGGATTTCGGCGAGCTGCCCGAGCTGATGGAAATCCGCCAGGGCCAGCAGACCCTGATCGGCTTCCCGGCGCTGGTGGACGACGGCGAGGCGGTGCGCATCGAGGTGTTCGACGAACCCGAGGTGGCCCAGGCGCGCCACCGCGAAGGCCTGCGCCGCCTCTGCGCATTGCAGATCCGCGACGCGCTGAAGTACCTGGAGAAGAACCTGCCCGGCCTGCAGGCCATGGGCGTGGCCTACATGCAGGTGGGCAAGGAGGCGGGCGGGGGTGGCACGCTGGAAGAGTTGCGCTCGCAGATCCTGGAACTCGCGCTGGACCGGGCCTTTCTCGGCGACCCGCTGCCCACCGACGAAGCCGCCTTCAAGCGGCGCGTGGAAGAGGGGCGGGGCCGCCTTACGCTGATCGCCAACGAGATCGCCCGCACGGCCGGCACCGTGCTCACCGAGTACGCCGCCGCCGCGCGCAAGCTCAAGGACAGCAAACCGCCGGCGGACGTGGCCACCGACATCGCGCAGCAGCTGCAACGCCTGGTGCCCAAGCGCTTTCTCCTGCAGACGCCGTACGCGCAGTTGCAGCACCTGCCGCGGTATCTCAAGGCGGTGCAGTTGCGGCTGGACAAGGTGCGCGCCGATCCGGCGCGCGACGCCGCCAGGCTGGCCGAGCTGCGGCCGCAGGATCAGCGCTTCTGGCGGCTGGTGGCCGAGCGCAAGGGCGTGCAGGACGCCCGCCTTCAGGAGCTGCGCTGGCTGCTGGAGGAGCTGCGGGTAAGTTTCTTCGCGCAGGAACTGCGCACCCCCCAGCCGGTGAGCGTGAAGCGGCTGGAGAAGGCCTGGACCCAGCTCAACGCCTGAGCCTGGGCCCTGGCCTCCGGCGAGCGGCTCAGTTCGCGGTGAGCGCCACGCGGCCTTCGCTCACGCCCAGGGCGGCGTCAGCGCGCAGCCGCTGCAAGACGGCTTCGGCGTCCTCGCGCGTGGCGAACTGGTTGATGCGCACCTCGTGGCGCCCATCCCTGGCCAGGGTTTGCGCCGGGTAGCCTGCGGTCTGCAGCCGGGTGCGCAGCGCGGCGGCATCGGCCGCGCTGCTGAAGGTCGCCGCCACGGTGCGCCAGCGCCCGCCTTGCAGCAGCACACCGCTGCCGGGCTGCATTTCGGCCTGGCCGATGAATTTGGCCAACTGGGCCGGTGTGGCCTGGTCGGCCGGTTTTTCCGGCTGGCCCGTGAACACCACCCAGAACGCCCCGGGTTTGTCGAGCTCGATGCCCGGCTTGGCCTCGCGCACCACCTCGACCTTGCCCTCGAACACGCACACGGCGTCGTGGGCCGCATCGGTCATGGTCCAGAAGTCGGTGCCGCGCACGCCCACCGTGGCCGTGGCCAGCTCGACGTTGAGTTCGCGCTTGTTGCCCAAGGCCTTGCTGGTGTAGTCGGTGGCGTAGCGGAACACGCCGCTCACGAGTTTGAAGGCGCTCTTCTGCTCGCTGGGCGCGGCGGCGCTGCTGCGGCTGGTGTCCAGCGACTGGATCAGGAACTCGGTCTGCTCCCCCAGCTTGATGGTGCTGCGGTCGTCCATGCGCAGCAGCATGCGCGAGCCGTTGGCGGTGATGGCCTTGTCGTTGGCGCGCAGTTGTGCCCCGGGCTCGGCCGGGCGGCGCTGGCCGTTGCGCTCCACCCAGGCGGGCAGTTGAACGGCTTCGACCACGGTGGCGCTGGGCGTGGCGTGGGCCGGGGTGCTCAAGCCCCAGGCGACAGCGGCGCAGGCCTGCCAAAGCACCGCACGGCGGCTCAGGTTCTTGAGGCGATGGAAAGGGATGAGGGGGGTCACGGGGAAAGGTCCTTTAGCGATGCACAAAAAAAAAGCCTGTCCGACAGGCCGCTCGGTGTCCCAAGTTACGTCCATATCGGCGTGCCGGATGCACTTCTTGACGCCGGCATGTGAGAAAAAACACGGGTTGACACCGGCGGACGCATGCGTTTCACTGCCCCAAGGTGGCCGGCGCAACGGCCTTTCATCGGAGATGGGCGATGGATCGACGTGAATTCGTGGAAGTGTGCGCGCTCGGCGGTGGCTCGCTGGCGGCGGCGTTGACGCAGACCGCCTGGGCCGCGGATGCCAAACCGCGTTCGTATGGCCGGGTTCAATTGCTCGACGATGTGGGCAAACCGCTCAAGGCGTCGAACCTGAAACCGCAGACCAACTACGTTTTCCACTACCCCTTCGAAGCGACACCCGTGTTCCTGCTCGACCTGGGCAAACCGGCGGCGGCGACCCAGCTGCAGACCCGCGACAAGCAGAGCTACCAGTGGCCGGGGGGCATCGGCCCGCGCAGGAGTCTGGTCGCGTTCTCGGCCATCTGCGCGCACAAGCTGGTGTACCCGACCAAGGACCTGAGCTTCATCAGCTTCCGCAAAGGCGCGGCCACGAATCCGCAGACGCCGAGCAAGGGCAACGACCTGATCCACTGCTGCGCGGACCACAGCCAGTACGACCCGGCGCGTGGTGCCCAGGTGCTCAACGGCCCGGCCGAGCAACCCCTGTGCGCGGTGCTGATCGAGCACGATGCGAAGAGCGACACGCTCACCGCCACCGGCACGCTGGGTGGCGAACTGTTCGACGACTTTTTCAAGAAGTACGAGATGAAGCTCAGCCTGGAGGTGGGGCCGAACGCGAAGCAGGCCGTGGCCCGGCAGGCCACGGTGGTCGAACTGGAGCGCTACTGCCGCAACCCCGTGCGGTGCTGAGGGGTTGCCCCCACGCTCCGCCGCTGCGCGGGTCGCTGCCCCCCGAGGGGGCTGATCCGGCTTGGGGCGGCCCGGCGCCGGATCGAATCTCGACGGGTCAGAGTCTGGCGAGCCGCGTGAGGGCTTCACGCAGGGTGTCGTCCTTCTTCGCGAAGCAGAAGCGCACCACGCGCTGGTCGAAACCGTCGCCATAGAAGGCCGAGAGCGGGATGGCGGCCACGCCGATTTCCTTCGTGAGCCACTGGCAGAAGTCACCCTCGGGCAGGTCGCGCTCGGGCACGGCCAGGGCCGAAATGTCCACGCACTGGAAGTAGGTGCCTTCACCAGGCAACAGGCGAAAGCGCGTGGCCGCCAGGCCCTCGCGGAACAGGTCGCGCTTGCGCTGGTAGAACGCCGCCAGCTCCAGGTAGGGCGCCGGATTGCCCATGTAGGTGGCCAGCGCGTGCTGCACCGGGGTGTTCACGGTGAACACGTTGAACTGGTGCACTTTGCGGAACTCGGCCGTGAGCGCGGCCGGGGCCACCACCGTACCGACCTTCCAGCCGGTCACGTGGTAGGTCTTGCCGAAGCTGCTGACGATGAAGGCGCGCGCGGCCAGGCCGGGGAAGCGCGCCGCGCTCTGGTGCGCCTGGCCATCGAACACCATGTGCTCGTACACCTCGTCACTGATCAGCAGCACGTCGGTGGGCGCGAGCAGCGCCTGCAGGCGCAGCATGTCGGCCTCGCTCCAGACCATGCCGCTGGGGTTGTGCGGGCTGTTGATGATCAGGGCGCGCGTGCGCGGCGTGATGGCGGCGGCGATGCGGTCGAAGTCGGGCCGGAATGTGCCGGGCGTGAGCGGCACGCGCACCGCGACGCCGCCGGCCAGCTCGATGTTGGGCACGTAGCTGTCGTAGCAGGGTTCGAGCACGATCACCTCGTCGCCGGGCTGCACCACGGCGAGGATGGCGGTCAGGATGGCCTGCGTGGCGCCCGCCGTCACGGTGATCTCGGTGGCCGGGTCGCAGGCCAGGCCGTAGAGGGCCTGCATCTTGGCGGCCATGGCCTGGCGCAGCGCGAGCGCGCCGGGCATGGGCGGATACTGGTTGTGGCCGGCCTGCATGGCCCGCGTGACCGCTTCCACCAGGGCTGGGTCGCAGTCGAAATCGGGGAAGCCCTGGCCCAGGTTCACCGCGCCGTGCTCGGCGGCGAGCGAGGACATGACGGTGAAGATGGTGGTGCCGACCTTGGGCAGGCGGGAGGCGAGGGCGGGGGTGCGGGGCGGTAGGGAACTCATGGGGGTTACAGCTCGTAGTCGTCCGGGGTGCCGCTCATGGCGCGCAGGATGAGGTCGCGCGAGAGGCGGTCGCTGAGCAGTTCGGCGAAGCGCAGCACAAAGTGGCGCAGGTAGGTGCCGCGCTTGAAGGCCACGCGCGCGAGGTTGTGGCCGAACAGTTGCGCGGCGGGGCGGGCCACCAGATCGGGGGTCTGGTTCTCGCCCTGCATGGCCATCTCGGCCACGATGCCCACGCCCATGCCCAGCTTCACGTAGGTCTTGATCACGTCCGAGTCGATCGCCTCGAGCACGATGTTGGGTTGCAGGTGGCGCAGGGCGAAGGCCTGGTCGATCCGGGTGCGACCGGTGAAGCTGGGGTGGTAGGTCACCAGCGGCACCTGGGCCAGGTCGTCGAGCGTGATGCGCTCGCGCTCCAGCAAGGGGTGGTCGAACGGCAGCACCAGCACGTGCTGCCACTCGTAGCAGGGCAGCGTGACCAGCTCGGGGTAGTTCACCAGCGATTCGGTGGCCATGCCGATCTCGGCCACTTCCTCCATCAGCATCTTGGCCACCTGGTCGGGCGAGCCCTGGTGCAGGCTGATGCCTACCTTGGGGTAGGCCTGGCGCAGCGCGGCCACCGGCCCCGGCAGCACGTAGCGCGCCTGCGTGTGGGTGGTGGCGATGGAGAGCGTGCCGCTGTCCTGGGCCGAATACTGTTCGCCGATGCGCTTGAGGTTGTTGACCTCGCGCAGGATGATGTCGATGCTCTTGAGCACCTGCTGGCCCGGCTCGGTCACGCGTTTGATGCGCTTGCCGTGGCGCGCGAAGATCTCGATGCCGAGCTCGTCCTCCAGCTCGATGATGGCCTTGGAGACGCCGGGCTGCGAGGTGTGCAAGGCCTTGGCGGCCTCGGTGAGGTTCAGGTTGCGGCGCACCGCCTCCTGCACGAAACGGAACTGGTGCAGGTTCATGCGGCGGTCTCCAGCGCGATTTGGGCGAGCAGGGCGGTCAGACGGGGGTCTTCGCCAGCGGCGGGCAATTGTTCGAAGGACACGGTGGGGTGTGCGGCGGCCAGCTGGGCCATCAGCACCGGCAGGTCTTCACGGGCGTGCTTGCCCATGCCGAAGAAGAGGGGCAGCACCCGCACCCGCGTCACACCCTGGGCCACCAGCTGGCGCGCCGCCGTGGCGATGTCGGGGTCGCTGAGTTCGAGGTAGGCGCAGGACACCACGGCCGAGGCGTCGCGGCGCGCGATCTGCTGCGCCACCGACTCGACCGGCTGGCGCCACAGGGGGTCGCGCGACCCATGGGCGAAAACGATCACACCGAGCATGGCCGCTACCTCCGAAGCACCAGCCACCCGAAGGCGCCGAGCGAGAACACGGAGTAGATCAAGGCCGGTGAGGCCGCGGCCAGCCAGGGCTGCCACTGGTTGAGGTTGCCGATGTAGCCGAACACGTTGTTCAGCAGGAAGAAGCTGATGCCGATCATCACGCCGCCGAAGACGTAGCCGGTGATGCTGCCCGAGCGGAAGTGCAGGTAGGCGAAGGGCAGCGCGAGCACCACCATCACCAGGCAGCTCAAGGGGTAGAACACCTTGCGCCAGAACTCGATCTCGTAGCGCTGTGCCGTCTGACCATTGGCCTCCAGATGGCGGATGTAGCCGAACAGGTCGGCCGTGCGCATGCGCTCGGGCTTGAGCAGCGCCACGGACACCATCTCGGCGTTGATGCCGCTGGGCCAGCGCAGGGTCTCGAGCGATTCGCGCTGGATGCGGCCGGAGGCCTGTCCAGCGGTATCGAACTCGCGGCGCTGCACCTGCCGCAGGGTCCAGGAGTCGTCCACCTCGATCTGCCCGGTCTGGGCGTGCAGCGTGGAGACCAGGAAACCCTGGTTGTTGAACTCGAAGATGCGCACATTGCCCAGCTCGCCCTGCGGCGACATGGAGCCCACATTGACCGAGAAGTTGCTGTAGGGCTGCTTTTCCTTGAGCCAGGCGCCGGTCTGGCCCAGGCTGATGTTGCCTTGGTAGCGCGCCTTGAGCAGCTGGGCCGTCTTGTCCGACAGCGGCGCCAGGTAGTCGCCGATGGCGAAGGTGAGCACCACGAACACCGCGCCCAGCCCCAGCAGCATGCGCAGCGCCCGCCAGGGGCCCAGGCCGCTGGTGCGCAGGATGGTGTATTCCGAGCCCTGCGCCAGGCGCGCGAGCACGAAGACGGAGCCGATCAGCACGGCGATGGGCAACAGCTCGTAGATCCGGCTCGGCATGAGCAGCCCCACGTAGAGCAGGGCATGCGGCACTTCGTAGACCAATGAAGGGTCGAGCGCCGAGGGCTTGCCCAGCGCGGGCAACTCGTCGACAAAGTCGAAGAAGAAGAACAGCGAGAGGAAGGCCAGCAACACGAAGGTCACTGCCGCGAACACTTCGCCATAGATGAGACGGCGGATGGTTTTCATGCGCCCGCTCCCACGGCGGCGCTGCGCGCCGTGCGCCGGGCGCTGAGCCAGCCGCGCAGGCTCAGGTTGTAGTGGCGCTTGAAGAACCACAGCACGGTCAGCACGAACACGCCGCCATGCAGGCCGACCATGTAGCCGCCCAGGCTGAAGAGGCCGCTGGCCACCCAGCTCTGGCCCAGGTTGAGCAAGTTGTAATAGAACACGAAGGCGAACAGGGTGAAGAACAGGTTGCCGCCGCGACCGGCGCGCGGGTTGCCGGTGGTGGTGGCCACGGCGATCAGCACGAAGTTCATGGCGGTCAAGGCCATGCCGATGCGCCAGCCCAGTTCGCCGAGGTTGGCGCGGTTGGGGTCGCGGATCAGGTCCCAGCTGTTGCGGGCCTTCAGGGCTTCGCCGCGCTGGCTGATGGCGGAGGAGCCGATCTGGGTGCCGTACTCCTCGAATTCGCTCACCTTCAGGCTGCTCTGGTCCGCCGGCGTCTCCAGGCGCTGGCCGTTGTTGAGCATCAGGATCTGCTGCTCGTTGATCCACTCGATGCGGCCCGAACGCGCCGAGGTCACGGTCTCGCGGCCGTCGTTTTCGGTGCTGGAGATGAAGATGTTGCGGCCCTCGGTGCCGTCCGCCGTGTCCTTGTCGATGAAGAACACGCGCCGCCCGCTCGACGACTCCTGAAACTGCCCGGGCGCCACGCGCTCCAGGTCACCCCGGCGCTCGAAGCGGTCGCGCAACTGGTCGGTCTGCGCATTGGCCCAGGGCCAGACGAAGAACACCATCAGCGTGATGACCATCAGGATCGGCCACGAGAAGCGCATCACCGGCCGCAGAAAGCCCCCGAGCGAGCGGCCGCTGGAGAACCAGATGATCATTTCGCTGTCGCGGTACATGCGCGAGAGCGTGAAGACGATGGCAATGAAGAGCGCCAGCGTGAGGATCGTGGGCATGCGGCCGATGACGGTGTAGCCCAGCACCAGTGCGATCTCCTGCGGGTCGACGCTGCCTTTCGAGGCCAGTCCCAGCGTGCGGATCAGCAGCATCGTCAACACGATGGTGAACAGCACCACCAGCGTGGCCCCGAAGCTGCGTGCCAGCTCTTTGCGGATGGAAGAATGGAATAACATCGATCGAGAACAGGAAAACACGATTATGGACTTCGAACTCAAATCCCTTTCGCCTACCCAGGCCGCCCAACTGAACGCCGACGCGCTGCTGGTGCTGGTGCCCGACACCGTCGCCCCCGGCAAGGCTGCCAGCGGCGCCCTGCAGGAGCTCGTGGCCAGCGCCACGAAACTGGGCGACCTGGACGCGGGTGTGGCCAAGCAACTGGCCTGTTACCGCCCTGTGGGCATCAAGGCCCCGCGGGTGGTGCTGGTGCGGGTGGGCGACGGCTCGGCCGCTTCGGTGCGCAAGGCCGTGGGCGCGGGCATGGGCTCGCTCAAGCAGCCCGGCATCAAGAAGCTGGGGCTGGTGCTCAGCCTGTTCGATGCGAACGACGACGCCGTGCGCGCCGCCGTGCAGACCTGTGCGGACGCGACCTACACCTACACCACCACCAAGCCCTCGGCCAAAGCCCGCACGGTGCAACAGGTGGTCGTGGGTGTGGAGAACGCGGCGGCCGTGCGCAGCGGTTTCGAGACCGGCCGTGCGCTGGTGACCGGGGTGGAGTTCGCCAAGGAATGGGCCAACCGCCCGGCCAACCACGCCACGCCCAGCATGTTGGCCGAGGCGGCCCGCAGGCTGGGCCGCAAGCCCGGCCTCAAGGTGGATGTGCTCGGCCCGAAACAGGTCGAAGCCTTGGGCATGGGCTCCTTTCTCGCCGTGGCCAAGGGCTCGGCCGAACCGCTGCGCTTCATCGTCCTGCACTACAACGGTGCGGCCAAGACCAGCGCCCCCGTGGTGCTGGTGGGCAAGGGCATCACCTTCGACACCGGCGGCATCTCCATCAAGCCGGCAGCGGAGATGGACGAAATGAAGTTCGACATGGGCGGCGCGGCCAGCGTGCTCGGCACCTTCGCCGCCCTGGCCGAGCTCAAGCCCGCCATCAACGTGGTGGGCCTCATCCCCAGCTGCGAGAACATGCCCGATGGCATGGCCGTGAAGCCGGGCGACGTGGTCACCAGCATGAGCGGGCAGACCATCGAGATCCTCAACACCGATGCGGAAGGCCGCCTGATCCTGTGCGATGCACTCACCTACGCCGCGCGTTTCAAGCCCCACAGCGTGATCGACATCGCCACCCTCACCGGTGCTTGCGTGATCGCCCTCGGGGGCGTGCGCTCGGGGCTGTTCTCGACCCGCGACGACCTGGCCCAGGCCCTGCAGAAGGCCGGCGACACCGCGCAGGATCTGTGCTGGCGCCTGCCGCTGGACGATGAGTACGCCGAAGGCCTCAAATCGAACTTCGCCGACATGGGCAACGTGGCCGGGCGCGCGGGTGGCGCCATCACCGCCGCCAAGTTCCTGCAGAAGTTCACCGCCGAGCTGCCCTGGGCCCACCTGGACATTGCCGGCACCGCGTGGAAGAGCGGGGCGGCCAAGGGCTCCACGGGGCGGCCGGTGCCGCTGCTGTTGCAGTACCTGATCGACCAGGCCGCGGCGGTGGCTCCGAAGAAGGCCACCAGAACCCGCAAGGCCTGAACACGGCGCGCAGCATGACCGAGGTGGCCTTCCATTTCAATGCACCCGACAAGCTGGGTTACGCCTGTCGCCTGCTGCGCAAGGCCTACCTGCGCGGCGCGCGGGTGATGGTGCTCGTGGAAGAGCGGGAGCGGACGGCGCTGGATGCCGCGCTCTGGACCATGGCCAACGGCGAGTTCATCCCCCACAGCGGGCCGACGGACCCCGCGCATGTGAAGTCCCGCTCGCCCATCCACCTCGCCAGCGAGGTCTCGGCCGCCAACGGGGCCACGGTGCTGGTGAACCTGCGCCTGGACATGCCGGCCGGTTACGAAGGCTTTGCGCGTGTCATCGAGGTGGTGACCGGGGACCAGGAAGACCGCGGACACGCGCGCGACCGCTGGAAGCTTTACAAGGCGAAGGGCATCGAGCCCCAGCGGCACGATCTCCAGCTGGCGCCCCAGGACTGACCTGACGCTCGCGCACCTGCGCCGGGCAGCATGCGCCAGCCTTATGGGCCATTCAATGGCGTGATGCGACTTTGGGAAAACCCTCGTTCCTTCCCACAGGCGCTGCGCGATGCGAAATCCGCTGGTTTTTTGGAGTATCTTTATGGGCGTGGAGAAAAAAAGTTCCCTCCGCATTCCAACTTCCATCCTTTTCCGAGGAAAACCATGCAACTGAACACCAAACTGGCCGTCATCGCGGCGGCTGTCGCACTTGCCGCTTGCGGCAAAAAAGAAGAGGCCGCACCCGCAGCCGCTCCTGCCGCAGCCCCCGCTGCCGCCGCTCAGGTCATCAAGATCGGTCACGTTGGTCCCACCAGCGGCGCCATCGCCCACCTCGGCAAGGACAACGAGAACGGCGCCCGCATGGCGATCGAGGAGCTCAACGCAGCTGGCCTGACCATCGGTGGCAACCCGGTCAAGTTCGAACTGCTGGCGGAAGACGACGCAGCGGATCCGAAGCAGGGCACCGCCGCTGCCACCAAGCTGGTGGATGCCAAGGTCGCTGGCGTGATCGGCCACCTGAACTCCGGCACGACCATCCCGGCCTCGCAGATCTACAACGACGCCGGCATTCCCCAGATCTCCCCCTCCGCCACCAACCCCAAGTACACCCGCCAGGGTTACGCCGGCGCGTTCCGCGTGGTGGCTGACGACGTGCACCTGGGTGGCACGCTGGGCAAGTACGCCGTGGAAACGCTCAAGGCCAAGAGCGTGGCCGTGATCGACGACCGCACCGCGTATGGCCAAGGTGTGGCCGACGAGTTCGAAAAGGGCGTGGCTGCTGCGGGCGGCAAGGTGGTGGGCCGTGAGTTCACCAACGACAAGGCGACCGACTTCAACGCCATCCTGACCACCCTGAAGGCCAAGAAGCCCGACGTGGTGTTCTTCGGCGGCATGGACGCCGTGGCCGGCCCGATGCTCAAGCAGATGAAGCAGCTCGGCATCAACGCCAAGTTCATGGGTGGCGACGGCATCTGCTCGACCGAGCTGCCGAAGCTGGCCGCCGATGGCCTGGCCGACGACCAGGTGTTCTGCGCCGAAGCCGGTGGTGTGGAAGGCGAACAGAAGGAAGGCATGGAGAAATTCCGTGCTGACTTCAAGGCCAAGTTCAACGCCGACGTGCAGGTCTATGCCCCGTACGTGTACGACGCCACGAAGGTGCTGGTCAACGCCATGGTCACCGCCGGCTCGGCCGACCCCAAGGTCTACCTGCCCGCGCTCAAGGCCACCAACTACAAGGGCGTGACCGGCAACATCGCCTTCGACGAAAAGGGCGACATCAAGAACGGTGCCCTGACGCTCATGACCTACAAGGGCGGCAACCGCACCACCCTGGCCGTGATCCGCTGATCGGCCAGTGCCCCGGACGGGACGGCCTCTTCGGAGGCCTCCTGTGACAAAAAAGCCACCGCATGCGGTGGCTTTTTTTCGTCTGCGCCCGGCGTGGGTGCAGTCCTACAGGGAAGGGGGGCCTCAGCCGACACCCGGGCCGCACGGGGATTTTTAGACTGGTTGTGCGTGGCGATCCTGCCCGCAACCCGTTTCTTTTCTGGAGATTTCGCATGAGCAACCAAGGCAAGTCCAACCAGCAGCAACAGCAGAACCCGAACCAGCAACAGCCTGGCAGCCAGAACAACCCCAATCAGCAGCAACAGCAGCCGAACCCCAATCAGCAGCAACCCGGCAGCCAGAACAAGCCGGGCCAGCAGCAACAGGCACAACCCGGCCGCGATGACAACCGCAAGTCGCCGCAGCAAGGCGGCAACCAGGCGGACAACAACGATCCGTCGCGCAAGCAGCAAGGCAGCAACAACCCGCAACGTGGTTGATCGGCTGAGACGAGGAATGCCCGGCCTCGGCCGGGTTTTTTATGCAGGAGATCCCCATGGACAACATCTACGAAGCCCTCCGCGAAAGCCACGAGACGCAGCGCACGCTGTGCCGGCGGCTGGTGCGCACCAAGCCCGAGGATCCCCGCGCCCAAGAGATTTTCAAGGCGCTGCGCATCGAACTGGCCGCCCACGCGGCCGCCGAAGAGCGCTATCTGTACGCCCAGATCCTGTTTGACGACATGGGGCTGGATTCGTCGCGCCACGCTTTGCACGAGCACCATGAGATCGATGAATGTGTCGAAGCCCTGGAAGAGGCGCGAAACAAGCCCAAGGCCTGGCCGGAGCTGGCGAAGAAGCTGTCCCACGAAGTGCACCACCACCTGCGGGAAGAAGAGCGCAAGTTCTTCCAGCTCTCCGGCAAGATCCTGAGCGACAGGCAAAAAGTCAGCCTGGCCGCGCAGTACCGGTCCGACCTCGACCGGATGCGTGACGTGGTGGCCTGATCCCGAAGGGGTAAAACCCCCAGCCTGCGTGGAATGCTGCGTTGCAGCAAGATCGAGGGAATGTCCGCCACATCCTCCCAGGCCCCCACGGGCGACCCCGCCACCCATCCTGCTTTCCGTGCCACCGTTTGGGCCCTCGGGCTCGGCGGTTTTGCCATTGGCACCGGCGAGTTCGTCATCATGGGCCTGCTGCCCGAAGTGGCCACCACGCTGCAGGTCAGCATCCCGCAGGCCGGCCATGTGATCAGCGCCTACGCGCTGGGTGTGGTTGTCGGGGCGCCTTTGCTGGCCGTGCTCACCGCCCATTGGCCCCGGCGCATGCTGCTCGTCGTGCTGATGGTGCTGTTCGCCCTCGGCAACCTGGCCAGCGCGGCGGCCCCCGGTTATTGGAGCCTGAACCTGCTGCGCTTCATGGCCGGCATGCCGCACGGCACCTATTTCGGCGTGGCATCCCTCGTGGCCGCCTCGCTGGTGCCACCGGGCCGCCGGGCCCAGGCCGTGGGCCTGATGATGCTGGGCCTCACGGGCGCCACGCTCATCGGGGTGCCCGTGGCGGCCTGGCTGGGGCAGCACTGGGGCTGGCGCAGCGCCTTTGTGCTGGTGGGCGTGATCGCCTTGCTGGCCAGCGTGATGATCCACCGTGCGCTGCCGAACCTGCCGGCGCCCGAAGGGGCGAGCCCCTTGCGGGAACTCGCGGCGCTCACCAACCCCCAGGTCTGGCTCACACTCGGCATCGGCGCCATCGGCTTCGGCGGCATGTTCGCTGTGTTCAGCTACATCAAGCCGACGCTGATCGAGGTGACTGGCCTCTCGCTCGGTGCCATCCCTCTGGTGCTCGCGCTGTTCGGCGTCGGCATGATCGCCGGCAACCTCGTGGGCGCGCGACTGGCCGACAAGGCCCTGCTGCCCACCATCGGCGGCACCCTGGTGTGGTCGGCGCTGGTGCTGTTGCTCATGCTCGTGACCGCGCCATACGCCGCCGCCGTGTCGCTCAACGTGCTGCTGGTGGGCACCGTGGTGGCGCTGGCACCGGCGCTGCAGATCCGCCTGATGGATGTGGCCGGTGAAGCGCAGGCATTGGCCGCCGCGCTCAACCACTCCGCCTTCAACCTCGCCAACGCCCTGGGTGCCTGGCTGGGCGGTCTGGCGATTGCGAGCGGCCTGGGCTGGACATCGACAGGCTGGGTGGGCGCGTTGCTCGCCGTGGGCGGGCTGGTGGTGTTTGCCGCCTCGATCTGGCAACAGCGGCGCGGCGGCAAGCCACGCCTGCCCGTGGCGGCCTCGCAGGCCTGACCGGCCCCTAGACGGGGTCCTCCTCCAGCACGCCGCACGCCGGGTCTCGTTTCGGCCTGTCCTTCCCGGTGGAGCAGGTCAGGCCGTCGTCGTCGTCCTTCAGCGGCTCCAGGTCTTCGTCCTCGAAAACGCAGTACATCGATGGCGGCAGGGGCTCCAGGGTGTCCGCGTCTCGAATGTGAAGAGGGCCGCCCAGCGAGATGGTCTTCCATGGGAAGAGACCTGCGACCCACCGCCCTGAGCCACCCCACTCCTCGCTCGGAAAATGCGGGCCGACGACCAAAACAATGGCGCCCTTGTTCCGGCTTTCGCCAATCACTCTGGCGCGCTGCCCCGGTTTGCAGCGGCGGCTCATGGCGCTTCCCCCGCGAGGATGGAGGCATCGGGCGTCGTCAGCTTGTCGAGCTGGGCATAGAAGGCCGGATCGGCCGCGCGGATGACCGCCCGGTGCGCCTCCACGATCTGCGCATGCCGCTCGGCGTCAAAGATCACCTCGCCCTGCACCAGCGCTTCGACGATCGCGTCCACCGCCGTCAGGGCGGATTCCTTCGTCTCGGTGCTGAACCTGTAGCCGTGCCCGCCCTTTGCCTGATCCAGCCGCCTGAGGAAAACAAGGTCCGCCAACTCGCGGATGGTGGCGGCGACTTCACACACGAACTGCCGCTCGGAGCCGGGCATCCGCGCAAGTTCGCGCTGGGCGAGTTCGGCCTTGCATCTGGCGACGCTCTGCGCCCGCTCCCTGCGGCGCTTCTCGCGGGCCTTGGCCCGGCGCTGAAGGAGTTCGCCACGCGGCAGGCCAACACACACCAACCATGGCATGTCGGCATCGTCGCGCCGGCACACGCGAAGGTAGGTCTCATCCATCCGACAGCGGCGAGGCATCACCACGCCGCCGAGGTAGGACACGCTCCGTTTGCCCTCAGGCGGGAACTGCTCGGGCCTCACCAGACCCGCCGCCATCAGATCCTCGGCCTTGCCGATGTACCCGTCGAATTCTTTCTCCTCGATCTTCTGGATGGAGGAGGGGAGTAGTTGGCTGCTTGACATGTCGCACCCCCTCACAGCGCCGCAGGGGCGGCTTGGCGAGTGGGGGCGCGGCGGATGCAGCGCGCGGGGCGAGCGAGATGGATGCGCGCTGCGCGGGCTTGGGCAATGTCGACGACATTGCTCGCGGTCTTAGAATCGGTCTTAGCCATGATGTGCGGTCCTTCCAAGGTTGTTGCACGTTGTGGTTAGAACGGCTGCAGGGTTGCCCCCCTGTGGCCGTTCGCTTTTGTGTCTCGGATCAACTCCCTGCAATGCAGGAAGTCACGCCCCGAGACGCGGCGCTACTCCTTCGGTTCCTTCGCCTTGTCGATCCTCTCGCGCACCCAAGGGGCACCACCCAGGCGCTTGAGCTTGGCGCGTTGGGGCTCGGTCATCTTGATCATGACGGGGACGGTAGCCACTCCTTCAGCCAGCGGTTTTCGCCCGCTCCCGGGTCTTGCTCCACCAAGCGGTTTCTTTGTATCCATGCGGAAAATAGTAAACCTATTTCAATTGATTGGGTTAACTTTTTCTCGAGGGATAACCCTTGGTTCATCGTGAGGGTGAGCGTGTAGCGGTCCAAGAAAAAGGTGGTGGGATGGAGAGATGGCGATGCATGCAAGCTTCATGCGCTCGAAGCTCACAAAATCTAGGCCATCAGAACGTACACTCGGCAAATGCGAACTCTTTCTGTCGAAAACTTTTCTTGCGTGCTCAACGCTCAAGTTGAGCTCAAGCGGCTCACTGTGATCATTGGTCCCCAAGCGAGTGGCAAAAGTGTGCTCAGCAAACTTTGCTACTTCCTCTTTGACTGTGCTCACCATCAAGACAACTGCATCCAGCGACGTCATAGCTTTGATAAGTTTACATTGGGACTGAAGGCGAAATTTATTGAATGGTTTCCGATTGAAGCTTGGGGATCGAAACGTTTCAGAATCGAGCTGAATGCAGGTGACTACAATATTACGTTGACGCGCAAAACCTATGGCGGAAAAGTATCCGATGATTTTCGCCTAAAGTTCTCAGAAGCGTTTAAGCTTCAATACGAAAACCTTCTGCAGAGCGTGGAGAAGTCTTCAAAAGACTCGCGAGATGAAATTGCATTTGGGCTTGACTATCGTGTATTTGATCAATCCAGAAAATCGCTAGCGGTTTTAATGGGCAAAGAAAGGGTGATGCACCAAGCATTTGTGCCGGCGGGACGTTCATTCTTTACGAGTATCGGAAAGGCGATCGCTGCGTTTGAACAAGGTCGCGTGCTGGATCCATT
>JAGKSX010000175.1 GCA_018993155.1 Hydrogenophaga sp.
CCCGGCCGCTCTGCTCCGCGGGTGTCCCCCGACCCGGCTTCGCCGGTTCTCCTCCTTTCCCCCGCTGCGCAGAGCGCCCGGCACTCGCGAGCGGCGGCGTGCAGGTGTTCAACCGTTTGTGTGCCACCAAGGGGGAGGTCACCGGGTGTCCGGCGCAGCGGCGTAAAGGAGGAGGGGCGGCGAAGCCGCCCCGGGGGACAGCCGCGGAGCCGGGCACCCGGTGGCCTCCCCCGTTCTAGTCGGAGTGAGCTTTCAGTTCGCCACAGTGAAGCGCTGGCGGGTGTGCTTCGGGCTTTCGATTTCGTCCACGATCGCCACCGCCAGATCGGCCACCGAAATGCCGGACGGCTGATCGCCCGAACCCGGCAGCGGCTGGTCGCCGCCGGTGCGGTACTTGCCGGTGCGCTCGCCCGGTGCGAGCAGGATCGGCGGCGAGAGGAAGCTCCAGGCCAGGCCGGTCTCGCCGCGCAGGCGCGTGAGGAGGTCGCGCGCGGCCAGCGCGCCCTGCTTCCATTCGGCCGGGAACTCGGGCGTGTCGACCAGCTGCAGGCCGGGCGCGATCTCCAGGCTGCCCGCACCGCCGACGGCCAGCACGCGCTGCACACCAGCCTGCTTCGCGCCGGCCAGGATGCCGTCGTAACCCAGGCCGAACAGGCGTTTGATCTCGGCCTCTTTCCAGCCGGGGTTGTAGGCGCTCACGATGGCGTCGTGCCCGGCCACGGCCCGGGCCACCTGCGCGGCGTCGGTCACGTCGGCCTTCACCACCTGCAGCCCGGCTTGGGCGGTCAGCTTCTCGGGGTGGCGGGCAAGGGCGGTCACGCTGTGGCCGCGCGAGAGCAGTTCGGTGAGCACGGCGCTGCCGACGAAACCGGTGGCACCGATGAGGGCGATCTTCATGACGAGACTCCTGAAAAGGTTGGGATGGATCTAGTGTCATGGCTACAAGAAACGAGCGGTAGGCGGCAAAATCAGCTTTCTTCTTGTAGGAAATCTAAACAATGAGCAGCGAAACCACCGCCTGGACCGACAAACTCAAACGCATGGCGCTGTTCGCGGAGATCGTGGACAGCGGGTCGCTGAGCGCCGCCGCTCGCCGCCTGGGCAGCACGCCCTCGGCCGTGAGCCAGCAGCTGCGCCTGCTCGAAGAGGCCCTGGGCCTGGTGCTGCTGCACCGCTCCACCCGCCGCCTCACGCTCACCGAGGCCGGTGAGCGCTATTACCCCGCCTGCGCCGCCATGGTCGCCCAGGCCCGCAGCGCCGACCAGGCGCTGGAGCGCCTGCGCGACGAACCCGAGGGCGAGCTGCGCCTGGCCGCGCCTATCGGCTTCGGCGAGCTGCTGGCCAGCGCGCTCGAACCCCTGCGCCGCCACCCCCGGCTGCGGCTGCACCTGCTGCTGGACGACACGCCCATCGACCTCATCGGCGAGCGGGTGGACCTCGCGCTGCGCGTGGGCCGCTTCACCGATTCTTCCCTGGTCGCGCGCCGCCTGGGGGAACTCCAGCGCCAGCTCTGCGCCGCGCCGCGTTACCTGGCGGAGCGCGGCTGGCCGCGCCATCCGGGCGAACTCGCCGGGCACGACTGGCTGGGCCTGCCGCCGCGCGGCACGGCGGTGGACACGCTGAGCTTTCAGGGTCTGCAGGGCGAACGCGAAGAGGTGCGCGTCGAAGCGCGCCTTCTGGCCTCGCAGGTGACCGCGCTGCAGGCCATGGCGCTGGCGGGGTGGGGTCTGTACGTGGGCATGGCCGACGACGTGCGCCAGGCCCTGGCCGAAGGGCGGCTTGCGCCCGTGCTGCCGGACTGGCGGCTGGAACCGGCGGCGGTGTTCGCGGTCACGCCCCGGCGCGGTGAACAACCGGCCAAGGTGCGCCATGCGCTGCAGGCCCTGCAGCAGCACTTCGCGGCCCGGCCGGGCTGAGCTTTGCTTACAGCGCGGCGAGTTTCGCCATGCCCCAGGCGACCACGCCCACCTGCACGAGGTTGAGCAGGATGCCCGCGAGGTGCAGGCGCCGGAAACCCGGGATCGCGGAGGCGTCGCCACTGGCGATCCTTTCGCGCAGCGCATCCATGCGCGGGACGACCCAGCGGCGCACCGCGAAGACAAAAGCCGCCACGCCGCCCATGGCCAACCCCACCACGACGCGGCCCACCGCCATCTGCCCCACAGCCCCGACGCTGGCGGCGATCACGACCACCGTGTAGTAGTAATTGAACAGCCCCCGGACAAAACGCGCGTCCTGCGGGGTGTCGTGTTTCAGGATGAGCAGCGGCGGCGACGCGAAGGTGAAGAACACCATGGGGAAGATGAGCGCGACCAGCGACAGCAACACAATGGCCTTAGGCAGCATGGGGGTCTCCTGGCCGACGGTCGTGAGGGGATGCCGCAGGCCGTGGGCCCGCCAGATGCTGATCCTCGGAACTGACGATTGACTTACACCGTGCGGACTCTCACTCGTTGGAGATCAGCAGGCTGATCCGGTGTCTCGGGACGAGGGTGGCGCTGTTGCTGCGGGTGAGACCTTGACTGTCGCCCCCGTCCTCTTCGGCGGCGATCCTGCGGTCGGGATCGCGCCAGCGCTGTAGGGCCACGTCTTCCGCCTGCCGCCTGCTGGCGCTGCGTTTCAGGGCCGACAGCGCCATCAACAGATCAGGCCCGCCCTTCTCCGCAGCCTCTCTCAGCAAGTTCAGCGCATGGGGCTTGTCGGTGGGCGGCGGCAGGCCGCGGGATCTGAACTCGACCTGAATCCAGTGCCAGGCCCGCTCCGGGTTCTGAAGAATCGACTCCCGAAGCTGAGGCACGCTCATTTGGCCCAACGTCCGGAGCCTTGTGACCAGATCTTTGTAGGTGGCCGCCTCGATACCGGGATAGAGCGCCTGCATTTTCTGCAGCTCGGTGGCGCTGGCGTTGTGTTGAGTCAGGAATTTGGACGACCAGGGCGAATGGCCTCGCGCTTTCTGGCCGTTCCTCAATTGTTGGAGTTCGGCCTGGATCGCCTTGGTGTTCTTGTTCTGCGCTTTCGTGACCCGGGCCACCAGCCAGGCCGGTGCGATCTTTCTGAGCCAGGACGGCATTCTTCCCTTGCGCCAGGCGAGAGCGGCGCGGTAGGTCTTGAGCCGCTCCGCGGATATGGCGCCCAGCTCACGCGAGGGTGGGTTCAGACCGTGCTTGAGTTTCTCCAGGCGGAAGTACGCTTTCAGGTGCATGACGCAGTCCTCTCCACCCAACGAATCCCCGACGCGCTTTTCGGCAGCGGTGAGCATCTCCTCCAGGCAGTCCAGGGCCGCCTTGCGCTGCTTGGAGTCTTTGCTGAGAAGCGCCTTCTGCAGTGCTCCGGGCGTGCTGTAGTGGGCGAAGCGCTCGGCAAACGCCTGCGCATCGGCGGGGACAGGTGCGGTGGGCGCGCGCCCCATCATCCGGTTCGCGCTCTGCAACAGCGCGGCACGGTAGATCGGCTCGTCCGACCGGCGCCACAACTGCTGGAGCGAAGTCGACGACATGGCAACCTGGGGTGGATGGCCACCCAGGCACCTCTCGAACAGGTGGTGGAGGAACGCACCTTTCTTGTTCAGGCGCCACCGCCCCAAACCCAGGAAGCCGTGGCCATGCAGCTTCTCGGTCGACAGTTCCTTGGCCAACACCAAAGCGTGCAGCACCTCCGGCTCGGCGAGGGAGCGGCCTTTCGTTTCGCATCGCTGGCGAAGCTCGCGCAAGGCGGCGAGCCGGCACAGGGCCTTGGGCATGCTGCGGTCGGTGGGATAGGTGTGGAGTGAGGCCACCACCTTGGAGAGGGTCTGGGCCTGGAGCTTCTCGGACACGGTCAGAAATTTCTGCAGCGCCTGCAGCACGGCATCCACATTTCCCGCATCGATGTCCTTCTCGGCCGGAACGCCGATGGCGGCACGCAAGTCTGCACGCTCGTCTTCGGGCATGCCTTGAGCAGCGGCATCGACCAGGGCTCGAACCTCGGGCAAGAACGCGCCTTTTTCAGCGGGCTTGCTGGCCTTGCAAGCGAGCACGAGTGTTGAAAAATGGTCTTGCAGAAACAGGGCGCTTTGCTGCTGCACGGCCTGAATGTTCTCTTTCTGTTTGGGGGAGGCGCCTGGCTTGCTGCTCATGCTGTTCTCTTCTTGCTTGGGAGCGGCGCTCGGCTTGCTGCTCATGCATTGTTCGAAGAGGGACCGGATGAAGACGCCTTGCTTGTTCAGGCGATAGCCCCCGAAACCGAACACACCACCGCCCTCGCCAGCACCGACCGCGCGGGTGTGAAGCTTCTCGGCCGACAGTGCCTTGGCCTGCCTCAGAGCATGCTCGACGTCTGGCCGGTCCAGTTTGCAGCCCTGCATTTCGCATCGCATGCGCAGCTCACGCAGGGCCGCGAGACGACACAGGGCCTTGGGAAAGCGGTTGCTGGTGGGATAGGCGTGGAGCGATGCCACCACCTTGGACAGGGTCTGGCCGCGGAGCTTCTCGGACACCGTCAGGAACTTCTGGAGCGACAGCAGCACGGCATCCGCGTTCTGCTCATCGACGTTGCCATCGGCCGCGATGCCAAGCGCGGTGCGCAAGGTCACCTCCTCTTCTTTTGGCATGCTCTGGGCGGAGGCATTCACCAGGGCTTGAACTTGGGGCAGGAGCGAGCGTTTGCCCGTCGCGTCGCTGGCCTTGTAGATGGCGATGAACGAAGGGAGGGTGTCGGTTTGCAGGGGCACGTTCGCGGCCCATTGCTGCAGCACGGCCAGGAGGTTTCCCGTGTGCCTGGGCAAGATCCCGTAGTCGTCCTGAAGCACTTTCTGATGGGGGAGCGTGGCCAGGTCATCGCGCAGACACCCCTCGAGGTTGCGCCATTGGCCGGCATGGATCCATCCGGCGATGTCGGCGCGCGCCATCGCTTCCCGGTGCATACCGTAGCGATGGATGTCCAGCAGGTCCCAGGCATCGTCGGGTGTCTTCATCACGTAGAGCCCATCCGCGCACAGCTGCCGACGCAGCATCGGCTGGAAGCCGGCATCGTGCCAGTGATGGCGGATGAGCCGCGGGGTCAGCGAGGACTTGCGAAGATCGCCCATGTCGGCGCCGGGTGCGAGGTACTGTGTCCAGCTTGGCTTGGCGAGATGGCAAGGCGCCGTGATGTCCGCCGGCTTGTGCCCCAGGTCCCCCCATCGCTCCCACACGGTGAGCTGTTTCGAGGCAGGCTTGTCCGAGCACGCATGGAAACGGCGCAGGGCCTCGGTTTCCGAGGACAGGGTTGCCTGCGAGGCCAATCGCTCGATGCGCGGGATGAGCGGTTCGCTGTCGCCTTCGATGGCCGCATCGACTTCTGCCGGGGAAAGCCCCAGGTCGATCAGCATCTGCCGGGTCTGCTGCTGGGTGTCCGGCGTCAGAAGCCGGCGGACGAGATCGTGCGCGATCGCCTGGATCGGGCGGCCGAGGGGTGGTCTGGACAGGCCGGGCATCTTGTCGGCGCTTCGCTCATGAAGCGCGGCGATGGTGCGGCAGGTCTTTTCATGGCGTTTCTGGTGCTCGTTCTTGATGTTGGCGCGAATCCCGTACCACATCATGTAGGCGCCCGCGAGGAAGATGCCGACAAGACCAGGGATGCCCATGCCTGCGGCGCCAAACAGGGCGGCACCGCCCAGCGCGGTCAGGGCAACGCTGGCCACGGCACTTCCCAGGCTGGTACCCCCATAGATGCCACGGACCCAGCCATGCAGGTCGAGCAGATCGGTATCGAGCCGCGCCAGCTCACGCCACTGATGGCGGTGCGCCATCAGCTCGGCCAGCTCGGGGCAATGTGCTCCATGCGCCACAAACACGTTTTTGTCGAACTGCTCGGCCTTCGCCAGTGCTTTGCGGCTTCTTCGTGCGTCCAGGCCCTCCAGGATCGCGTGCGCCAGATGGAAAACGCCCGTGAGTATCGTGAGGGACGCGGAGAGATAGGGCAGGGTGGTGGCCAGACCTTTGGCGGGGCCCGCGAGCGGCTCGCTGCTGGTGGACATCCCGCTGATCGCCGCCGTCGGGACGGTCTTGAGAAGAGACAGTCCCCCCAACCCGACGTCTCGCACGCCAGCGATCATGCAGCGAGGGACGAGGTAGCCTGGCTCCAGGCAACGATGGAAGGTGGCGGTGTGGGTGTGCACCAGCTCCTGCAATCGGGCCCGGGCCTTCTCGACCAAGGCGCGGTCCGGCGCTCGTTGCGTTTCCAGCGCGGCCAGGGCCTGCAGGCCGGACACCGCATTCAGGTAGACGTGGCAGTCCTCCAGCTCCTGCCGATGGCTCACCAATCCGCCGCGGACACCGTCCCAGGTGATCTTGGAGTCGCCCGCCTGGCCCAGGCCGGCGATCATCGCCGGCAGGTAGTGAAGCCCGGCGTTCGGGTGCTCGGCGCCGGTCTGGAAGTCGATGCTTGTGCCGTAGCCGGGTCCGACGGTCGCGAACAACAGGACGCACCACACCGGGTAGACGTGCTGGGCGGACAGGAGGTCGGTGGGGGCGGGTTCTGGCGGGCCGGCGTCGAAATCCTGCAGAATGGCCGCCACCTGCCGTTGGATTTCGGGTGACGGCTCGTTGGTCTTGCTTCTCTCAAGGGAGAAGAGGGACGGAAAGAGAAAGCGGGAGGTCTGACTGAAGGGGGAGATCGCCGTGGACAAGGAGTTGTTCACGGAGCGATGCTCACTGCGGACGTCGTCGAATCGGGCGTCGGGTTCGGTGCACAAAACGGCATCGCCGACCAGAAGCAGCGACTCCTCATCGGATGGCTCCGCACCGTCGTCGCCCATGGCGGGAAACACGCGGTTATCGGTTGATGACAGATTGATGCTCAAAATGACCCCCCGGTTCCGTTTCAGCAATGAAGGCGCTGAAACTAGGTAGTGAGGAAGGTCACTGGCCGGGTTCGGTCAAACCGCCCCGGGATTTCCCGGGTTCCCACCGCGCGAATGCGCAGGCGTGCTCAGCCGCGCCGGCTCACCAGCACGATGCCCAGCGCCACGCCCGCCAGCGCCACCACCAGCTGGGGCGTGAGCGGCTCGTTGAGCAGCACCACGCCGAACACCAGTGCGAACACCGGGGTGAGAAAGGTGAAGGTGGACATCTGCGTGGCGGGGTAGTGCCGCAGCAGCCACATCCAGGTGAGGTAGCTCGCGAAGGCGCCGACCACGGTCTGGATGCCCAGCGAACCCCAGGCGCGCGCCGAGTAGTCGAGCGACCACACCTCGCCCAGCGCGAGCGAGATGAAAGGCGCGACCACCGCCGTCACCGCCACCTGGTAGAACAGGGTTTTCTCCGCGCTCGCGCCCGAGAGCTTCGTGGCGCGGATGGTGAGCGTGGTTAGGCCCCAGAGCGTGCCCGCGGCCAGCGCCATCGCATCGCCCAGCCACGCGCCGGCCACCGGCGAGCCGTGCATGAAACCTTCGCTGAAAGCCAGCGCCACGGCAGCGAAGGCGATCACCAGGCCCACCCACTGGATGCGCCGCAGCCGCTCGCCTGGCACCACGCGCGGCAGCAGCAACGCCACCACGAAGGGACTGGTGTAGAGGAACACGGTCAGGCGCGAAGCGCTGGTGTGCAGCAGCCCGAGGTAGATGAAGGCGAACTCGCCGGCGAACAGCGAACCCGCCAGCAGGCCGGCCTTGAGCGTGCCGTCGCGCGCGAACAGCGGCACACCACGCGCCTGGCACCAGGCCCAGATGAGCACGGCCGCGCCCCAGAAACGCAGCGAGGCCTGCCACAGCGGCGGCACCTCGGCCACGGTGTCCTTGATCAGGATCTGCTGGAAACCCCAGAAGGCGCAGCACACCACGAGCAGGGTGATGGCGAGGGAGTCGAGGTGGGTCTTGCGGTCAGCCGGTGAAGTCATGCCGGCGATTGTCGGCGCGCGCCGATGTCCCGGCTGTCGCGTGGGCTTCGTGTGGGGTCAGCCGGGCTGCGCGAGCCGGCGCAGCTGGTCCTTGAGCCGGCGCACCTCGGCCGCGCTCAGGGTGCCGAGCACCGCCGCTTCGTGCTCGCGCGCCCGCGCGATCAGCGGCGCCACCTTCTTCTGCCCCGCGGGGGTGATGTTCACCAGCGTGCGGCGCTGGTCGTCCGGGTCGTCGCGCAGCGCCACCCAACCCTGGGCGGCCAGGCGCTGCACGAGTTTGGTCACCGTGGGTTGCTGGCTCAACACCTCGAACGCCAGCTGGCCCACCGGCATGGGTGGACGGCCGGTGAGCGTGGCCAATGCGCGCCATTCGATGCTGCTCAGGCCGGCGTCGCGCACCACGGCATCGAAGTCCTTGAACAGCGCATGGTTGGCCTGCCCGAGCAGGTAGCCCAGGTAGTCGTCCGTGAAGCGTGCACCCCCACGCTCCACCGCTGCGCGGGTCGCTGCCCCCCGAGGGGGTTGTTCCGCCTTGGGGCGGCCCGGCGGCGCATGCGGGCCCCCACGCTCCACCGCTGCGCGGGTCGCTGCCCCC
>JAGKSX010000091.1 GCA_018993155.1 Hydrogenophaga sp.
AGCACCTGTTCTGGTTCTTCGGCCACCCCGAGGTCTACATCATCTTCCTGCCGGCGGCGGGAGCGATGTCGACCATCATCCCGGCCATGGCCGGCACGCGGCTGGTCGGCTACCGGCTGGTGGTGCTGGCGATGCTGGCCACGGGCTTCATCAGCTTCGGCGTATGGGCCCACCACATGTTCACCACCGGCATGCCGACCATCTCGACCAGCTTCTTCTCGGCGGCGTCGATGGCGGTGTCGTTGCCCGCCGGCATCCAGGTCTTCGCCTGGATCGCGACGGTCGCGGCAGGGAAGATGCGCTTCACCACCCCGGGGCTGTTCGTGCTGGGGGCGCTGATCATCTTCACCATGGGTGGCCTGACCGGCGTCATGGTCGCCATGGTCCCGTTCGACTGGCAGGCCCACGACAGCTACTTCATCGTCGCCCACCTGCACTATGTGCTGATCGGGGGCATGGTCTTCCCGCTGTTCGCGGCGATCTACTACTGGCTGCCGATGAGCTCGAGCCGGCCGCTGAGCGAACGGCTGGGCAAGTGGGTGTTCTGGCTGATGTTCAGCGGCATGCACCTGACCTTCCTGCCCATGCACCTGACCGGGCTGATGGGCATGCCGCGGCGGGTCTACACCTACCTGCCGGACCGCGGCTGGGAGATTCCCAACATGATCTCGACGGTCGGCGCCTTCCTGTTCGGGGCGGCGGTGCTGCTGTGGGTCGTGGACATGATCCGCAACTTCCGCCCGTTCGGAAAGGACGCCGGCAACGTCTACGGCGGGCCTGGACTGGAATGGCTGCCGACCGGCCTCTACTCGGTGCGGTCCATCCCGGTGGTGAAGAGTCTCTACCCCCTGTGGGACCAGAAGAATCTGGCCCGGGACGTCGAGGCCGGCCGCTACCTTCTGCCCAACACCGCCACCGGCGAGCGGGAGACCATCGTCAGCTCCACCCTCAACGCCGAGCCGCAGTACCTGCAGCGGATGCCGTCGCCTTCGGCCTGGCATGTGTGGGCGGCGGTGTTCACGGCGGCCTTCTTCCTGCTGCTGACGGTGCAGGCGTACTGGCCGTCGGTGATCTGCGGGGTGCTGGCGGTCTACTGCCTGATGCACTGGTGCTGGCTGCTCGACCGGCCGCGCATCCAGCCCACCGTCGACGTCGGCGCCGGGATCCAGCTGCCGACCTACGTCAGCGGACCGTCCAGCCATGGATGGTGGGCCATGCTCATCACCCTGATTGTCGCGGGGATGGTCGGCGCCCTGCTGGGCTTCAGCCATGTCTTCCTGTGGAGCCGGCAGCCGGAGACCTGGGCGCCGCCGCCCGACCTGCCGCTGCTGGCGCCGGTGCTCGCCGCCTATCTGGGGGCCGGGCTGCTCGCGTGGGCGGGTTGCCGGACGCTGCGGCTGGACCGGCCGCGCACGCCCGCGGTTGCGACCGCGCTGATGCTGGCGGCCGTCGGGCTGGCCGCTGCGGCTTGGGCGCTGGACCTGAATCACTGGCTGGCGACGGGGCTGCGGCCCGAGGTCAACGCCCAGGGCGCCACCGTCTACGCCCTGATCGGCTGGCAGGGTTTCTTCGTCGCCGTCTCGGGCCTGATGGGCCTTTACGCCCTGCTGCGCTGGCTGGCGGGGCATGTCGAGGCGGCGCGGCCGTCGACCTTCGACCTCATCGCCCTGTTCCTCGCCTTCACGGCGGCGCAGGGGGCCGGATCGGTGCTGCTGACCCGGCTGGTCCCCGGAGCGGCGATGTGAAGGCCTGGGCGTGGATGCTGGGCGGGCTGACGCTGTGGGGCCTTCACTTCCTCGGCGTCTATCTGATCGCCAGCGTCGCCGACGTGGTCGCGACCGCGGACGACCCCGCCTGGCGGATGGCGGGGCTTGCGTTCAGTGCGGGCTGCGTGCTGACGGGCGCGGTGCTCGGCCTGCTCGCGCTTCGCCGCCTGCGCGGAGCGGAAGGACAGGTCTCCCGCTTTCGCCGCGAGGTCGCCGCGCTGGGCTTCGGCGTCGCCGTGGTCGCGATGATCTGGCAGGCGCTGCCCACGATCATCGGCCACTGACGAGCCGGGACGGCCTCAGTGCTCGCCGTGACCGTGGGTGTCGCTTTCCGCGATCCCCGGGGCCATGGCCTCGCCGTCGGCGCCGGCGAACCAGAACGGCCGGCGCGGGCGCTGCCGCGGGGCGATCTCGTTCATGCCGGAGTCGTACACCCGGCCGTTGGCGACGGTGTAGGCGATCGAGGTGGTGTTGCGGATGTTCTCCAGCGGGTTGGCGTCCAGCACCACCATGTCGGCCAGCTTGCCGGGCTCCAGCGAACCGAGGTCGCGGTCCATGCCCAGCGCCCGCGCCCCGTTGAGGGTGCCGGCGCGGATGGCGTCCAGAGGGGTCATGCCGCCCTGGGCGAGGCTCCACAGCTCCCAGTGCGCCGCCAGGCCCTCGCGCTGCCCATGGGCGCCGATCAGGACGTCGACGCCCTGTTCCGACAGGCGGGTCGCCTCGCGCGCCACGGAGATGTGGTTCCATTCGTTGTCCGGGGCGGTGACCGGGCGACGGGCGCGGGCGTCGAGGCGGCGGCGCGGCACGTACTGTGTCAGGATCGGGTGATCCCAGACCGGACTCTCCTGGTACCAGTAGTTCTCGCCGTAGCTGCCGCCGTAGGCCACAACCAGGGTCGGGTTGTAGGCGGTGCCCGTCTGGCGCCACAGCTGGGGCACGTCGTCGTACAGGCGGGCCAGCGGGATCGAGTGCTCGATCGGGGGGTGGCCGTCGACGATCATCGACATGTTGTGCTGGTACAGCGAGCCGCCCTCGGGGACGACCATCATGCCCAGCTGGCGGGCGGCCTCGATGATCTGCTGGCGCTGTTCGCGGCGCGGCTGGTTGTAGCTCTTCACGCTCCACGCGCCCGCCGCGCGCATGCGACGCAGGGTCGACAGGGCGTCGTCGAGGTCGTCGACCTGGGCGGTGAAGGCGGTGGTGGCGCCGTAGAGGATGGTGCCGGTCGAGAAGATGCGCGGGCCGACCACGCGGCCGGCGCGGGCCAGCTCGCTGTGGGCGAAGATCTCGCTGGTGTCGTTCGACGGATCGTGGATCGTCGTCACCCCGAAGGCCAGCGAGGCGTAGTTGATCCGGCTCTGCTCGGGGATGATCTCGTTGTCGCCCATCGAGCCGTGCCAGTGGGCGTCGATGAGGCCCGGCATGATGGTCTTGCCGGTCATGTCGAGGGTTGGAATCCCGGCCGGGATGGTGGTGCTGGCCAGCGGGCCGATGGTCTCGATGCGGTTGCCGTCGATGACGACGACGCCGTTCTCGATGACCTCGCCGCCGTTCATGGTGATCAGCCGGGCGCCGGTCAGGGCGATGCGGCCTTGCGGCCGGTCGGTCGGCACGCTGAAGCCGAGGTTGACGCCCTGCTCGTCCGGCTTCGGCAGCTCCTCGGGCGCGCCCTCGACGAAGGCGAAGGACTGGTTGAGGTCGCGGGTGAACAGCTCCGGCCCCAGCGACCACTGCAACCGGCGGGAGTCGCCCGACCAGCTGAGCCATTCGCCGGCGTCGCGGGTGACGCGGGCCTGGGGCAGGGACTTGCCCTCCGCGCTGATGGTCACCGGCCGGCCGGCGGCGACGAAGGGCGCGACATAGGCGTTGAAGCGCTCGGTCCAGCCGACCCAGTTTCCGTCCGGGGAAAGGGCGAACTCGGCCGCCCATTCGGAGCGCAGGTGGGTGCGGGCGTCGTCGCCGTCGAGGTCGACCGAGAACAGGGTGCGATGATCGCCGTCGCGACCGGTCAGGAACAGCCGGTCGCCGTTCGCGCCGAACTGCGGGGCGACGCCGTCGTCGGTGACGAAGACCGGTTCTCCGCCGCCGACGGGAACGCGGTACACGCCGGTGTCGCGGCTCCACAGGGCCGAGGTCAGGTCGCCGCCGGAGACGGTGCGGTAGACGACGGTGCGGCCGTCCGGGGAGAAGGTCGGCTCGACGTAGTGGCCGGGACGGCGGGTGATCACGCGACCCGTCCCGCCCGAGGCCGGGACCACGCGCACCGAGCCCAGCTCTTCATCATCCCAGGTGGTGTAGACGATCGAGCGGCCGTCGCGCGACCACTGCGGATAGAGCTCGAAGTGATCGTTCTGACGGGTCAGGCGTCGCGCCTCGCCGGTGGGCAGGTCGCGGATCCAGAGGTTGCCAAGCGCCTCGAAGACGACCCGCGACCCGTCCGGCGAGGGGCGGGCCCAGCGGATCATCTTTACGTCGAACGCATCGGGCGCGACCTCGACCGGGAAGCGCACGGCCTCCTGCACGCGACGGGTGTCGGCGACGTGGAAGGGGATGTCCGAGACCGCGCCCGAGGCTACGTCGACGCGCTGGATGCGGCCGTCGGCCCAGAACACGATGGAGCGGTTGTCGGGCGTCCAGCTGATGGCCGGATAGACGCCGTGGATCGCCCAGGTCTCCTGCAGGTCGCGGTCGAGGCCCGAGAACACGGGGGTCTCGCGTCCGGACTCAATGTCCATGACGTAGAGCACCGACTGGTAGCGGACGCGCCGGATGAAGGCCAGGGAACGGCCGTCGGGCGAGGGGGTCGGTCGGATCGAGCCGCCGGGGCCGGTCACGTACGGCTCGATCTCGCCGGTTTCGCGGTCGAGCCGGCGGATGACGTAGATCTGGCCGTTGACGTCCTTCGAATATTCGAAGGTGTTCCCCGGCGTGGCGTCGTCGGAGAAGTAGAGGTAGCGGCCGTCGGGGGAGAAGGCCGGCTCGCCGGTGTCCTTCTGTTGGGTGCGGCGCTCGGTCATCTGCACACCGCCGCCGCCCGAGCGGTGGTACATCCAGATCTCGCCGGCCCCGAGTGAGCGGGCCGAGGTGAAATGCTTGCGGGCGACGATGAATTGGCCATCGGGCGTCCATTCCGGCTGGTTCAGCAGGCGGAAGGACTCCTTCGACACCTGCACCGGACTGGAGCCGTCGGCGTTCATGATCCAGATGTTGTCGCCGCCGCCGCGGTCGGAGGTGAAGGCGATGTGGCGGCCGTCGGGGGACCACTTCGGCTGCATCTCCCAGGCCACGCCCGAGGCGATGGCCCGGGCCTCGCCGCCCTCGATGGGCATGACGTAGATGTCGCCCAGCAGGTCGAAGGCGATCATCCGGCCGTCGGGGCTGACGTCGACCGACATCCAGGTGCCGCGGGTGACATCGATGGGAATGTTGCGCGACGGCCCGGGCGGGTTCTGCACGTCCCACTTCGCGTCCTGCTCGTCGGCGGCCTGGGCGGCCTCGGTCGGGGGCAGGGTCGGCGGCGCCGACTGCGGATCCGGCTCCTGGGCGAAGGCCGGCGCGGCGAGCGCCACGGCGGCGACGGTGGTCAGGAATACGCGCTTCATAGGGAGCCCCCCAAAAGGCACTGGAAACAAGGACCGGCCCGCCGTCGGTGGGGCGGCGGGCCGGGGTTGTCGAAGGCGGCGACCGGCACCGGCCGCGCACCGGGTCACTCGACTTCGCGGACCTCGACCGGCAGGCCGAGAGCGTCGAGCTGCGGCCGGACGACCGCGGCGTCGCCGACCACCACCCAGACGATGCCACCGGGGTTGATCGCCGCCCGCGCCGCCGCGTCGAGATCGGCCGCGGTCAGGGCGCGGGTGCGGCTGGCGACCGTCTCGTAATAGTCGTCGGGCCGCTGGTAGAGGGCGTTGCTGCGCAGGGCGCCGAGCAGCTGGGCCGAGGTCTCGAAGCCGCCGGCCAACGAACGGGTGTTGCCGTTGATGGTGCGGTCGAGCTCCTCGGGGGTGACGCCGCGGTCGGTCAGGAAGGCGTTGTACTGCTCCAGCAGGGCGGCGATCGACTCCCCGGTCCGGTTGGCCTGCACGGGCGCCGAGATGAAGTAGGGCGCCTGGTGCTCCAGCTGGTTGACCGTGCCGCGCACCCCGTAGGACCAGCCCTTCGTCTCGCGCAGGTCGGCGTTGATCCGCGACAGGAAGTCGGTGCCGAGGATGGTGTTGGCGGTGTTCAGCGTCAGCAGGTCGTCCGTCCCGGACATCGGCAGGAGCACGCCGCCGTAGATCAGCGACTGCGGCGACTGCGGCCGGTTGATGAGCACGATGCGGCTCTGGCCGGGGGCCACGGCCGGACCGAACGACTTGGCGCCGCGCGGGGCGTCGGGCGCGCGCCAGTCGCCGAAGGCGCGCTCCAGCTCGGCGCGCAGGCTCTCCATCTGGGGCCCCAGGCGCGCCTGGGCCAGCCGCTCGGCCATCAGCAGCCGCTCGCCGAAGGGCGTGAGGCGCGCGGCCTGCCCCCGCTCCCAGAAGATCAGCGCCTGCCCCAGGCCGGCTTCCCAGTCCTTCAACTGGCCCCACACGTGGCGGTACGACAGGCCCAGCTCGCGCGCGGCACCCGAGATCGAGCCGCTGCTGCGCACGGCGTGCAGCACGTCCATCATGGGATTGCGCAGCTGCACGGGATGGGACGAGCGCTCCGGCGTCGGTGACGTCAGTGTGTAGGAGAGCTCGATTTTTCGCATGGACGTCGAGTTTGCACCAAACCACCGGCAGCTCCGGCGAGCGGGTGTCCTATGCATTGAATTTCATACCGCGTCATTACGTACTCTCGATTCAGGAGCACACCCGTAAGCTCGGCCGAACATATGAACACATTTTCAGACAGCCTGGCCACGGCGCTGCGGCTGATTCTTTCGGGCGACCCGGGCCTGTGGGCGGTGGTGATGCGCTCCCTGGCGGTCAGCGCCACGGCCTGCCTGCTGGCCTGCGGCCTGGGCCTGGTGCTGGGCGCCTGGCTCGCGGCCGCGCGCTTCCCTGGCCGGGGCGCGGTGCTCACCGTGCTCAACACCTTCCTCGCCATCCCCTCGGTGGTGGTGGGGCTGGTGATCTACCTGCTGCTCTCGCGCTCGGGGCCGCTGGGCTTCCTGGGCTGGCTGTTCAGCTTCCAGGCCATGGTGCTGGCGCAGACGGTGCTGGTGCTGCCGCTGGTGACCGCGCTCACGCGCCAGGTGGTGGAAGACGCCGACCGCAGCCATGGCGAGCAGCTCGCCTCGCTGGGCGCCGGCGCCGCCTTGCGCAGCCTGCTGCTGGCCTGGGACGAGCGCTACGCGCTGCTCACCGTGCTGCTGACCGCCTTCGGCCGTGCCGTGTCGGAAGTGGGCGCGGTGATGATCGTGGGCGGCAACATCGAAGGTTTCACGCGCGTCATGACCACGGCCATTGCGCTGGAGACCAGCAAGGGCGACCTGCCGCTGGCGCTGGGCCTGGGCGTGGTGCTGCTGCTCGTGGTGCTCCTGCTCAACGCCCTGGTGTCGCTGCTGAGCCGCTGGCGCGAGCGCGCCGACGGTGCGGCCAGCGCACCGGCGCCTCTGGTGGCGGCATGAGCGGGCTGCCCATGACCGCGCAACGCGCCGTGGTCCCCGCCCCCTGTTTCGAGTTGCGCGGCGTGCAGGTGCACCTGGGCCCGGCCGCGCGCCTGCAGGCATTGACGGACGTGTTCCTGCGCATTGAAGAGGGCGAGCGCGTGGCGCTGGTCGGGGCCAACGGCAGCGGCAAGAGCACGCTGCTGCGCACCCTGCACGGGTTGCAGCGCCCCAGCGCGGGCGAGCTGCACACGCCCGCGCACCAGCGCGTGGCCATGCTGTTCCAGCGGCCGCACATGCTGCGCATGAGCGCGCGGCGCAACATCCAGCTCGGCCTGTGGCTGCAGGGCGTGCCCGCGCGCCAGACGCGCGCGCTGGCCCTGCAGGCGCTGGAGCGCGTGGAGATGGGCCACCTGGCCGAGCGCAGCGGGCGCGCGCTCTCCGGCGGCCAGCAGCAGCGGCTGGCGCTGGCGCGGGCCTGGGCGCTGCGCCCGGCCGTGTGGCTGCTCGACGAGCCCACCGCCAGCCTGGACCCGCACGCCAAGCGCGAGGTGGAAGCGCTGATCGCCGAGTTCACCGCCGCCGGCCGGCGCGATGTGGCCGGCCAACCCACGGGCAAACCCACCACGCTGGTCTTCAGCAGCCACAACCTCGGCCAGGTCAAGCGCCTGGCCAGCCGAGTCGTGTACCTCGAAAAAGGCCGCCTGCTGGCCGACCTGCCCGTGAACGATTTTTTCAACCACGATCTCCTGCGGTCCCTGTGCCCGCAGGCCCATTTGTTTGTCCAAGGAGAAAGCCTGTGAACACCACCTTCCGCCACCTCACCCTCACCGCCGTGCTGGGCACCGCAGGCCTGCTGGCCAGCGCCGGTGCGCTCGCCCAGAGCATCGTGGTGGCCTCGACCACCTCCACCGAGCAGTCGGGCCTGTTCTCCTTCCTGCTGCCGGAGTTCAAGAAGGCCAGCGGCATCGACGTGAAGGTGGTCGCGCTCGGCACCGGGCAGGCGATCGACATGGCGCGCCGGGGCGATGCCGACGTGCTGTTCGTGCACGACAAGGTGGCCGAAGAGAAGTTCGTCGCCGACGGCTTCTCGGCCGGGCGCCAGGAGGTCATGTACAACGACTTCGTGCTGATCGGCCCCAAGGCCGATCCCGCCAAGACCAAGGGCGACGACATCGTGGCCGCGCTCAAGAAGATCGCCAGCTCCAACACCGAATTCATCTCGCGCGGCGACAAGAGCGGCACGCACGCGGCCGAGCTGCGCTTCTGGAAGATGGCCGACAGCGAGGCCAACAAGGGCACGGGCTACAAGGAATGCGGTTGCGGCATGGGCCCGGCGCTCAACATCGGCGCCAGCAGCGGGGGCTATGTGCTGTCCGACCGCGGCACCTGGCTCAACTTCAAGAACCGCGCCGACCTCGCGGTGCTGGTGGAGGGCGACAAGCGCCTGTTCAACCAGTACGGCGTGATGCTGGTGAGCGCGGCCAAGCACCCGCAGGTGAAAACGGCTGAAGGCCAGAAGTTCGTGGACTGGGTCACCGGCCCGGCCGGTCAGGCGGCGATCGCCAGCTACAAGATCGGTGGCGAGCAGCTCTTTTTCCCGAACGCGGCGAAGTGAAGCGCGATGCACCGCGCCAGCCTGACGGCCGTTGCCCTGGCCATGCTGATCGGCTGTGCCGCTCCTGAGGTGGCGCCGATGAAAGAACCCCTTCAGGTCTACGCCGCCGGCAGCCTGCGCGAGGTGCTCACCGAGATCGCGCGCGATCACGAGGCGCGCACCGGTCAGAAAATCGCGCTGACGTTCGGTGCCTCGGGCTTGCTGCGCGAGCGCATCGAGAAGGGCGAGGGCGCGATGGTGTTCGCCTCGGCCGACACGCAGCACCCGCAGCGCCTCGCCGCTGCGGGCGGCTGGGCGCCGCACACCGTGTTCGTTCGCAACAGCCTGTGTGCGCTGACGCAGGCGAACGTGAACGCCACGCCGCAGACCTTGCTGACCACCCTGCTCAACCCGGCGGTGAAGCTGGGCACGTCCACGCCCAAGGCCGATCCGTCGGGCGACTATGCGTGGGCGTTGTTCCGCAAGGCCGACCAGGTGCGCGCTGGCGCCTACGCGGCGCTCGATGCCAAGGCCCTCAAGCTCACCGGTGGCCCGGATTCGCCCAAGCCACCGGCCGGCCAGGGCACGTACGCCTGGGTGATGGACCAGGGCCAGGCCGATGTGTTCCTGACGTACTGCACCAACGCCGTGGCGTCGCAGAAGGAAGTCCCGCGCCTGAAGGTGGTGCAAGTGCCGGTGGAATTGCAGGTGGGGGCGTCGTATGGCCTCACGGTGCGGCAAGGGGCTCCCGCGCAGGCCGAGGCCTTCGCCCAAGCCCTGCTGGCGCCGCCCGCGCAAGCCACGTTCGCGCGTTACGGCTTTGGAAAGCCCTGACCAAGCCGCCCCGCGCCGGCGCGATCTGCTGATCGCCGCCGGCCTGGGCGCCTGCCTGCCGGCGTGGGCACAAGGCACGCGCAGCGTGGTCGACGGCGCCAACCGGCGCGTCAACGTGCCGGCTCGGGTGCAGCGCATCTTCCCGGCTGGTCCGCCGGCGGCCATCTGGCTCTACACGCTGGCACCCGATGCGCTCATCGGCTGGCCGCGCGCCAACCGCGGCCCAGAGCTCGAATTCCTGTTGCCCGGCATCGGCAACCGGCCCGAGGTGGGGCGGCTCACCGGGCGCGGCAACACCACCAACCTGGAGCAATTGCTGGCCAGCAAGCCCGACCTGATCGTGGACGCCGGCTCCACGCGCAAGACCTTCGTCGAACTCGCCGACCGCGTGCAGGCGCAGACCGGCATTCCGTATGCGCTGCTCGACGGCCGGCTGGAGGCCACGGCGCAGGGCTACACCCTGCTGGGCGAACTCACTGGCCGCACCGACCGCGCAGCGCGGCTGGCCCGCTACACCGCCGACACGCTGCGCACGGTGCGCGAACGCGTGGCGCGCGCGACCGCACAACCCCGCGTGTACTTCGCGCGCGGCCCCGAGGGGCTGGAGACCGGCCTGGGTGGATCCATCAACGTCGAGATGTTCGAGGCCATGGGCATTCGCCACGTGGCCGCCGGCCTGCAAGGGGGCCTGGCCACGGTGTCGATCGAACAGGTGCTGGCCTGGGACCCGGAGGTGATCGTCACCATCGACCAGACGTTCGCGCAGACCGTGCACAACAACCCGCTGTGGCGCGGCGTGAGCGCGGTGAAGAACGCTCGCGTGCACCTCTCGCCCAAGCTGCCGTTCGGCTGGATCGACTTCCCGCCCAGCGTGAACCGCCTGCCGGGCCTGTGGTGGCTGGGCAGCAAGGTGTTTCCCGCGCTGTTCCCCGAGGACCTGGGCGCGATCGCGCGCGATTTCTACCAGCTCTTCTACCAGGTCGATCTCACGCCCGCGCAGGTGCAGCGCGTGCTGGCAGGACGAGAGCAGTGAAACACCCCCGCCGCGCTTCGCGCGACCCCCTCGAGGGGGCGACACCAGCCGTCCGGCAAAGCCGGCCCGGCGGTGTCTCTTGGGCTGTGCTCGTGCTCGTTGCCGGCCTGTTGCTCGCGCTCACGCAGGGCCGCATCGACATACCCTTGTCCGACCTCGCGCAGCTCGTGGCGTCGCTGCTGCAGGGCGACCCCGCGCCCAACGAGCAGGTGCAGACCATCGTGCTGCAGGTGCGCGGGCCGCGCGCACTCGCCGCCCTCGCGGTGGGCGCGGCGCTGGCGGTGGCCGGCGCTGCCTTCCAGGGGCTGTTCCGCAACCCGCTGGTCTCGCCCGACATCCTCGGCGCCTCGGCCGGCGCGGCGCTGGGCGCGGGGCTGGGCATCTTCTTCTCGTTCGGCGTGTTCGGCATCCAGATGGCCGCGTTCGCGGGCGGCCTGCTCGCGGTGGCCCTGGTGTATGGCGTGGGCGCCACCGTGCGGCACGGCGACCCGGTGCTGGTGCTGCTGCTCGCGGGCATCGTCATCGGCTCGCTGCTGGGCGCGGGCATCGGCCTGGTCAAGGTGCTGGCCGCCCCCTACAACCAGCTGCCCGCCATGACCTTCTGGCTGCTAGGCAGCCTGGCCGGCGCGCACGCCGACGACCTGCCTTCGCTGATCGGGCCGGTGGCGCTGGGCACGGTGGTGCTGTTGCTGCTGCGCTGGCGCATGGACGTGATGTCGCTGCCCGAGGACGAAGCGCGCTCGCTGGGTGCGCGCACCACCGGCCTGCGCCTTCTGATCGTCGCCGCCGCCACGCTGGTCACGGCCGCGAGTGTGGCGGCCGCCGGCATCGTGGGCTGGGTCGGGCTGGTCGTGCCGCACCTCGCGCGCTTTCTCGTCGGGCCCTCGTTCGTGCGCCTGCTGCCCACCTCGGCCGTGCTCGGCGGCGGCCTGCTGCTGCTCATCGACACGCTGGCGCGCACCCTGGCGCCGGTGGAGATCCCGCTGGGCATCCTCACCGCGCTGATCGGCTCGCCGTTCTTCATCGTGCTGCTGCGCCGCGCTTCGCGAGGATGGACATGACGGTGCCTCTGCTGCACGCCGACGGCCTGAGCGCGGGCTACCCCGGCCGCGTGGTGGGCTCGGGCCTCTCGCTTTCGCTGAAGGGCGGCGAGGTGCTCGCGCTGCTCGGCCCCAACGGCTGCGGCAAGACCACGCTGCTCAAGACCGTGCTCGGGCTGCTGCCCGCGCTGGCGGGTTCGGTGCGCCTGCAGGGCCGCGCGCTTGCGGCCTGGCCATTGGCCGAGCGCGCATGCGTGGTGGCCTATGTGCCCCAGGGCCAGGCCAGCACCTTCGGTTTCACCGCGCTCGAGATGGTGCTGATGGGCCGCACCTCGCACCTGGGTCTGATCGCGCGGTCTGGCGCGAAAGACCGCGCCATCGCGTTGCAGGCGCTGGAGCGCCTGGGCATCGCACACCTGGCCGCGCGCTCGGTGCACGAGGTCAGCGGCGGCGAACGCCAGCTGGTGCTGATCGCCCGCGCGCTGGCGCAGCAGCCGCAGGCCGTGCTGCTCGACGAACCCACCGCCAGCCTGGACTTCGGCAACCAGGGCCTGGTGATGCGCGCCATCCGCGGCCTGGCGCGCGAAGGCCTGGCGGTGCTGTTCACCACGCACGACCCCAACCAGGCCTTGCGCTGCGCCGACCGCGCGCTGCTGATGCGCGAAGGCCAGGTGCTGGGCGAAGGCGCGGTGGGGCAGGTGATCGAGGCCGAGGGCCTGCGCGCGCTCTACCGCGCGGGTGTGCACCAGGTGGACGACGCGGGTGGCGGTCTGCCGGTGTTCCTGCCGGCGTTCGAGCCCGATCAGGCCACGAAGCGGTAGCCGATGCCGGTCTCGGTGATCAGGTGGCGCGGCATCGAAGGCTGTGCCTCGATCTTCTTGCGCAGGTTGGCCATGTGCACGCGCACGTAGTGCGAGTCCTCCAGGTGGCCGGGGCCCCACACGGCCTTGAGCAGCTGCGCGTGCGTGATCACGCGGTCGGGCTGCGAGGCCAGGTGTGTGAGCAGCTTGTATTCGATGGGGGTGAGGTGCAGCGCCTCGCCCGCGCGCTCCACCACGCGGCGCACGAGGTCGATGCGCACCTCGCCGAACACGATCTGCGGCGCGCCGCCCGGCGTCTGCTGCTGGTGGCGGCGCAGCTGGGCGCGCACGCGCGCGCCGAGTTCGCCCGCGCCGAAGGGCTTGACAAGGTAGTCGTCCGCGCCCGCGTCGAGTGCGGCGATCTTGCTGGCTTCGGCGCTGCGCGCCGAGAGCACGATCACCGGCATGGCCGACCACTGGCGCAGCTCGCGGATGAGGTCCACGCCATCGCCATCGGGCAGGCCCAGGTCCAGCACCACCAGATCGGGCCGGCGCGTGCCGGCCTCGATCAGGCCGCGCTGGTAGTTCTCGGCCTCGTGCACGGTGTGGCCCTCGGCCTCCAGCGCCAGGCGCACGAAGCGGCGGATGTGGGCCTCGTCTTCGACGATCAGGATCTGGCTGCCGGCGGTGCTCATGGCGGGGGCGCGTCCTCGGTCTGCGTGCCCAGGTCGGCGGGCGGTGTGCCCCGGGGCAGGGTGATGACGAAGCGGGCGCCCGACACGGCACCGCCCGACTCGCGGTTGTGGCCCTCGATGGTGCCACCATGCGCCTGCACGATGGCGCGGCAGATCGCCAGCCCCAGGCCGACGCCGGGCAGGGCGCTCTCGCGCTGGCCGCGTTCGAACTTCTCGAACACGCGCGCCTCGTGTCCCTTGGGCAGGCCGGGGCCGTGGTCGTCGACCAGGATCACCACGCTGTCGCTGCGCTCGCGCGCGGTGACCTGGATGGCGCTGCCCGCCGGCGTGTATTTGGTGGCGTTCTCCAGCAGATTCACCAGCACGCGTTCGATCAGCACCGTGTCCAGGTGCAGCAGGGGCAGGCCGTCAGGCAGGTCCACGCGGATGTCGCGCCCGGCCAGCAGGGGCCCGCAGGCGGCGAGGGCGCTGCCCACCACCTCTTCCAGCGGTTGCCAGGCGCGGTTGAGCTGCACCGCGCCGGCCTGCAGGCGGGCCATGTCGAGCAGGTTGTTGACCAGGGCGTTCATGCGCTGGGCCGATTGCCGCATGGCGCCCGCCACCTCGCGTTGCGCCTCGCTGAGCGCGGGCGGCGTGAGTTCGAGCGCGTCGGCCAGGCCCACCAGCGAGGCCAGGGGCGTGCGCAGGTCGTGCGAGATCGCCGAGAGCAGCGAGTTGCGCAGCCGCTCGGACTCGATCTGCACCGTGCTGCTCTGCGCCACCTCGATGTAGTGGATGCGCTCGAGCGAGATGGCCAGCAGCGAGGCGCAGGTCTGCAGCAGGCGGCGCTGTTCGATGCCCCAGGGACGCCCGCCGGGCGGCTCGATCACCAGCACGCCGCGCACTCGCATGGGCGCTTTCAGGGGCAGCACCAGGCAGGCGCTGGCGGGCAGGGTGTCGGTGCCGCGCCCGGCTTCCTCGCCGCGCTCGAAGGCCCATTGCGCCACCGCGGTGTCCACTGGCGCGCTGCCGCCATCGAGGGCCTGCAGCCGGTCGTGCTCGTCGGCCACCAGCAGCGCCGACCGCGCACCGAACTCGCCGGTGAGAAAACGCGCGCCGATCTCGGCCACTTGCGCGGCCAGCAGCGCGGCCGAGAGGTCGCGCGACATGTCGTACAGGCTGCGCACGCGGTGCTCGCGCTGCGTGGCGGCCTCGGCCTGCTGCTTGAGGCCGGCCGTGAGCTGGCCCACCACCAGCGCCACCACCAGCATCACGCCGAAGGTGACGAGGTACTCCACATCGCTCACCGCGAAGTCGTGGAAGGGCGGCACGAACAAAAAGTCGAACAGCCCCACGCCCAGGAAGGCGGCGAGCACGGCCGGCCCGCGCCCCAGCGCCAGGGCCACGCCGACCACCACGAGCAGGAACAGCATGACGATGTTGCTGCGCTCCAGCAGGTCGCGCAGCGGCATTGCGAGCAGGGCCATGAGCAGGCAGATGGCGGCGGCCCAGAGGTAGCCGCGCCAGCGGCCCTCGCCGGGTTCGGCGCGCGCGGCAGGCGCGGCGTCGGCGGGCGCCGCCGGCAAGCCGACTTGCACCAGGTCCAGGTCGTCGGCGCGCTCGGCCACCCGCTCGGCCAGGCTGCGCTGCCAGGGCCAGCGGCGCGCGCGGCGGCGGCCGAGCACCAGCCGCGCCAGGTTGTGTTCGCGCGCGTGGCGCACGAGGGCGGTGGCGGTGTCCGTGGAGGACAGCGTGGCGGTGCTCGCGCCCAGCGATTCGGCCAGGCGCAGCGTGCGCTGCGTGGCCTCGGCCATCGGGTGCCCCGGGGTCTCCACGTGCACGGCGTGCCAGGGCACGTCGAGCTGGGCGGCCATGCGCGCCGTGCTGCGCACCACCTTCTCGCCGTGCGCGCCCGGCCCCACGCCGGCCAGCAGGGCCTCGCGGTTGGGCCAGACAGGCTTGTCTGCACCGCCGCGCCGGTAGGCGCGCATCTCGTCGTCCACCCGGTCGGCGGTGCGGCGCAGCGCGAGTTCGCGCAGCGCCAGCAGGTTGCCCTTGCGGAAGAAGTTGGCCGCCGCGCGTTCGGCGCGCTGGTCGTCGCCTTGCGGCAGGTAGACCTTGCCGGCCTTCAGTCGCTCCAGCAGTTCATCGGGCGGCAGGTCGACCACCACCACCTCGTCGGCGCCGTCGAAGAAGCGATCGGGCACGGTCTCCCAGACGCGGATGCCGGTGATGCCGCTGACGATGTCGTTGAGGCTCTCCAGGTGCTGCACGTTCATCGTCGACCACACGTCGATGCCAGCCGCCAGCATTTCCTCGGCATCCTGCCAGCGCTTGAGGTGGCGTGTGCCCGCCACATTGCTGTGGGCCAGTTCGTCGAGCAGCACGAGGGCCTGCCCGGGGTGCTGCTCCCCGAAGGCCAGCGCGGCATCGAGATCGAACTCGTGCAACTGGTGGCCCCGGTAGGCCACGGCCTGGAGCGGCAGGCGCGGCAGGCCGCGCGCAAGCGCCTCGGTCTCGGGCCTTCCGTGCGTTTCCACCACGCCGATGGTGACCGGCGTGCCCTGGAGCAGGGCCGCGCGCGCGGCCGAGAGCATGGCGTAGGTCTTGCCCACGCCGGCCGAGGCGCCGAAGAAGATCTTCAGGCTGCCCCGGCGCGCGCGGGCTTCTTCCTGCTGCACCCGCGCAAGCAGGGCATCCGGGTCGGGGCGGGAGGAGTCGGGCATGGGGTGGCGGGGCCGGCGCGTCAGGAAGGGTCGCGCGGGTGGCTGCCATTGTCGCCCGAGCGGCGCTTGCGCTGCCGGGGGCGCTGCGCCCCGCGCGCCACCAGCCACCAGGCCAGCAGCAGGGGCAGCACGATGGCCCCGAACGCCAGCACTGGCTCCAGCCAGCCGCCGTTCATGGCCGCTGCGCGTCGAGCGCGAGGTTGAGGGCCAGCACGTTCACGCGCGGCTCGCCCAGGAAGCCGAACAGGCTGGTCTCGGTGTGCTGCTCCACCAGCGCGTTCACCTGCCCGGGGGCGAGGCCACGAGAGCGCGCCACGCGCGCCACCTGGTAGCGCGCGCCGGCCAGGCTGATGTGCGGGTCCAGGCCGCTGGCGGAGGCGGTGACCAGGTCCACCGGCACCGGCGCCGTGTTGCCCGGGTCGGCCGCGCGCAAGGCGTCGAGGCGGGCCTTCACGGCCTCGGCCAGCGCGGGGTGGTTGGGGCCGAGGTTGGAGCCGCTGGAGGCGCTGGCGTTGTAGGCCATCGGCCCGGTGGCCGAGGGGCGGCCCCAGAAGTGCCCGGCCTGGGCGAAGGGCTGGCCGATGAGCTCGGAGCCCACGGCCTGGCCCTGGCGCTCGATCAGGCTGCCGTTGGCCTGGTGGGGAAACACCGTCTGCGCCACGCCAGTGACGAAGAAGGGGTAGAGCAGACCGGTGACCAGGCTCAGCAGCACGAACAGCACGAGGGCCGGGCGCCACACCGGCTCGGTATCGGTGGGAGATGGGGATGGGGTGGTGGTGGGGTTCATGGCAAATCCTTGGGGGTGTTCAGGCGAAGCCGATGGCCGAGAGCAGCAGGTCGATGGCCTTGATGCCGATGAAGGGCACCACGATGCCGCCCAGGCCGTAGAGGGCCAGGTTGCGGCGCAGCAGCGAGGCCGCGCCGACCGCGCGGTAGCGCACGCCCTTGAGCGCCAGCGGGATGAGCACGACGATGATCAGCGCGTTGAAGATCACCGCCGAGAGAATGGCCGAGTCGGGGCTGGCCAGTTGCATCACGTTGAGCGCCGAGAGCTGCGGGTAGGTGGTGACGAAGGCCGCGGGCACGATGGCGAAGTACTTGGCGATGTCGTTGGCGATGCTGAAGGTGGTGAGCGAGCCGCGCGTCATCAGCATCTGCTTGCCGGTCTCCACGATCTCGATCAGCTTGGTTGGGTTGCTGTCGAGGTCGACCATGTTGCCGGCCTCCTTGGCGGCCTGCGTGCCGGTGTTCATGGCCACGGCCACGTCGGCCTGGGCCAGCGCGGGCGCGTCGTTGGTGCCGTCGCCGGTCATGGCCACCAGCCGGCCCTGCGCCTGGTGTTCCCGGATCAGCCTGAGCTTGGCCTCGGGCGTGGCCTCGGCCAGGAAGTCGTCCACGCCGGCCTCGGCGGCGATCGCCGCGGCGGTCAGGCGGTTGTCGCCGGTGACCATCACGGTCTTGATGCCCATGCGCCGCAGCTCGGCGAAACGCTCCTTGATGCCGCCCTTGACCACGTCCTTGAGCTCGACCACACCGAGCACGCGGTCGCGCTCACTCACCACCAGTGGCGTGCTGCCGCGGCGCGAGACCTCGTCCACCGTGGCCTGCACGTGGGAGGGGAAGGCGCCGCCCAGCGACTCCACATGCCGGCGGATCGCGTCGGCCGCGCCCTTGCGCAGCGTGCGGCCTTTGCCATCAGGGGATTGCAGGTCCACCCCGCTCATGCGCGTCTGCGCGGTGAAGTGCACGAAGCTCGCACCCAGGGCTTCCACCTCGCGCTCGCGCAGCTGGAACTTCTGCTTGGCCAGCACCACGATGCTGCGGCCTTCGGGCGTCTCGTCGGCCAGCGAGGCGAGCTGCGCGGCGTCGGCCAGGGCAGCCTCCTGGACGCCGGGCGCCGGCAGGAAGGTGCTGGCCTGGCGGTTGCCCAGCGTGATGGTGCCGGTCTTGTCCAGCAGCAGCACGTCCACGTCGCCGGCGGCTTCCACCGCGCGGCCCGAGGGGGCGATCACGTTGGCCTGCATCAGCCGGCTCATGCCGGCCACGCCAATGGCGCTGAGCAGGCCGGCGATGGTGGTCGGGATCAGGCACACGAGCAGCGCGACCAGCACCACCAGGCTCACCGGCTGTCCCGCGCCACTGGCTTGCACGCTGAAGGACGAGAAGGGCAGCAGCGTGGCGACCACGCCGAGGAACACGATGGTCAGCGCCACCAGCAGGATGGTCAGCGCGATCTCGTTCGGCGTCTTCTGCCGCTTGGCGTTCTCCACCATCGCGATCATGCGGTCCACGAAGGTCTCGCCGGGGTTGACCGAGACGCGCACCACGACCCAGTCGGACAGCACGCGCGTGCCGCCGGTCACGGCCGAGAAGTCGCCACCCGATTCGCGGATGACCGGAGCTGACTCGCCGGTGATGGCGCTCTCATCCACCGAGGCCACGCCGTCGATCACCTCGCCGTCGGCCGGCACCGTGTCACCGGCCTCGACCAGCACCACGTCGCCCTTGCGCAGGTTGTCGGCTTCCAGTGGCAGCCACTTCATGGCCGTGCGGGGTGTTTGGCGGTCGTAGCTGCCCTCGAGCTTCTTGGACCAGGTCTGGCGCTTGAGTCCGCGCAGCGCGGCGGCCTGTGCTTTGCTGCGGCCTTCGGCCAGTGCTTCGGCGAAATTGGCGAACAGCACGGTGAACCACAGCCAGAGCGCCACCGCGATGGTGAAGCCCTCGGGCCGGGCGAAGGCGAGCGCGGTGGTGAACGCGCTGCCCACGTAGACGACGAACATCACGGGGTTGCGGCGCTGCACGCGGGGGTCGAGCTTGCGCACGGCGTCGAGCAGGGCCGGGCGCACCAGCGCCGGGTCGAACAGGGTCAGGGTTGTGCGGGTCATGGTGATGAGGCTTTCAACGGGCCCACAGCAGCAGGTGGTCGGCCACCGGGCCGAGCGCCAGCGCGGGCACATAGTTCAGGAGGCCGACCAGCAACACGGTGCCGATCAGCAGGGCCACGAACAGCGGGCCGTGGGTGGGCAGGGTGCCGTCGGTGGCGCTGGCGCGCTGCTTGGCGGCGAGCGAGCCGGCCATGGCAAGCACCGGCACGATCACCCCGAAGCGGCCGAACACCATGGCCAGGCCCAGCAGCACGTTGTAGAACGGCGTGTTGGCCGACAGGCCGGCGAAGGCGCTGCCGTTGTTGTTGGCGGCCGAGGTCAGGGCATACAGCACCTCGGTGAAGCCGTGCGCCCCCGGGTCCTGGATGCCCGCGCGCCCGGCGCCGGCCATCACCGCCACCGCCGTGCCCACCAGCACCAGCAGGGGCGTGACCAGGATGGCGATGGACACCATCTTCATCTCGTGCGCCTCGATCTTCTTGCCCAGGTAGGCCGGTGTGCGCCCGATCATCAGGCCGGCGATGAACACCGCCATGATGGCGAACACCAGCATGCCGTAGAGGCCCGCGCCGACGCCGCCGAACACCACCTCACCCAGCTGCATCAGCACCAGCGGCACCATGCCGCCCAGGGGCGTGAAGCTGTCGTGCATGGCGTTCACCGCGCCGCAGCTCGCGGCGGTGGTGACCACCGCGAACAGGCTGGAGGCGTTGATGCCGAAGCGCACTTCCTTGCCCTCCATGTTCCCGCCGGATTGCAGGGCCGTGGTGGCCTGGTCCGCACCGAGCGAGGCCAGAACCGGGTTGCCTTGGTGCTCGAAGGTGGTGGCTGCGACCACGAAGGCCACGAACAGCACCGTCATCGCGGCCAGCACGGCCCAGCTCTGGCGCCCATCGCCCACCATGCGGCCGAACACGAAGCACAGCGCGGCCGGTATCAGGAAGATGGCCAGCATCTGCATGAAGTTGGACAGCGCCGTGGGGTTCTCGTATGGGTGCGCGGAGTTGGCGTTGAAGAAGCCGCCGCCGTTGGTGCCCAGCATCTTGATCGCGAGCTGCGAGGCCACCGGCCCCATGGCCAGCGTCTGCGTCGCGCTGCTGTGCGCCTCGGTGAGCGCCGGCTGGCCTTCGGCGCCGGGGGTCGAGGTTTCCCAGGTGACGGTCTCGACCGTCTTCACCTCGGTGTAGGGCGAGAGGTTCTGGATCACACCCTGGCCCGCGAAGAACACCGCCAGCACCAGCGACAGCGGCAGCAGCACCCACAGCGTGGCGCGCGTCAGGTCCACCCACACGTTGCCGATGGACTGGGCCGAATGGCGCGAGAAGCCGCGAACCAGCGCGACCACCACCACGAGGCCGGTGGCGGCCGACAGGAAGTTCTGCACCGTGAGGCCCACCATCTGGGTGAGGTAGCTCATGGTGGACTCGCCGCCATAGCCCTGCCAGTTGGTGTTGGTCATGAAGCTGATGGCGGTGTTGAAGGCAGAGTCGGGCGTGACCGCGCCGAAGGCCTGCGGGTTGAGCGGCAGCACGCCCTGCAGGCGCTGCAGCGCGTACACCGCGAGCAGGCCCAGGCCGTTGAACACCAGCAGGCCCAGCGCGTAGCGCAGCCAGCCGGATTCACGCTCGGGCCGCACGCCTGCCAGGCGCCACAGCGGTGCCTCCAGGCGCTGGCCGAGCGCGAAGCGGCCGGCCATCACCGCATCGATCGCGCGCGCCAGCGGCCAGGCCAGCGCGAGCAGCAGCGCGAGGAACACCGCCAGTTGCAGCCATGCCATCGCGCTCATGAGAAGTCCTCCGGCCGCAGCAGCACGGCCACCAGGTAGATCAGCAGCCCGCCCGAGAGGGCGGCCGCCAGCAGGGTCCAGCCGCTCATAGGAGTACCTCCGCGCGACGCGCTGCGGTGCGAGCTGGCTTGGGGCGGCCCGGCGCGGCGCTCATGGGCGCCCCCCGCCAGTGGGTTGCAGGCGCTGGCAAACCAGTGCCAGGCCCCAGACGAGCAGGCCGCAGGCAGCGGCCAGGCCGAGGTAGATGAAGTCCATGGGGTTCTCCGTTCAAGACAGTCCACCGATGCTAGGAACGGGGGCGTCAAGACGGGCGCAAGACTGCGCGGGCCGGCATCAAGAAAGCATCAAGACCGGCGGTTGGGCTTGTCGCATTTATGGCCTATGCTGGCGTGGCGCGCCTCCGCACTGGCCAGGCGGGCCTTTTTCAACGGAAACAAGGAGAACACCATGGGATTTTTCAGCAACATCCTCGAGAAGCTCGGCATGTCCAAGGCCGCGGAGGCCCCGGTCATCACACCGCCCACCGTGCCCACGGCGCCTGCTGACGCACCGGCGCCCGCACCGGCTGCCGCGCCCGCCGTCGCATCGATCACCATGGTCGACGTGATGGCCTTGATGGAGAAGAAGGCGGCCGCCAACCCGCAGAAGCTGAACTGGAAGACCTCCATCGTTGACCTGCTCAAGCTGCTGGATATCGACAGCAGCCTCGAGGCGCGCAAGGCGCTCGCCAAGGAGCTGTATTGCCCCGACGAGCTGATGGGCGATTCGGCCAAGATGAACATGTGGCTGCACAAGAACGTGCTGGCCCACATCGCCGCCAATGGCGGCAACGTGCCGAAGGAACTGTTCAGCTGATCGGCTGAACCGGTGCCGCAGAAACGCCCCGCTTGCGGGGCGTTGTCGTTTCAGGCATGAAAAAGCCCCGCCGAAGCGGGGCTGCGGAGCCAGGCCCGGGAGCTTCAGGGCACGATGTTGAGCTGGTACAGCGCGTAGAAGTTGGCGTACTCCCGCCCAGCGACGTCGCGGGCGGAGAGGTGCAGGCCGCTCAGGCGCGAACCCTCGGCGAAGGTCGGGCCGCCGTTGAAGCAGTGGTCGTCCGTCACGCTCTGCGGCGAGCAGGCCACGACGGCCTGGCGCGCCGTCGATCGCACCTCGACCGAATCGGTGAAGTTGGCGTTGCTGCCCGTGCGCGGCGAGCGCCCGAACATCGTGATCTGCGTGGGGGGCAACTGGCCCGTGCCCACACTCCAGCCGTTGCCGCCGCCTTCGGTGGAGATGTCGCCGGGGTCGCCGGCGACGAACACGATCTGTCCCGCGTCCTGGACGCCGGCCGGCTCGGTGCCCGACCGGATTTCGGCGATCAGGGCCGGCGTCAACTGCGCGAGACCTTGCGTGCGCAGCTCGGCGATGGTGAGGGCGCGGGCGCGGTTCTTGTAGTACTGCACCTCGGGCACCGTGGTGTCGTCCTGCGGCGTGGCCGGGTCGTCGACGTTGAGGTAGTACTCGAACCGCCAGCTGCCCTGTGACTTGGCGCTGGCCAGGCTGGCCTCGGTGCGGTCCGGATCGGCCACGAAAAACAGCGTGGGGTCGACGTTGCGCGGATGCGGCCGCGACGTGTTGCCATCCACATACTCGCTGCGCAAGCGGACGAAGCTGGTGCCGGAGACCACCGGCCCGGGCTTGACCAGCCCCAGGAAACTGGAGTTGCCGCTCGGTTGCAGGGTGAGGACCGAACCGGTCGGCGTGGTCACGACGACGCGGTTGAAGAGCGGACCCTGGTTGCCCGGGCGCTGGCGGTTGGCCACGTCCAGCACGTAGCCGGTGCTGAAGTAGTCGTAGGCTTCCTGGTCCAGGCTGATGAAGTTGCGCCGCTGCTGGTAGGCCGCGACGCGGCCGGGGAAGCGGTACTGGTTGCCGATCAGCCGCAGCTTGCCGTCCACCGTGCTGGTGCGCAGCACGAAGCTGTCGTAGGACTCGCTGCCGTCAGGGCCGGTGGTCTTGTAGCCAACGACGATGTCCTTGTCGGCGTTGTCGCGGGTGAATTCGTAGTTGCCCTGGCTGAACACGACGCCGACGGCGTTGGGGTTGAAGAGGCTGGCGAAGGCGCCGCTGCTGCCCACGGTGCCGCCGTTGTTCCTGAAGAGTGCGGGGTCGTTGTTGTGGAACACGTCGAGGCAGGCGGCCGCCAGCACGGTGCTGGGCGCCGTCGCGCGCTGGTTGGCCGGCAGGGCATAGCAGGCGGTCAGCGCTTGAAGGAACTGGGTGATCTTCGCGGAGGTGCCTTCGGCGATGAGCGTGGTCGGATCGATCGCTGGCAAGGGCGCGACGGTCGTCGTGTTGCTGCTGAAGCTCAGGCTGGTGGGTTGCTGGCCGTCGGCCACTTCCTGCTTGACCGAGATCTCGATGTTGGTGGTGGTCGAGCTGGCCGGCAGGAAGGTGATGTTGACCGAATCCAGCAGGCGGTCGTAGCCGGTGCCATCGGTGCTGAAGGTGCCCGTCAGCGGATTGAAGCCGGTCGTGCTGGTGGCCGTGAGCAGCGGGGCCAGGATGGCCTGCACCTCGGTCACGGTGGCGGCCACGGCCTGCGCCGAGATCACGGCATTGCCCGCGGCCAGTTCGCCGGCCAGCTTGCCCGGGTCACCGGAGGGCGACAGGCGCGAGGCGATGAGCGTGGTGATCGGCGTGATGTTGGCGGTGGTCGCGCTGGCCGACGGGATCACGCTGACCAGCGTCTGGACCGCGCCGTTGGCGTCGGTGCGGTTGGCCACCAGCACGAACGGCGCCACGGCCGCCGCGTCCAGCGTGATGCTGTAGCTGCCGTTCGTGCCGACGGGCTGGCTCTGGCCCACGGTGACGCCGCGGCTGTCGACCACGGTGATGACGGCGCCTGTGAAGGCCGCGCCGGTGGCGGCCACGCCGCTGACGGTGAGGCCCACCGGGGCCGTGACGGTGCCGCCGCCACCGGCGCCCGAGTTGACGCCGCTGCTGCCGCCGCAGCCCGCCAGCGCCAGCATCAACAAGCCCGTGAGGGCATACCGTCTGTGGTCGTTTCGCATGCAATCTCCATGTGTTTGTGGGACAGTGGCCCGGGATCCCTGGACCCGGGCATCGGCATTGGAGGTCTGGTGGCGACAAATTGCATCCCATGAACATGGGGTTCGAGGCGTTCCAGGCCTGCGCGGTGTGCCGCTTTGCACGGTCGGCGCCCGCTTTCTGGGTATGCTCGAAGGACCCCGCGCGCAATGTGTCCAACCCGCGGGCCGCTGGAGACCGATCCCGATGTGGCGTGTGCTGATCGTCGAAGACGACCCCGAGATGCGGGGTTTTTTTGAGTCCTGCGTGGCCCGCTCGCCGGCCTTGACGCTGGCCGGTTGCGTGGGCACGGTGGCGCACGCCAAGGACTGCCTGACCCGCCCGGGCGAGGGCGTGGACGTTCTGCTGACCGATCTGGGCCTGCCCGACGGCTCCGGTCTGGAGGTCATTCGGCAGGCGCGCCAGACCCACCCGGCCTGCGAGACCCTGGTCATCTCCATGTTCGGCGACGAGGACAACGTGCTGGCCAGCATCGAGGCCGGCGCGCTGGGTTACATCCACAAGGATGCGGCACCCGAAGACATCGCCCAGACCATCCTGGACATGAAGGCCGGAGGCTCACCGATCTCCCCCATGATCGCCCGCCGCGTGCTGGCCAAGTACACCACCCGCCAGGCCGTCGTCCCGCCGCCCGCCGCCGCGCCGCCCCCGGTCGAGCGCCCGCCCTTGTCGCGCCGTGAGCAGGAGGTGCTCGGCCTGATCGCCCGAGGCTTCTCGTACCAGGAAATCGCCGTGCTGCAAGGCGTGAGCGTGCACACGGTGCAGGCGCACATCAAGAGCCTGTACAGCAAGCTGGCGGTGCACTCCAAGATGGAGGCGGTGTTTGAAGCCACCCGCATGGGCATGTTGCCTCGGCATGACTGAGGGCCTCGGCTGGCGCTGGCTGGTGTGCCTGAGTCTGGCCCTGGGCCTGACGGGATCGCTGCACGCCGACGACCCGGATGTGCCTCGCCCACAGGCCCTGGAATTGCGCGAGGCCCGCGCCACCGTGGTGGTGGACGGTCACCTCGAGCGGCGGCAGCAGACCCTGCCTTACCACTGGGACCGCCACAACCCCGGGCGCGCCGGCCGGGCGACCTTCGACTTCCGCTTCACTTTGCCCGAGGTGCCACAGGACCCCTGGAGCCTCTACCTGCCGCGGCTGGGCAATGCCTACGAGGTCTGGCTCAACGGCATGCTGGTGCAGCACCAGGGGGACATGCTGGAAGCCAACGGGGCGGACTACGGGCAGGTGCCTCGCATGGCGCCGCTGCCGGCCGGCCTGCTGCAGCTGAACAACAGCCTGCAGGTCCGGGTGCGCGCCGACGTCGGCCGCCGGGGCGGACTCTCCACGGTCTGGATCGGGCCGCGGGAGGTGGTCGGCGAAAAGTACGCCGAGGCGCATCGCTGGCGGGTGACCGGCTCGATGGTCGTGGTCGGCTTCAGCCTGCTCGTCGGGCTGATCTCGCTGTCCCTGTGGGTGACCCAGCCCGATCTCTCCAACCCGGTGCGCCAGCGCCGCGACCCCCTGTACCTGTACGCCGGACTGGCCGAGCTGTTCTGGGCGGTGCGGGTCGGGGATGCCCTCATCGAGAACCCGGTGCTGGCCTGGCCCTGGTGGGGCGTTGTGCCGGTCGTGGCGCTCGCGGTGTGGAGCTGGAGCATGGGCCTGTTCTGCATGCATGTGGCGCGCTGGGAGAACCGGCCGGCCGGCCGCCTGATGGCCCACTGGCTGCTGGCACTGATGCTGGCCAGCGGGCCCATGGCGATCTGGGCGCTGGGCTTTGGCCACCCGCTGGCGCTCACGACCTGGTACGCGGCGCTGGGCCTGACCTTTCTGTTGTTCGGTGTCATCTTCATGGGCCAGGCGCTGCGTGGCGCCAGCGTGGCGCACCGGGTGGTGGCGCTGGCGGTGCTGCTGAACGTGGCGGTGGGTTTCCGCGACCTCTACGTGTTCCGCATCAACCCGACCTACGCGGACAGCAGCCTGATGCGGTACTCGTCGGTCGTGTTCGGCCTGGGGCTGCTCTACATCGTCATCGCGCGGTTCCGGCGGGTGTCGGCTCAGGTGCGCGACCTCCTGAACACCCTGGCCGCGCGGGTGAGCGAGAAGGAACGCGAGCTCGCCGAGACCTACCGGCGGGTCGAGCAACTGGCCCGCGAGCAGGAGCGCACCGCCGAGCGGACCCGCATCCTGCGCGACATGCACGACGGCGTGGGAGCCCACATCAGCTCGGCGATCCGGCAGCTCGAGTCGGGCCGGTCCAGCCAGCAGGAACTGCTGCAGACGCTGCGCGACTCGCTGGATCAGCTCAAGCTCTCGATCGACGCGATGAACCTGCCGCCGGGCGACGTGACGGCGCTGCTGGCCAACCTGCGCTACCGCCTGGAGCCTCGCCTGCAGGCCAGCGACATCGCGCTCCGCTGGGCGGTCGAACTGATCGAGCCGCTGCAGCGGCTGGACGCCGGCGCGATGCGCCAGCTGCAGTTCATGGTCTTCGAGGCCTTGTCGAACGTGCTGCAGCATGCGCAGGCCACTGAGCTGTGCATCGAAGCCGTCGCGGCCGAGCGGGGTGTGCGCCTGCGCATCGTGGACAACGGCCGAGGGTTCGACGCCACCGTGGCGTGGCGCAAGGGACTGCTGGCGATGCGGGAACGCGCCCGCGCGATCGGTGCGGTGCTCTCGCTGCAGAGTGCGCCGGGACGCACGGTGGTCGAGATCCAGTTGTCTTGACGGTTCCGGGTGCGGCTCAACCCGCCAGGTTGCGAAAGAAGTAGCGCGCCAGCGCCAGCCAGAAGTCGCCCCCCGCGTGCTGCTGCCACAGCAACGAGATGTCCGCGAACCCCTTGTGGAAGATCATCGCAAGCATGCCCGTGAGGCCCAGGATGCCCACCACCTGCAGGGCGGTCTTGAAGCGGGCGTCGGGGTCCTTGTCGGGCATGTCCTGATTATGGCGGCCCGAGCTGGCGCAGCACCTCGGCCTGAAAGTCCGCGCCCTGTGCCTGCGCCATGAAGGCCGGGATCGAGCCCTCGAAGCGCACCGTGCCCTGGTGCAGCAGCATCAGGCGGTCGGCACCCTGCACTTCCTCGATCAGGTGGGTGGCCCACAGCACGCCCATGCCCCGTGTGCGGCACAGCGTGCGCACGGTGTCGAGCAACTGCTGGCGCGAGGCCGGGTCCAGGCCCACGGTGGCCTCGTCCATCAGCAGCACGCGCGGTTCGTGCAGCAGCGCGCGCACCAGCTCCACCTTGCGCCGCGTGCCGCCCGAGAGGCTGCGCACCACGGCGCGCGCCTGTCCGCCCAGGCCCATGGCATCGAGGTGCGCCGCGATGCGCTCGCGCGCCTGCGCGCGCGGCATGCCGTGCAGGTCGGTGTGGAACAGCAGGTTGGCCATGACCGACAGGTCCAGGTCGAGCGCACCCTGCTGGAACACCACGCCCAGCCCGGCCAGCGCGTGGCTGGGGTGGCGGCGCATGTCGTGGCCCAGCACCTCGATGCGGCCCTGGTCGGGCGTGAACAGACCGGTGAGGAGTTGCAGCAGCGTGGACTTGCCCGCGCCGTTGGGCCCGAGCAGCGCGAGCATCTCGCCGGCCCGCAGCGCCACGTCCACACCTTTCAACGCGGGCTTGCCCGCGTAGGCCTTGTGCAGGCCGCTGGCCTGGAGCAGGGTGGTGGGGGTCATCCTGTCGCTCCCATTGGCCGGGCCAGCAGGTTCATGCGCTGCAGCAGGCGTTTCTCGCGCTCCACCGTGTCGCGCACCGCCTGCCGGTAGTCGCGCGTGTTGAGGTAGTCCAGCGTCTGGTCGTAGCGCGCCAGTTCGCGCAGGTGGCGCTCGCTCTGCATCGCGCGGGCGAAGGCGTCGTGCAGTTTGCGCACCACCGGCTCGGGCGTTCCGCGCGGCGCGGCCAGGCCCCAGGGCGAGGTGTAGACCGATTGCGGGTAACCCAGCTCGCGCAGCGTGGGCGCGTCGGGCCAGCGTGGGCTGCGCTGTGCGCTGAAGATCGCGAGCACGCGCATCCGGCCCTGGTCCACCCAGGGCGCGAAGCCGGTGGAGTTCACGCCTGCCATCAGCTGGCCGCTGGCCACCGCGAGCATCTGGTCGGCCGTGCCCCGGTAAGGCACGTGCACATAGCGGATGCCGCGCTGCAACAGGATCTCTTCCATCGCCAGGTGGGCGGTGGTGCCGATGCCGGTGGAGCCAAGGATGAGTTCGCCCGGGTGCTCGCGCGCCCAGTCGAGCATCTCGGGCAGGCTCTTCCAGGGGCTGGTGCCCGGCACCAGCACACCGAAGGTGGTGCCCGAGACCTGCGCGATGGGGCTGAGATCGGTCAGCGGGTCCCAGGGCACGGGGTTCATGAGCGCGTGCCGGTACACCGTGATGGGCACCTGGCCGATGGTGTGGCCGTCGGGCTCGGCGGCCTTGAGCAGAGGCGCCACCTGCGTGCCCGCCGCGCCGGGCCGGTTGATGACCACGATGGGCTGGCCCAGCAATGGCTCGGCTTCTTCGCACAGGATGCGCAGCGTGAGGTCGGTCGCGCCGCCAGCGGGCCAGGGCACGATGAGCTGCAGGGGCCGGCTGGGCCAGGCCACCGTGCTGGCCAGCGACGAGCCCGCCGAGGCCGCCAGCGCCAGGCCCCAGGCCAGCGCGCGGCGGCGTGTCACAGGGCAGTGTTCCTTGCTGGAACAGTCGGCGGGGCCGTGGGGCAGTCGGGTCATGCGGTGGGGCCTGCGAAGGGGGGTGGTCTCAGGGTTTGTCCGTAGCGATCGGGCCGCCAGCGGGGTGTTTGAGGCATGTCACCGCAATTTCCATTCCGCGTCGGCGCTGGCATCGAATTTGCGGAACAGGTGGTGCGGCGCCACCCCGGCGACCGCTGTGCCATCCAAAAAACCTGATCAGGAGACATCGACATGACCCGCCCGTTTCGTCTGTTCACGCTTGCGGCCCTGCTGGGCTGTGCATCCCTGGCCATGGCCCAGGGCAAGGTGTATGTGTCCAGCGAGAAGGACAACAAGCTCTATGTGTTCGACGCCCAGGGCGAGCGTCTCGCCGCCATCGACGTGTGCAAGCGCCCGCGCCACATGATGTTCAACGCCAGCCGCAGCCAGCTCTACGTGTGCTGCGGCGACAGCAACCAGCTCGGCGTGGTGGACACCGCCAGCGGCAAGATGACCGGCACTGTTCCATTGGGGGACAGTCCCGAGATCTTCGATCTCAGCCCCGACGGCAAGACGGTGTACGTGTCGATCGAGGACGAGAACGTGATGGCCGCCTACGACCTGGCGAGCAAAAAGCCCGTGTTCGAGGTGAAGACCGGCGGCGAGCCCGAGGGCGTGCTGGTCACGCCCGACGGCAGGTTCGCTTATGTCACCTCCGAGGTGGCCAACGTCGTGCATGTCATCGACCTGGGCCAGAAGAAGGTGGTCAAGAACATCCAGGTGGGCAAGCGACCGCGCCGCTTCGTGCTCGCCGCCGGCGGCGCCGAGCTGTGGGTGAGCAACGAGCTCGATGCCACCGTGAGCGTGGTCGACACGAAGGACCACAGCGTCAAGGGCACGGTGAAGTTTGCGGTGAAGGGCATGCGCGAGGCCGACATCACCCCCGTGGGCATGGCGCTGAGCCCCGACGGCAAGACGATGTGGGTGGGCCTGGGCCGCGCCAACCACGTGGCCGAGGTGGACGTGGCCACGCGCGCCGTGGGCCGCCAGGTGCTGGTGGGCAAGCGCGCGTGGGGTCTCACCTTGCACCCGGACGGCAAGACGCTCTACGTGACCAATGGCCTCTCGGACGACATGACCCTGGTCGACACGGCCAGCGCCAAGGCGGTGAAAACCGTGGCGGTGGGCCGCGTGCCGCACAGCGTGATCGTGGCGCCGTGATGGGGAAGGCCACGCTGCTCGCGCTGGCCGCCTTGCTCGGCGCGTCGCTCGCGCAGGCCGCCGCGGTCAAGCTGACGGTGGCCGTGGTGTCGCTGGCCGACGATCCGCGCTACGCGCCGCGACGCCTGGAACGCGCCTACCCCGGCCACCCGCAGGGCCGGGCGGTGCAGGGCGTGCGGCTGGCGCTGGAAGACGCGGCCTTCGAACTCGACGCCGCCGGCATCGAGCTGGTGCTGCGCGAGGTGGTGCTGCCCGATGCGTCGGCGCTGCCCAAGGCCCTGGCCGATCTCAAGGCCGCGAAGGTGCAGCACCTCGTGGCCGACCTGCCGCTGGCCGAGCTGCGCCAACTGGTGCAGGGCGCGCCGGCCGCGCTCGGTGGCGCGATGGTCTTCAACACCGGCCTGGACGACGACAGCCTGCGCGCACAGGACTGCGCCGCGCACCTGCTGCACACCCTGCCCAGCCGCCACATGGCCAGCGACGCGCTGGCGCAGTACCTGGCCGCGCGCAACTGGCGCAAGGTCCTGCTGCTGCAGGGCCCGGCGTCGGGCGACCGTCTCGTGGGCGAGTCCTTCGCCCGCGCGGCCAGGCGCTACGGCCTGAAGATCGTGCAGAGCAAACCCTTCAAGCTCAGCGGTGACCCGCGCGAACGCGACCTGGCCAACACCCGGCTGCTCACCGGCGAGCGCGAGCACGAGGTGGTTGCCGTGATGGACGCCGACGGCGAGTTCGCGCGCACGCTGCCCTACGCCACGCAGTGGCCGCGCCCGGTGGTCGGCGCCAATGGCCTGGTGGCCAGCGCCTGGCACGCGCAGTGGGAGCGCAACGGCGGGCCACAGCTCTCGCGCCGGTTTCAGAAGCTTGCGCAACGCCCCATGCAGTCGCACGACTGGTCGGCCTGGGTGGCAGGCCGCGCGGTGGCGGCGGTGCTGGTGGACGACCCCAGGGCGCCCGTGGCCCAGCAGTTGAAGAAGCTGCGCGGTGGCAGCGTCTTCATCGACGGCTTCAAGGGCCCGCGCCTGTCCTTCCGTGCCTGGGACGGGCAGTTGCGCCAGCCCGTGTTTCTGAGCCACATCGACGGCGTGGTGGGCGTGGCACCGCTGGACGGCGTGCTGCACCCCAAGGACGTGCTGGACACGCTGGGCGTGGACGAAGCGGAGACCGCATGCCGGCAACGCCCCTGAGCCCTCTGGCCGCACCCTCGCTGCCGCTGCACCTGGCGCGCGCGCTGCGCGCCGTGGTCGGTCGCGAGCTGGGGCGCTTCCTGCGCCAGCCCACGCGCCTGGGCTCGGCGCTGGTGCGGCCGCTGCTGTGGTTCGTGGTGTTCTCGGCCGGTTTCCACAACGTGTTCGGCGTGGCCATCATCCCGCCCTACGAGACCTACATCGAATACCAGGTCTACATGGTGCCTGGCCTGCTGGGCATGGTGGCGCTGTTCAACGGCATGCAGAGCTCGCTCTCCATGGTGTACGACCGCGAGATGGGTGTGATGCGCCTGCTGCTCACCGCGCCGCTGGCGCGCGGCTGGCTGCTGGCCTTCAAGCTGCTGGGCAGTACCGTGCTCTCGGTGCTGCAGATGGCGGTGTTCCTGCTGATCGCGCTGGCCTTCGGCGTCGAGCTGGCGTGGGCGAACCTGCCGGGCCTGTTGCTGGCCATGGCCTGCGCCGCCGCGATGCTGGCCGCGCTGGGACTCGTGCTCTCGGTGTACGTGAAGCAGCTGGAGAACTTCGCCGGCACCATGAACTTCGTGATCTTCCCGATGTTCTTCATCAGCCCGGCGCTGTACCCGCTGTGGAAGCTGGAGGAGTCGGGCGCCTACTGGCTGCTGAAGATCGCGGCGTTCAACCCCTTCACCCACGCGGTGGAGGCCATGCGCTTTGCGATGATGGGGAAGTTCAACGCCATGGCCTGGGCCGTGGTGCTGGGGTGCACTGCCGTGTTCTTCGTCCTCGCACTCTGGGGCTACGACCCGCAGCGCGGTTTCATCCGGCAGAAAGGAGGGGGCTGAGCATGCTGCGGCGTCGAACGTTGGTGTGGGGTGGCCTGCTGGGCGCGCCACCGCTGTGGGCCGCGGACGACCCCACCGGGGGCGACCCGCTGGGCTCGATGCAGTGGCCCACGCTGCGCCGGCAGTACCTGCGCGATGCGCCCATGGTGTTTTCCGACGCGGTGCTGGTGCGCGGCCCGGCCTTCGCCGACGACGCGATGAATGTGCCACTGCTGGTGGACGCGCGCGGCCTGTCGCGCACGGGCGGCGGTGTGGCGCGCATCCTGGTGGTGGTGGACCGCAACCCGGTGCGCGAGGTGCTGGCCTTCGAGCCCTTGCGCGCGCTGCCCATGCTCGCGTTCCGCATCCGCATGGAACAGGCCTCGCCGGTGCGCGCCATGGTGCAGACGGCAGACGGCCGCTGGCACGTGGGCGGCACCTGGGTGCAGGCCGCCGGTGGGGGCTGCACGGTGCCCGGCGCCACGCGCGCCGACGGCTCGTGGAGCCGCACGCTCAACCAGGTGCAGGCGCGCTTCTTCCCGAATGTGATCGAAGGCAGCCGCCGCCTGCGCGTGCGCGTGATGCACCCGATGGACACCGGCCTGGTCGCGGGCATCCCCGCGTTCTACATCGAGCAGCTGCAGCTGGTGGACAGCGCGGGCCAGGCCTGGTGGCGCCTGGCCCTGCACGAGCCGGTGTCGGAAAACCCCCTGCTCACCTTCGAGCTGCCGCCGCAGCACGCCGGCGGTTTCCGGCTGACCGGGCGCGACAACAACGGCAACCGCATCGACGCCGAGGTGGCCGCGTGAAGGCCTGGCGCATGGTGCCGTGGATGCTGGCGCTGTGGGCTGCCCCGGCGCACGCACAGCTCGACCACGGCCTGCGGCCGCGCCAGATCGCCGAACACACCTGGGTGATCGAAGGCGCGGTGGCCGACTTCTCGCGCGCCAACGGCTGCAACATCATCAACACCGCCTTCATCGCCACGGGCGAGGGCGTGGTGGTGGTCAACACCGGTCCTTCGCGCGGCTACGGCGAGCAGCAGCGCCGCGCCATCGAGCGGCTCACGCGCGAGCCGGTGCGCCACGTCTTCAACCTCAACCTGCACCCCGACTACTTCTTCGGCAACCAGGCCTGGGCCGACCGCCCCACGCAGGCCCTGGCCGGCAGCATCGCGGGCATGCGCGCAGAGGGAGCGGCCTACGCCGACAACCTCTACCGCCTGTGCGGCGACTGGATGAAGGGCACCGAGCCCACGCCCGCGCGCGAGGCGGTCGAATCGCAGACCCTGCGGCTGGGCACGCACACGCTCGAACTGCGGCGCCTGAGTGGTCACACTGGCGACGACCTGGTGCTGATCGACCGCCGCACCGGGGTGCTGTTCGCCGGCGGCCTGGTGTTCGCCGAGCGCGTGCCCACCACGCCCCACGCCGACCCCGCCGCGTGGCTGGCCAGCCTGGACACGCTGGCGCAATGGCTGGCCGCGGACGAGGTGCGGCAGGTCGTGCCCAGCCACGGCCCGGTGCACAGCGGGCCGGTGGGCGTGCAGCAGACGCGCGACTGGCTGCGCTGGCTCACCACGCTCATGCAGGACAGCGCCGAACAAGGCCTGGACCTCAGCGAGCTGCTGCGCACGCCGGTGCCCGCGCGCTTTGCCGGCTGGGCCGCGCAGCCCGCCGAGCTGCACCGCAGCCTCGCGCAGTGGTACCCGCAGTACGAACAGCGGGCGCTGGATTCGCGCTCGCGCTGAACCCTGTTGCAGGGGTTGATTCGTTTCTGAACAGTGTCACAGCCGCGACCCGCCGCGAGGCCCGGGAGTGGCGCATTTCAGGCCGCAAAACCGCTCAAAAGCGCTGGCATGGATGTTGCCATTTGCTGTCTGTGCAAACCCCGACGGCCGCAGGGCCGGGGTGTTCACGGGCGGCCGGGCATGGTGCTCGGTCGCAGGCATCACACATCCACGAACGAGCAGGAGACACACTGTGAAACGCACCCTATTGAGCCTGATGATTCTGGCCGCCACCGCCCACGTGAGCGCCCAGGGCGTGACCGACGCGATGATCGCCGACGACGCCAAGACCCCCGACAACGTGTTGAGCTGGGGTCTGGGCACCCAGGGCCAGCGCCACTCCACGCTGAGCGGCATCACCGAGCGCAACATCAGCAAGCTCGTGCCAGTGTGGTCCATGTCGTTCGGGGGCGAGAAGCAGCGCGGCCAGCAGTCGCAACCGCTGGTGCACAACGGCAAGATGTTCGTGACCGCGTCCTACTCGCGCATCTACGCGGTCAACACCAAGACCGGCGAAAAGCTGTGGAAGTACGAGCACCGCCTGCCCGAAGGCATCATGCCCTGCTGCGACGTGATCAACCGCGGCGCCGCGCTGTACGACAACCTGGTGATCTTCGGCACGCTCGACGCACAGCTGGTCGCGCTCGACCAGAACACCGGCAAGGTGGTGTGGCGCGAGAAGATCGACGACTACGCCGCCGGCTACAGCTACACCGCCGCGCCCCTGATCGCCGAGGGCCTGCTGATGACGGGCGTCTCGGGCGGTGAGTTCGGCGTGGTCGGCCGCGTGGAAGCGCGCGACCCGCGCACCGGCAAGATGGTGTGGACGCGCCCGGTCGTCGAAGGCCACATGGGCTACAAGGACGGCAAGGAAAACGGCATCACCGGCACCACCAACGCCACCTGGCCGGGCGAGACCTGGAAGACCGGCGGCGCGGCCACCTGGCTGGGCGGCACCTACGACCCCAAGACCGGCCTGGCCTACTTCGGCACCGGCAACCCCGGCCCCTGGAACAGCCACGTGCGCAAGGGCGACAACCTGTACTCGGCCTCCACCGTGGCGATCGATGTGAAGACTGGCAAGATCGTCTGGCACTACCAGAGCACCCCCAACGACGGCTGGGACTACGACGGCGTCAACGAATTCGTCACCTTCGACATGGACGGCAAGCGCATGGGCGCCAAGGCCGACCGCAACGGCTTCTTCTACGTGAACGACGCCGCCACCGGCAAGCTGGTCAACGCCTTCCCGTTCGTGAAGAAAGTGACCTGGGCCACCGGCATCGACCTCAAGACCGGCCGCCCCAACTTCGACGACACCAACCGCCCGGGTGACCCGACCGCCGCCGGCGGCGACGGTGCCAAGGGCAAGGCGGTGTTTTCCGCGCCAGGCTTCCTGGGCGGCAAGAACCAGATGCCCATGGCCTACAGCCCCAGGACCGGCCTGTTCTACGTGCCCACCAACGAATGGGGCATGGAGATCTGGAACGAGCCCATCACCTACAAGAAGGGCGCGGCCTTCCTGGGCGCGGGCTTCACCATCAAGCCGCTGTTCGACGACCACATCGGTTCGCTGCGCGCGATCGACCCCAAGACCGGCAAGGTGGCCTGGGAAGTGAAGAACAGCGCGCCGCTGTGGGGCGGTGTGCTCACCGCCGGCGACCTCGTGTTCTGGGGCACGCCCGAGGGCTACCTGAAAGCCGCCGACGCCAAGACCGGCAAGGTGGTGTGGCAGTTCCAGACCGGCTCCGGCGTGGTCGCGCCCCCCATCACCTGGACCGAGGGCGGCGAGCAGTACGTCAGCGTGGTCTCGGGCTGGGGCGGTGCCGTGCCGCTGTGGGGCGGTGAAGTGGCCAAGAAGGTCAACTTCCTCGAACAGGGCGGCTCCGTCTGGACGTTCAAGCTCATGAAGTGATGTGGTGTTGGGGGTGGCCTGGCGAAGGCCATGCCACCCCTTTTTTCCAGTTCCTTTTTCTCCGGTGCCCGCCATGCGTTACCTCCTGATCCTTCCCACCGTGCTGGCCGGCCTGGCCCAGCACGCCACCGCCGCCGACGTGGCCGCCGTGGAGCTTGCCAAAGCCAGCGGCTGCTACAGCTGCCACGCCAACGCCGACAAGGTGGTCGGCCCGGCCTTCAGTGCCATCGCCGAGAAATACGCGGGCGACAAGGACGCCGCGGCCTCGCTCGCGCAGTCGATCCAGAACGGCTCCAAAGGCAAGTGGGGCCGCGTGCCCATGCCGGGCCATCCCAGCCTGAGCGCCGCCGACCTCAAGACCCTCTCGACCTGGGTGCTCACGGTCAAGCCCTGAGCGCGGCGGCCACGCACCTGTTCATGCCATGAGCGCGCAGACCGATCTGTGCCACCCCCGCACCCTGCTGGGTGCGGCCCTCGCCGTGCTCTCCAGCGTGGGCGACGCGCGGTACCGGGCCCAGGCCGAATTCCGGCTGGCCCGCTACGCCCAGGCGCGCGAGATCTGGGCGACGCTGGCCGACGAGGCGGGCAACGCCGAGGCCCTGTTCATGCTCGGCGTGCTGGCCGAAGAAGGCCTGGGCGAGCCGCGCAACCCGGCCCGGGCCGAGGCGCTGTACCAGCGCGCCGCGCAGGCCGGCCGGGCTACCTGACCCACACCGCCGTCAAGCGCCCGCCAACCAGAAACCCCGGCGGCACCGGCTCCTCGCGCTCGAACTTCACCAGGCCCTTGCCTTGGCAGTACCACTCGCGGCTGGTGAGCGGCACGTCGGTGAAGCCGTTCACCGGGTCGGTGAAGAGGTTGAGCTTCGCGCGGCCCACGACCCGCAGGCAGGGCTTGTGCGTGCCGGTGGGGGTGGTCACCTCGTCGTCCACCGCCTCGATGCGCCAGCCCATCAGCGCCTTGTGCGTGTAGCGCAGCTCGCGCGGGTGCTCGTTGCGGCGCAGGATCAGGTAGGGCACGGTGGGCGTGGTCCATTCGGTGCCCACTGCGTACGGTGCCTTCAGCACCCACATCGGCTCCTTGTCGGGCGTGGGTTCGCGGTCGATGTCGGTGCGGGTGGCGAAGCGCTGCACGCCCTGCTCGTTGCTGCGCAGGTAGTAGCTCACGCCGGCGGAATGGTGGCGCGGCATCACGCGCTGGCCGTCGAGGGTCTGCGAGCCCTGCACGGTCAGCGTCCATTCCTCGGGCGGCGGCGACTCGTCGCTTTCCACCGCCACGGCGTAGACCATGCGCTCGCCTTCGACCAGCGGGAACCAGGCGTCGACAGGTGCGGGCCGGCAGCCGGGCAGCGCCAGGCAGGCCAGCGGCAGCGCGAACAGGGACGGTTTCATTTTTCCGGTAACTGCGCGCGCGGCAGGTCGCTCAGCTTGATCTGCAGCCGGTCGTTGCCGGCCGGGCGCAGCCAGGCGAAGCCGCCGGTGCCCGGTACCGGCTCGGTGCTGCCCATCTGCGTGTTGCCGTCGCGCGCCTTGCGCAGGCCGTCGCCCAGGATGCGGTGCAGGTCCTTCTCATAGGGCAGGCGGTGCACGCGCGGCATCGCCAGCGGCTGGTTGTCCTTCATGGGGTTGACCCAGATGTAGATCGCGCCGGCGTGGCCCCGGCCCGGGCTGGGTTCGTCGAACACCGCCGAGAGCAGCACGAAGCGCGGGGGCAGGGCGTCGTCGCTCGGCCAGCCCGCGATGCCCTGCAACGTGGCGTGGCTCAGCGCGTAGAAGCCGCTGACCAGCAGCACCGCGCCCAGCTTCACGCCCCAGTGCCAGCGCGTGGCCAGCAGCAGGCACAGCAACAGGAAGGCCAGCAGCGCGTACACCAGCACCAGCCACAGCAGTTGGGACGAGATGGAGGGGATCATGGGAAGCGGGGGGTCAGAGGCCGGTGCGCTGCACGATGGCCAGCGGCCGGGTGTTGAGGTCGGTCACGGTGCCGGCCTCGTCGAGGGTGAAGCGCACCAGCGTGCGCTCGTCGCCCTTGCGCGGGATCTGCTGCGTGCCGGTGTAGACGATCTCGGCCTGCGGGTTCACCTTCACCACCGCCACCGACACGTCCACCGGCTGCTGGTCGCGCGAGTCGTAGTAGTGCGCGTTCACCACGTACTCGCCCGGCACCAGGCCGCGCAGCGTGACGATCTCCTGCCGCACCGGGCTGCGGATCTCGCGGCCGTTGACGATCACGCTGTTGTTCTTCGCGCCCCGGTCGTCGCGGTCCAGGTGCAGCATGCCGGCGTCGCGCTGGCGGAACCACAGCGTCTTGCCGCCCGGTTCGTTGACCCAGGCGTCCACGTCGTTGGGGTTGTTGTCGGGCCAGGAGATGGTGACGATGAACTCGGCCTTGGCCGGGATGTCGCCGCTCTTGCGCGCCTTGGGGTTGAAGGCGAGCAGCGCGATGACGAAACAGAAGACGAACGCGATCAGCATGTTGAACAACATGTCGTAGAACGGGTCGGTCTCGGTGTCACGGACCGCTCGGCCGATCGCCATCGCGGGCCTCCGGGGTCGGCGTGGTGGCCAGCGTGTCGGCGATGAGCGCGTCGGCGAAACGGTCCAGCCGCATGAGCTGCAGTCCCAGCAGGATGTTGCCGGCGAGGCCCGTCACCGTGGTCAGCAGCGCGATGCCCAGGCCGCCGGTGAGGTTCCTGAGCAGTTGGGTGGACTGGCTGGCATCGAAGCTCTGCACCTCGCCGAGCTGCAGCGCGAGGATGGAAAAGCCGATCACCTTGCCGAGCAGACCGAGCTTGAGCTGGATGCCGTTGAGCCACCAGGCCATCTCGTGCGGGCCGTGCGCGCGCTCGCCCAGCACCTGCAGCCAGACCGAGGGGTCGGCGCCGGGCCGGGCACAGCCGGCGCGGTATTCGGCGCTCCAGGTGTCCAGCGGGTCTTCGCGCGCGGCGTCCTGCCGCAGGCGCTGTTCGCCCAGCACCCAGGCGCGGCGGCCGGCCCAGAGCGAGCCGCCGATGAACAGCAGCACGATGGCCACGGTGAGGCCCGTGGGGTCGGCGTGCACCAGCCGGTGCCAGGCGCCGGCCTGCCACAGCAGCAGGGCGCCGAAACCCAGCAGGCCCATGAAGGCGAGCCACAGCAGGAAGAGACCGTGCGGCGCGTGCTCCAGCGCGAATGGGCCGCGCCGCAGCACCGGCAGGTGGCTGACCACCGCCGCGCCCAGCATGCGGTGGTGGCCGGTGGCGGTGTTCATGCCGGCACCTCGGGGTGCAGGCCGCGCGACTCGGTGTCGCTGCGGAACATGATGGGGATGTGGCGTTGCGTGGGCGCCTGCTTCACGAGTTGCACCACCTTGTCGTGGTGCGGGGACTTGCTGCACACCGGGTCGGCCTGCGCCGCGTCGCCCGTGATCTGGAAGGCCTGGCAGCGGCAGCCACCGAAGTCCTTGTGGCGTTCGTCGCAGTCGCGGCAGGGTGGCTTCATCCAGCCGTCGCCCCGGTAGGCGTTGAAGGCCTGGCTGGTTCGCCAGATGTCGGCCAGCGGCGTGTGCGCCACATTGGGCAGGGCCAGGCCAGGCAGGTTGCGCGCGTTGTGGCAGGGCATGGCCAGGCCGTCGGGCGCGACCGAGAGGAACACCGAACCCCAGCCGTTCATGCAGGCCTTGGGGCGCTGCTCGAAGTAGTCGGGCACCACGAACAGCAGCCGGCAGCGCGAGCCGATCTGCTCGCGGTAGCGGTTCACCACCGCTTCGGCTTCCACCAGTTGCTCGTGCGTGGGCATGAGGTGGTCGCGGTTGACCCAGGCCCAGCCGTAGTACTGCGTGTTGGCGAGTTCGAGGTACTCCGCGCCCAGGTCCAGCGCCATCTCGATGATCTGGCCCACATGCGGCAGGTTGTGCCGGTGCAGCACGCAGTTCATCACCATCGGCCAGTCGTGCGACTTGATGATGCGCGCGACCTTCTGCTTGAGCTCGAAGGTGCGCGTGTGGCTCAGGAAGTCGTTGAGTTCGCGCGTGCTGTCCTGGAACGAGAGCTGCACGTGGTCAAGGCCGGCGGCCTTCAGGCGCGTGGCGCGCGCATCGGTCAGGCCCACGCCCGAGGTGATGAGGTTGGTGTAGTAGCCGAGCGCGTGCGCCTCCTGAACCAGCTCTTCCAGGTCGTCGCGCAGCAGCGGCTCACCGCCCGAGAAACCGAGTTGCGCCGCGCCCAGCGCGCGCGCCTGGCGCATCACGTCCACCCACTGCGCGGTGCCCAGCTCCTGCGGGATGCGCGCGTGCTGCGTGGGGTTGTAGCAGAACACGCAGTGCAGCGGGCAGCGGTAGGTGAGCTCGGCCAGCAGCCACAGGGGCGGGCCGGGCGGTTCAATCGATCCAGCCACGGCGGCCTCCTTCCTCGATCAGGTCCTTCACCTGGCGGCCAATGCCCTGGATGGAAAACGTGGTCTCCAGATCCTCCACGATGGCGGCCAACGTGCGCTCGCCATCGCAGCGTTTCAGGATCTCGGCCGCGCTCTCGTTGAGCTGCACCATGCCCTCGGGGTAGAGCAGCACCCAGCGCTCCTGCGCGGGCTCGTACTGCAGGCGGAAGCGCCGCGAGAGCTTGGGATGGTTCGACAAGGTGTTCATTGGCAGGCCTTCTCGATGGCATCGAGCATGTTCCAAAGGACGTCCAGCTTGAACTGCAGGATGTCCAGCGCGCGATGCTGGGTCTCGCGGGTGTCGAAGTGCTGCAGCGTCACGCGCAGGCCGTGTTCCACGTCGCGCCCGGCCAGCGGGATGCGGTTGCGGAAGTAGGCCAGCCCCTCGGCCTCGATCCAGGGGTAGTGCGTGGGCCAACTGGCCAGGCGGTCCTTGTGGATCTGGGGCGCGAACATCTCGGTGAGCGAGGAGCACACCGCTTCCTGCCAGGGCGCCCTGGCGGCGAAGTTCACGTAGGCATCGCAGGCGAAGCGCACGGCGGGCACCACGCCCTGCAGCGACCACAGGTCCTCGCGCGCAAGGCCCACGGCTTCGCCCAGCCGCGTCCAGGCCTCGATGCCGCCGGCGGCGGAGCCCGCGTGATCGCCGTGGCCGTCGTGGTCGAGGATGCGCTCGATCCACAGCCGGCGGTGCGCGCGGTCGGGCATGTTGGCGAGGATGGCCGCGTCCTTGCGCGGGATGCAGATCTGGTAGTAGAAGCGGTTGGCCACCCAGCAGCGCAGTTCGTCGGGCGTGCAGCCGCCGCTGTTCATGCGCACGTTGAACGGGTGGTGGATGTGGTACGAGCGGCCCTTCTCGCGCAGCTGGGCCTCGAATTCGGTGCGCGTCCAGGCCGGCAGGCCGGTGCGGGGGGGCGAGGTGGTGGCGATGTCCATGGCGTGCCCGCGCTCAGAAGCGGATGTCCATGCCGTCGCGCGCCACCTCGATGCGCCGGCGGGTGAGCTCGTCGCGCTCGGGCGAGTCCTCGATCAGGATGGGGTTGGTGTTGTTGACGTGGATCAGCAGCTTGCGCGTGGTCACGGGCAGGCGCGCCAGGTGTTCGATCATGCCGCCGGGCCCGCTCTGTGGCAGGTGGCCCATGTCGGCCGCGGCCTTGGGCGACAGGCCCAGCCGCTGCATCTCGTCGCCGCTCCAGAAGGTGCCGTCCACCAGCACCACGGCGCAGGTGGCCATGAGCGCCAGCAGCTCGGGCGTGACCTCGCCCAGGCCGGGCGCGTAGAACACGCGCGCGCCGCTCTGCGGGTTGCGCAACACCAGGCCGATGTTGTCGCCCGGGCGCGGGTTGCCGCGGAACGGCGAGTACGGTGGCGGTTTGGACGCGAGCGGAACGGCCTGCAGCTCGATGCCCTCCAGCCCGGGCGCGGTGAACATGCGGCCGTCGGTGGGCACCGGGTGGGGCGCCACGCCACAGTAGTGCGAGAGCAGGCGGGTGATGGGAAAGCCGCTGTCCAGCTCGGACAGCACCTCGGGCGTGGCCAGCAGCGGCAGCGCGGCAGCGCGCTCGCGCAGCATCAGCAGGCCGGTGACGTGGTCGATCTGCGCGTCCATCAGCAGCACGGCGGCGATGCCGCTGTCGCGCACCGCGCGCGCGGGCTGCAGTTCCGGCGTGTCGCGGATCTGGCTGAGGATGTCGGGCGAGGCGTTGACCAGCAGCCAGTCCACCTCGTTGGCGCTCACCGCGATCGACGATTGCGTGCGCGCGTGGGCCATGACCTTTCTGCGGCGCAGGCCGTCGCAGTTGGGGCAATTGCAGTTCCATTGCGGGAAACCGCCGCCGGCGGAAGAGCCCAGAACCCGGATGCGCATGGTCGATGGTGGAAGGTGAGGGGTCAAAAAAAGCGCACGCGCTGTTCACACGTGCGCTGGCGGATCGATCGATCAGCGGTTGGCGATGTACATCGTGATCTCGAAGCCGAAACGCAGGTCGGTGAAGGCCGGGGTGGTCCATTGCATGGTCGTTCTCCAGAAAGGGTTGGCATGAAACATGTCTGCAAGCCGGATGGCACCATCGCCACACCGGCCGCGACCCTGAACAGCAATATCGATGCCATGCAAAAGCCCTCGAACGCCACTCCCTGGCCAGCACCCAGGCGCCTGCCCGTCGGCGGCCTGCACCGCATGGCCTGGCGCGAGCTCGGCGCGGCGCACGGCGACCCCTGGCTGTTGCTGCACGGCGGGCCGGGCGGCGCCTGCCAGCCCGGCATGCTGCGGCCCTTCGACCTGCGCCGCCAGCGCGTGATCGCCCCCGACCAGCGCGGTGCCGGCGCCTCGCGGCCGCGCGGCCGCACGCAGGGCAACCACACCCTCGCGCTGGTGGCCGATCTGGAGCGGCTGCGCGAGCAACTGGGCATCGAACGCTGGTCGGTGCTGGCGGGTTCCTGGGGCACGGTGGTGGCGCTGGCGTATGCGCAGCGGCACCCGGCGCGCGTGCAGCGCCTGGTGCTGCGCGGTGCCTTCGCGCTCACGCGCCGTGAGATCGGAGGCCTGCTGTTGCCGTCGGCCAAGCGAGGGCAAACCCTGAGAGCGCCGGCCGCGCTCTGGCCGGTGCGCGTGGGTGACGGTGTGCCGGTGGCGCTGCAACGGCTGAGACAACTGATTCAAAACGGTACACCCGGTGTTGCATCGCTGCGCGCGTGGCGCGGGTGGGGCCTGCGCGAAACCGCCGATGCGGCGCATGGCCTGCGGCGCAGCCTGCGCCACGCGGCACACACCGGCTCGCCCTGGGCGAACCCGATCCGCCGTGAATGGGCCGGCCTGCAGCGCCAGCAGCGGCGCGCGCTGGCGCGCCTGCGCCAGCCCGGTGTACACCGCAGCGACCGCGCGGCCCGGGCCCGCTACCGGGTGCAGGCGCACTACCTGCTGCACCGGGGTTTCATGCGCCCGGGCGGGCTGGACCGCGCGGTGGCGCTGCTCGCGCGCGAGGGCATCCCGGTGGACTGGGTGCATGGGCGCTTCGACGCGATCTGCCCACCGGCCAACAGCGTCCGCTGGGCCGCGCGGGGCCGGCGGTTGGGCGGCCCGGTGGTGTTGCACCTGCCGCCCAGCGGCCACCTCGGTGGCGAGCCGGCGATGCTAGCGTGTCTGCGCGCGTGCGTGAGGCGCCCGTTGCCATGAGAGCGGTGGGCGCCTTGCTGTTCGCACTGTGTGTCTCCGTGAACGCACAGGGCAGCGACTGCCCGGACGGCGTGCTCTGGCAGACCGTGGCACCGGGCGTGTGGGCCTGGTCGCCGCCGGTGCCGCAGGAGGTGTCGCCCGACAACGCCGGCCATGTGGTGCCGACCTCGGTGCTGATCGACGGCGGTGAGGCGCTGCTGGTGGATCCCGGCCCGAGCCATCGGCACGGCGAGCGCGTGCGCGCCTCGCTGGCCTGCCGCTTCGGGGTGCAGGTGCGCTGGATCGTCAACACCCACGCGCACGCCGAGAACGTGCTGGCCAATGGCGCCTGGGCCGACCGCATCGAGACCGGCCAGACCACGGTGCTCGCCACCGAGGGCACGCGCCGGGCGATGGAGCAACGCTGCCCGGCCTGCCTGCAAAGCCTCATCGAACGTGCCGGCGCGCAGGCCATGGCGGGCACGGCCATCGTGTGGCCCACGCGCAGCCTGATCGAAGGCGAGGTGTTGGCGGTGGGCTCGCAGCGCCTGCGCGTGATGCGCGTGGAGCAGGGGCACACCGAGAGCGACCTGGTGCTCTGGCACGCGCAGCAGGGCGTGTTGTGGGCGGGCGGCCTGGTGTACGGCGAGCGCCTGCCCGAACTCGCGCAGGGCAGTGTGGACGGCTGGCTCGCCGCGCTGGACCGTTTGCAGGCGCTGAGGCCGCGCCACGTGATCGGCGTGGTGGTGTCCAGCGCGCAGGGCGAGCAGGCGCCCGTGGCCCTCGCCGGCACCAGGGCCTACCTGCAGGCCTTGCGCGATCAGGTGCTGAGCGCCATGGACCAGGGGCGCCACGCCGGCGAGAGCGCTGCCGTCGCGATGCCCGAATGGCGCCATTCGGTCGGCCACGCGCAGCGCCAGGACTTCAACGTGCAGCGCGCTTGGCGCGAGCTGGAGCCGCTGTGGATGCAGCAGACCGACGGCGATTAAGGTTTTTCCAGTATCGGTCGTCAATATAAGAGCCAGCATCGCTGGACCGCTGCTTTTTCGAGAGCGGAAATTTTTTCATGACAGGGGGTCAACCGATGAATCCACGTGACACAGCCGTGGCCCTGGCCGCATGGGTCACTTGCGGCCTCTCGCAGGCCGCCACGTTCACGGCCGCCAACGAAACGGAGTTGGCGGCGGCAATCCACGCGGCGAATGCCAGCGGGGATCCCGCTTCCACGATCAATTTGACCGCGGCCTTCACCCTCACCACCGCGCTGCCGCCGGTGCAAGGGGGCGTGACGATCAACAGCAACGGTTGGCAGATCGCCATCGAGTCGGTGGCCGGCGGGGCCCTGGTTTTGCAGCCCGGCGCGTCCTACGGCGTTTCCGGCCTGGCCGGCACTTTGCAGGTCGGCAACACGGCTGGCACCATCGGCACGCTCACCGTGCGAGGTGCGGGCACCAACGTCCGGACGGTCTTGCTTCAAGGTCTTGAAGGGCAGGCCCACATTCGCGTGCTCGATGGTGGTGTGCTTGTCTCCACCGGGCCATCCGGGATCCGCTTCGGCGGTCCCTCGGCCACGGTATCCAACGGCGGCGTGGCCCACGTGCTCGTCAGCGGCGCGGGCTCGGCCATGACCTCAGGGGTCTCGTACATTCACCAGCGCGGCACGCTCGAAGTGTCCAACGGTGGTCACCTGGAGACCCGGGCAGCGATCCAGCTGGGCTCGATGCCCGGAGGCTTCACCGGTGTCGTGACCGGCGCGGGCTCCCGGCTCGGCACCACCCTGGGCGCCATCACCCTGGGTGCATCGGGCACGGCGAGCCTGCGTGTGTCCGACGGCGGGCTGCTTTCGGCCAACGGCGGCGCTGCCGCGCTCAACCTGGCCACGAACGCCAGTGGCGTTGCCACGTTGAACATCGGTGCGGCCGCGGGAGACGCGGCCATCGCCCCGGGCACGGTGCTCGCCTCGGTCGTCAACGGCGGCGCCGGCACGGCGGTGCTGAACTTCAACCACAACGCCAGTGCCCACGACTTCACCGCGCCCATCACCGGCAGCGTCACCCTGAACCACCTGGGCGGCGGCACGACCACGCTGCGCGGTGCCAGCACCTATGCGGGTGCCACCACCGTGGCCGGCGGCACGCTTCGCGCGGGCGCGGCCCAGGTGTTCAGCGCCAACTCGGCCCACACCGTCGCCGCCGCAGGCACGCTGGACCTGGACCGCTTCGACCAGACGTTGACCCGCCTGAGCAACGCCGGCACGGTGTCGCTGTCGGGCGCCACACTCACGCTGACCGGCGCCTATGTGGGCCTCGGCGGCACCATGAACCTGGGCGTCGGACCGGCCGGCGCTCCCCTGGTGTTCGCGGGTCCCACGGCCAGCGCCACGGGCACCACGCCACTGCGGATCACCAACCTCGGCAGTCTGGGCGCGCCCACCACGGGCGACGGCATCGAAGTGGTCAGCGCCACGGGCGGCGCGACCACGACGGCCCAGACCACCCGCAACGCTTTCAGCCTGGCCGGCGGCCAGGTGGGCGGCGGCGCCTACGCCTACCAACTGCATGCGGGCGACGCCAGCGGCGCGGGCGAGAACTGGTACCTGCGCTCCACGGGTTACCGCAGCGAGGCCTCGCTGTACGCCGTGGTGCCCGAGCAATTCCGTTCCCTGGACATCGCCATGCTGGCCGATCGGCAGCAGCGCGTGGGCGAGCCGCGCGCCGCCAAGGACGGTGCCAGCGGCGGCGAACGCCAGGCCTGGGGCCGGATCTTCAACGTGAACCGCGACATCGCCCAGCAGGGCACCGTCAGCCCCACCAGCCACGGGCGCATCCGCGGTTTCCAGACCGGCACCGACCTGTGGGGCCATGCCCTGTGGCGCACCGGCGTCTACGTGGGCAAGCTCGGGAGCGACATGAAGGTCCATGGCCTGGCCAGCGGCGAGGTGAACTACGCCGCGGGCCGCAACGACCTGCGCAGCCAGTACCTGGGTGGCTACGCCACTTGGCTGCCCGCGGATGGGCTGTATGTCGACGGCGTGCTGCAGGTGGGTGACCACCGCTACACCGCGCACGCGTCCACGGGGCTGGCGAGCACCGGCAAGGGCGACAGCCTCGTGGCCTCGATCGAAGTGGGGCGGGCCCTGGCGCTGGCGCCGCGCTGGGTGCTCGAGCCGCAGTTCCAGATCGCCTACCAGCGCGTGAAACTGGACAGCAACACCATCAGCAACGCCGGCATCGAGCAGGACATCGACGGGGGCTGGATCGCCCGCGTGGGCGCGCGCATCAAGGGCCAGTGGGACATCGGACCCGGACCGTTGCAAATCCATGGCGGCCTGAACCTCCACAAGCGCAGCAACGGCACCGACATCACCCGCTTCGTCGGCACGGGCGGCGGCACCGACATCCGCAGCCGCACCGGCGGCACCAGCAGCGAGCTCACGGCGGGCGCCAGCTGGCGGGTGAGCGCCCGCACCAGCGTGTACGGCGAGCTTGGCAAGCTGTGGGACATGGCGGGCGGCGCGCGCACCCGCAGCGGCGTGAACGGCAGCGTGGGTGTGAAGCTGCTCTGGTGACGCTCGCGCGGCCTCAGCCCAGCAGGTCAGGCGGCAGCTGGTCCTTCTTGCGGTAGATGGTGTTGCGCGAGACGCCCAGCGCCTTCGCCGCCGCCGACACATTGCCCTTGTGCAGGCGCAGCATCTGCGCCATGGCGCTGAGCGTGACGTCCTGCAGGCGCTGGCCATCGCCGGGTGCCACCTCGCTCAGCGGCGCGGGCGGTGGCAGCGGCTCGCTGCCCGGGGCGGTGCCGAAGGACTCGGCCAGGCCGCCCTGCGCCGCATCGGCGGCCTGGGCGTGTTCGAGTTCGTCGAGGAAATCGTCGGGCAGGTGCGCCACGTCGATCACGCCGTCACTGCCGACCATCACGACGGCGGTGCGCAGCAGGTTGTGCAGCTGGCGGAAGTTGCCCGGCCACTGGTAGCGCTTGAAGAGCGCCATGACGTTGGGCGCGATGCCGATCTGCTGGCCCTGGTCGCACAGCGCCTTGAGGATCTTGTGCACCACCAGTTCGAAGTCCGTGCGCTCGCGCAGCGCGGGCAGGCGCACCACCAGACCATTGAGGCGGTAGTAGAGGTCTTCGCGGAAATCGCCGCGCGCGATCATGTCCTTGAGGTTCTTGTGCGTGGCGCTGATCACCGTGACGTCCACCTCCACCTCCTTGCCCGCGCCCAGCGGGCTGACCTTGCGGTCCTGCAGCACGCGCAGCAGGCGGGCCTGCAGGTGCTTGGGCATGTCGCCGATCTCGTCGAGGAACAGCGTGCCGCCGTGGGCCTGAAGGATCTTGCCGATGGAGCCCTTCTTGCGCGCGCCGGTGAAGGCGCCTTCTTCGTAGCCGAACAGCTCGGACTCGATCAGCGTGTCCGGGATCGAGGCGCAGTTCACCGACACGAAGGGCTGCGCCGAGCGCGTGGAATCGCCGTGGATGGCCTGGGCCAGCAGGTCCTTGCCGGTGCCGGTCTCGCCCAGGATCATCACCGGGATGTCGCGCCCCGAGACCCGGCGCAGCTTGTGGATCACCGCCGACACCTGGGGGTCGCCCGTGTCGAGGTACTGCAGCGAGGAGAACTGCATCTTGCGGCCGGTGGGTTTGAGCGGCTCGGCCGCGGCGGTGGCGCAAGCAGGTGCCGCGTCGGGCGCGGCGCCGGTGGGCTTGCCACCGCCCGACCAGGGGTTGGCGGCCTTGATCTTCACGCGGCACCAGACCGACACGCCGTTGTGCATGCACAGCTGCTTGGGCGTGGGCATGGCACCGCTGAACAGCTCGAACAGGGCCGAGATCGGCATGCCGAAGAGCGAGGAGAAGGTGTGGGCCTTGAGCGCGCTGAACGGCAAGCCGATCTGGAACTGCGCGCTGCGGTTGGCCGAGAGGAAGCGGCCTTCGGGCGAGAACACCGCGATGCCCTCGACCAGCGTGCCCAGGAACTCGGAGCGGGTGTGGAAGTGGATGCGGATGGCCTTGGGGAAGATGTCCGCGAACATGTGATTCTCGATCATCTGCGCCGACATGCGCACCAGCGCCAGCGTGTGCTGGTGGTAGCTGCGGTGGTCACCCGTCACGTCCAGCGCGCCGATGACCTGGCCGTAGGGATCGAAGATCGGCGAACACGAGCAGGTGAGGAACTTGTTGGCGTCCATGTAGTGCTGGCTGCCGTGCACCGTGAGCGCTTCCTGTTCGCTGAGCGCGGTGCCGATCGCGTTCGTGCCCTTGTTCTTTTCGGACCAGTCCATGCCGGGCGTGAGCGCGACGCGCGAGGCCTTTTCGAGAAAGTCGGTGTCGCCCAGCGAATGCAGCACCAGGCCCTTGGCGGAGGTGAGCAGCACCATGCTGTGGGTGTTCACGATCTGGTCGTAGAGCGTCTCCATGACCGGGGCGGCGTGCTGGAACAGGAATCGGTTCTCTTCCCGCGCATCGTTGAGCAGGCCCACGCCAGGGCTGGAGAAATCGGGCGCGTCCGTCGAGTCGATGCCATACGCCTGCGACCGGCGGTGGGCCTGGCCGATGGGGTCGGGTGGTGCGTTGCCGTCCGGGCCGGGGGGCGCGGGCGCATCGTGTCTTCCGCCGGGAGGCGTGAAGAGGGCTGCACTCATGTTGTCTCCTGGATCCGGGGGAAATCCCCCCCAGTAGTCGGGCACCCATCGTGGCGGGTGCTCCGGGTCGTCAGACGGGCTGTCGTCCTGGTCGCGCGGGTTCATGCAATTCTCTTCATAACTGTCCCTGTGAGCAACACTGGTTAATCCCGAGATGCAACAGCGTGTCCCGGGTGTCTCACTTTCGCTGTTAGCAAAGAGCCGGCCACCACCCGGGCCAGGCCGTGGCGCGCAAAGTTGACACACAAGGCGCCCATGAAGCGGCGGACTGTGACATCCGGTGCGACCGCAGGCGACCCGGTGATTCAAATTGGCACACCTTGCACGGGCCTGACCGGCCCTGCGGGCGGGCCCGTCCCTTGCGTGGCTCCGGTCCACGGCGCCATGGCCTGCAACTTGCTGTCCATGCCGGAAAAGACCCTTTCTGAACCGGAGACAACCCATGAAGATTTCGCGTTTCTCTCTTCCCTTGCGGGGCGCGCGCGGCCTGCTCGCGCTGGCCATCACCTGCGGCGTGGCCGCTGTGATGGCGCATGGCGACGTGACACCGCAGGCGGTGGACACCAGCACCCTGCCGCAGCTCGGCACCAAGTGGCTCGATGCCAACCCCTACAGCAGCGGCCCCGCGAACAAGGAGGCGCTGCGCATCGGCACCTCGGCCTACAACCAGAACTGCGCGCGCTGCCATGGCCTGGAAGCGATCTCCGGAGGCATCTCGCCCGACCTGCGCAAGTTCGACGGCGAATGCTCGGGTTACGCCGACGCGGCGAAGAAGGCCGCGTGCTTCAAGGAGATGGACGACTACTACATGGCCACCGTGCGCCGGGGCCGCGTGCGCGACGGGCGCGTGTACATGCCGCCATTCGAAGGCACGCTGTCGCAGGAGGCGATCTGGTCGATCAAGACCTACCTCGAAACCCGACGCGAACCCTGAGGCGGGAGACGCGCATGACCACGACCCATCAACACCACCCCGACCGCCGCCAGGTGCTGGCGGCCCTGCTCGCCGCGAGCGTGCCACTGGCGCGCGCGCAGGCCGACCTGAGCGACCTCGAACGAATCCGCGCGAATGGCGCGCTGAAAGTGGCGGTCTACAAGGACAACGCGCCGTTCTCCGACGGCCCGGCCAACGACCTCCACGGCCTGGACGTGTCGATCGCCGCCGCGCTGGCGCGCCAGCTCCAGCTGAGGCTGGCGCTGCTCCCGTTCGACGCGGGCGAGAACATGAACGACGACCTGCGCAACATGGTCTGGCGCGGCCACTACCTGGGCTACGGCCCTGCCGACGTGATGCTGCAGGTGCCGGTGGACCGCTACCTGATGCAGAAGAACCGCCAGGTGATGATCCTCGCGCCCTACATGCGCCAGCAGCTGGTGCTGGCGCACGACACGCGCCGCATCGCCGAGGTGGCCACGCCCGAAGACCTCAAGGGCCTGCCGCTGGCCGCCGAGCGCGGGGCCGGCGCGGCCAGCGCGCTGATGGGCCACGGCGGCGGCCTGCTGCGCGCGCAGGTGGGCATCCACAACACCGGCGAGCAGGCGGTGCAGGCCGTGGTGGAGGGCAAGGCCGCCGCTGCCTATGTGACGCGCGCGCAGGCCGAATCGGTGCTCTCGCACACCGATCCGAGGCCGAGCCACATCCGCCTGAGCATGCTCTCGCTCGGCGGCGTGCCCGACACCGGCTGGCCCGTGGGCATGGCGATCAAGGCCGAGAACAAGGAACTCGGCCAGGCGCTGGAGGGTGCCATGAAATCGATGCGCGACAGCGGCGAGCTGCTGGCCATCTTCCAGAAGCACGGGTTGACGCTCACCGCGCCCTGAGCGCCGCTGTCTTCGTCAAGGCCACTGGTTGCGCGCGCAACCAGTGGCCTTTTTCATGGTGGGCGACCCGTGTGCCGCTTTGAGACAGCTCATGGGCGTGTGCGCGGTTCCGGGACAGTGCGAAGGCGCAGGTGTGCAGCTGTGCAGCGTTTTTCAATGCCAAACCCCATGGCATGGAACTTGAAGTGAGAGGAGGGCCTGAAGACACAGGCCTTGCCATCAACGTTCACCCTGAGGAAGACAACATGCTTTACGCAGCCCCCGGCGCCGCCGGTGCCAAGATCGCCTACAAGGCCCAGTACGACAACTTCATCGGCGGGCGCTGGGTCGCGCCGGTCAAAGGCCAGTACTTCGATGTGATCACACCCGTCTCGGGCAAGGTCTACACGCGCGCCGCGCGCTCGACCGCCGAAGACGTCGAACTCGCGCTGGACGCCGCGCACGCCGCCGCCGATGCCTGGGGCAAGACCTCGGCCGCCGAGCGCGCCAACGTGCTGCTCAAGATCGCCGACCGCATCGAGCAGAACCTGGAGCTGCTGGCCTACGCCGAGACCGTGGACAACGGCAAGGCGATCCGCGAGACGCTCAACGCCGACATCCCGCTCACGGTGGACCACTTCCGCTACTTCGCGGGCTGCGTGCGCGCGCAGGAAGGCGCGCTGAGCAACATCGACGAGAACACCGTGGCGTACCACATCCAGGAACCGCTGGGCGTGATCGGCCAGATCATTCCCTGGAACTTCCCCATCCTCATGGCTGCCTGGAAGCTCGCGCCCGCGCTGGGTGCCGGCAACGCCGTGGTGCTCAAGCCCGCCGAGTCCACGCCCATCAGCATCCTGATCCTGGCCGAGCTCATCGCCGACCTGCTGCCGCCGGGTGTGCTCAACATCGTCAACGGCTACGGCCGGGAAGCCGGCATGCCGCTGGCCACCAGCAAGCGCATCGCCAAGATCGCGTTCACCGGCTCCACCACCACCGGCCGCGTGATCGCGCAGGCCGCGGCGAACAACCTGATTCCCGCCACGCTGGAACTCGGCGGCAAGTCGCCCAACGTGTTCTTCGCCGACATCATGGACAAGGACGATGCGTTTCTGGACAAGGCCATCGAAGGCCTGGTGCTGTTCGCCTTCAACCAGGGTGAGGTCTGCACCTGCCCCAGCCGCGCGCTGATCCAGGAAAGCATCTACGACAAGTTCATGGAGCGGGTGTTGAAGCGCGTGGCCGCCATCAAGCACGCCAACCCGCTGGACACCGACAGCATGATGGGCGCGCAGGCCAGCAAGGAGCAGCTGACCAAGATCCTCTCGTACCTTGACCTGGGCAAGCAGGAAGGCGCCGAGGTGCTGGCCGGTGGTGGCCAGGCGAACCTGGGGGGTGACCTGGAAGGCGGCTACTACGTGCAGCCCACGCTGTTCAAGGGCCACAACAAGATGCGCATCTTCCAGGAAGAAATCTTCGGCCCCGTGCTGGCCGTGACCACCTTCAAGGACGAGGCCGAGGCGCTGGCGATCGCCAACGACACGCTGTATGGCCTGGGCGCCGGCGTGTGGAGCCGCAACGGCAACGTGGCCTACCGCATGGGCCGCGCCATCAAGGCCGGCCGCGTGTGGACCAACTGCTACCACGCCTACCCCGCGCACGCAGCCTTCGGTGGCTACAAGGAATCGGGCATCGGGCGCGAGACCCACAAGATGATGCTGGACCACTACCAGCAGACGAAAAACCTGCTGGTGAGCTATTCCGAAAACAAGCTGGGGTTCTTTTAAGCAACGCGTGCGGACCGGCCAAGCCGGATCCGCCGCGTTCTGGCAGGGGCACTTCGCTCCGGAAAGACCTCAGGAGATCTCTCATGGTTGAAAGAGTCATTGCCACACCGGCCGCCGTGGAATTGATCGATCGGCTCAAGGCGCAGCATGGCCCCGGGCTCATGTTCCACCAGAGCGGCGGCTGTTGCGACAACAGCGCGGCCAACTGCTACCTGCTGGGTGAGATCACCACCGGCGCGGGCGACGTGTACCTGGGCGACATCGGCGGCTGCCCGTTCTACATCGGCAAGGCGCAGTACGAATACTGGCGGCACACGCAGCTCATCATCGACGTGATCGACGGCCACGGCGGCACCTTCTCGCTCGAAGGCCCGCAAGGCAAGGCCTTCCACACGCGATCCCGGGTGTTCACGGCGCAGGAGATGGCCGAGCTGGACGCACAGGCCTTGCCCTGAACCACCACGCAGGCTAGGACAACCAGTCTTCCGCGTCAGGCCGGCGTGGGTCGTGGCTCGGCGGTGGAGGAGGAGGTGGCGGCGGCGCTTCGCTGGCGGCGAGTTGCTCCAGCACGATGGCGCTCTCCTTCATCACCTCTTCAAACAGCAGGCGAACCCTCAGCCGCGCCGCTTTCAATGCGGCGAGCTGCTGGGTGACCCTTTCGCGGTCGGATGGGGAGAGATCAACGGACAGGGCGCGGAACGTTCGCTCGATGTCGGCCAGCTCGGCCTCGGCCTTTTTCCACGCATGGAGCTTGGGGGAGGGAATATCCATGCCCCCAGCATGCGAGCGGGCCGCCCTGGCGCGGGTAGGAGAACGCCCCATGTCGGCGAAGGAAAGGGCCGAAGTTCTCGCCGATCGCTTCTTGGGCTGCTACCAGCGCATTCGCAGGCCCACGGCCCCGTTGAGTCCGCCGCTGTGTCGCGCATGCCCACCTGCGGCCCCCACGGTGCCGGTGAAGCGGGTCACATCCCGGCCTTTGCTGCGCTGGTACAGGTTCAGGCGGGCATAGGGTTGCAGCCTGCCGGCGGTGGTGGAGAGTTCGCCTTTCAAGCGCAGACCGGCGCGCACGGTCCAAGCGTTGTGCGTGTTCTGCTGCACGTCGGCGCCCGCGATGCGCACGCCGTCGAGGTCGATGCGCTGGTGGATGAACTGCAGTTGCGGCTCCAGCACCCAGCCCGCCGCGAGCGGGTAGCCCCGCCCCACTTCCACCGAGGCGAGCAGGCTGTCGCCCTTGCCGTGGGCGGCCGAGGCGGTCAGCGGCGCCACGCCGTAGCGGTGGCGCCCGACCTGCAGCACCGTGTCCGCGTACAGGCCGCTGGGGCTGAGGTAGGTGGCGTAGGCACCCAGGTAGTCGCTGCGCAGTCCGTTGCGGCCCACCGCCTGGTCGGCGATGCCGCTGGCGAAGCCGCGCACTTTCATGTCGCCGTCGAGCTGGCCCACATACAGGCCGGCGCGCCAGTCCGGCTGGGCCCACAGATCGACACCCGCCTGCAGGCCGTTGAGCCGGCCCTGGCTGCGCGGGCTCGCGTTGCCGCGCTGGCTCACGGTGCGCTCGGCGCTGATGAGGCGTGCCCAGGTCTGGCGCTCGGCGCCGCTGCCGGCGCCTTCGCCGATGCGCTGGTGCCAGTTGCCCAGCATCACGGTGTTGCCCAGCCGCAGTTGCTCGGGCAGCGCAGCGAACAGCGGCACCTCCACCCGGTAGGCGGGGATGGTGGCCCCCGCGGCGAGTGGGCTGGAGCGCAGGAACCAGCTTTCCCCCGCGCCACTGGCGTCCGCCGCGAACAGGCGGTATTCGTAGGCACCGGCGTCGACGTGTTCGCCCGCGAGGCGGAAGGCATTGCGGGTGGTCTGGGCCGTGGTGGTGGCACCGTTGAGCGCGCTGATGACCTCGATGCCATCGCCCGTGGTCAACGCGCCCAGACCGCCGAGGTTGGTGACCTGCACGGCGGTGGTGCCGCTGGCGCTGGCGCCCGCGCCAGTAAAAGCCGTGCCGATGCCGACCTGGTGGTTGTTCGTGTCGATCCACACGCCTTCGGCCCCACCCGCCAGCGTGGCGAAGCCGCGCAGGAAGTCGGCCTGGCTGAAGGTCGCGCGCAGGATGCCCCCGTTGAGGTTGAGCGTGGCGGTGCCCAGGCCCCGCTCGACCACATCGGTTTCCAGCACACCGCGCCCGCTGGCATCACCCAGCAGGTTCAGCGTGCCGGTGGAGCCGGCCAGCGCCGCGATGCGGGTCTGCGAGGTCTGCACCGTGCCGCTGTCCTCGATGGTCAGTTCGCCGATGCCCTCATAACCCACGTTCAACTGGGCCGAGAAATTCAGGCTGGACGCACGGCCGCTGACCGCGTCGCGGCCCGACACCGTGGCCGTGCCGTTGCCATTGGGCTGGTAGCCGAAGTAGGCGGTGTGGCCGGTGATCGCGCCGCCGTTGTCCACCGTGAGATCACCGGGGTCGGTAAAGCCCACGTAGAGGTTGGAGGTCAGTGCCCAGGTGGACACGTTGCCATCGGCGTCGACGCCCGAGACGGTGACCGAGGCCGTGCCGCCCATGGCGATGTGGCCGTGCGAACTGCTCACTAGGCCCCCATTGAGGATGGAGAGCGAAGCGGTGCCGCCGGCGCCCACGTTCAGCTCACCCGGCATGGTCCAGGTGGACACATGGCCGGCGCCGTCGCTGCCGGTGACGGTCACCGTGCCGTTGCCGCCGGCGTAGCCGATCGTGCCGTACGCGCTGCTCGCCGTGGCGCCGTCCTGGATGGTCAGCGTGCCCACGTCCGTGTCGCCCACGTAGATTTCGCCGGCCTCGACCCAGTTGGGCGACGGCACGGGCAAAGGGCCCGGGTTCACGTCGCCCACGCTCGGCGCTCTCTTGAGGAGGCGGGTCGACTCAGGTCAGATCGCGAGGCGGCACGCCCACCTCCGCGCAATGGCGCCGGTAGTCCGCGATGCGGTCGGCGGTGCTGATCCGCTGCAACACGCTGTGGTGTGCCCCCAGGTATTCCACGCTGCCCTTCACGACCACGTGCACCAGCAGCTCTTCGTCACCGGTGGCTTCCCACCAGTCCACATTGCCCGCAGGCTCGTGGATGTAGTCGCCCGCGCGCACCACGCGGCCGTCGTTGAGGCGGCGCTCGCCCGCCAGCGTGAGGGCATGCACTTCGCCGGTGTGCCGGTGCAGGCCCAGGCGCACACCCGGCGCGAGCCGCATCAGCTCGACCCAGCCCGAGCCGTCTGGCAGGAACTGAATGGGAAGCGACCACTTGCCCTCACCTTCGGGGATCCAGGCATTCAGGGCCGCGCGGCGCAGGGCCGTGGCCACGATCACATTCGCGAGTTCCATGGCGTTCCCCTTCATTGGTCCGGGTGCTGGTGGCGGTACTCCTGCGTCCGGCCGCCGAAGCCGTAGGCAGACGCGCGCACGTCCTGCACGTACACATAGCTTTCGGTGTGCACATCGCCCAGGAGTCTTTCGAACAGCTCGAACGCCTCGGCCACATAGCGGGCCTTCTCGGCCTTGGTGTTGGTCTCGTCGACCACCTTCACATCGAAGTAGAAGCTGGTCTTCTTCAGCGCTGCCAGCGACTGGCCGGCGATGAACCAGTCGCGCGGGTCGACATAGTCGATCACCACGGCGGTGAGGTCGCGCCGTTTGCCGAGCACGCGGCTGGTCAGTTCGAGCAGCGCTTCCGTGATGCGCTCGGAGAGCTCGGGCGTGCGGGGCGCCGAGACCTGGACATTGAGGATGGGCATGGTGGCATTCCTTGGTTGGTTGGGTGGCCTTGACTTTAGAAAAAGCCACCCCACCCGGAAACCGCCCGGCAAGCCAATGGGTTTTGCTCCAGACGCAAAAGCAAAGGAAGAACGGCATCGATGCCGATGACGTCATTGCCGAACGGAGCGCCGAGGCGCAGGGCGCTTTCGGGCCGGCTGCTGAACGGGCGTGATGCCGTCGGCATCGAAGAGTTGTTTGATCTGCGCACGCAGCCACTGGTAGCTCGGCTCCCGATGCGTCCGGCGGTGCCAGTAGACGTGGATGGGAAACGACGGAGGCCGAAACGGCAGGGGCAGCACAGCGACCGCATGCGTCTTCGAGGCTTCGAGCGCAAACGCCATGGGGACCGTGGCAACGAGATCGGACCGGGCAACGATCACGGGAAGGCTGAGGTGGCTCGGCGTTCCCAGGACGACCTTGCGCTGGATGCGTTCGCGCTCAAGCGCCTCCTCCAGCAGCGATGTGGAGCGGGCGGCTGTCTTGACCACCGCATGGCCAAGGCTTGCATACACCGAGCGCGTCAAGCCGGATCGAACGGCGGGATGACCCTTGCGCACCATGCAGGCATAGGTGTGGCTGTACAGGGACTGGCGGAAGTAGGCGTCGCGCTCCAGATCCGGCAGGTAGCCGATGGCCAGATCGACCTCGCCCGTGGCGAGGCGCTCGCGCAAGGGCGTCTGGCTGGGTGACGAGATCTGGAGCGACGTTCCGGGTGCCTCGATGGCCAGATGGGCGATCAGGTCCGGCAGGAAGATCACCTCTGCCACGTCCGACATGGAAAGCCTGAATGGCGTCTCGGACCGCAGCGGATCGAAGACCGTCGATCCAAACACATCCTGCTCTACCTGCAACAGCATGGTGCGGGCGGTTTCTGCCAGCAGCAACGCCCGTGGCGTGGGCCGCATGCCCCCGGGACTGCGGACGAACAGCTCATCCCCCAGTTGATCGCGCAAGCGCGCGAGGGCGGTGCTGAGGCCCGACTGGCTCATCTGCAGCGCCTCGGCCGCCCGCCCCAGATGGCGCGTCTGATCCAGGGCCACCAGCAGTCTCAGCAGATTCAGATCCAGTTTCTTCATCGCAATTACCGATAAGCAAATTCGGCATTTTGCGATTGATCGAATGTCGGCGCCAGCGTAAGGTCGCACCCCATCACACAGGAGACAAGGCCGTGGCGTCCCACGTCGAATCGGTGCCCTTCATTCAAACGGACCTGCAGAAGCAGCTGGCGGCATTGCGGCGCGCCATACCCGTCTCGCGCATGCTGGACTACGGTGTGGCGCCGGGCGATGCCCTGTCGGTCCACGCCTCGGCGCGGGACGAACATCCCCAGGCCTGGGACGTGCTTTGCGAATTCCAGGCCGCCCGGTACAGGGAGCTGGCCCGGGCCTCGATGGAGCGCGGGCATCGGGCAACGGCCGCCTACGCATGGCGCGCGGTGCATGCGCTGCTGCAGTGCGCGCAACTGGCGTTCAACGCGGACAGCCCGCGCAAGAAGGAACTCTATGAAGGGGCCCACGTTGCCATGCAGGCGCATGCCGACGCCAGCGACGACCTGACGGAACTTCGCCTGGCGCACGAGGAGGGCGTGCTTCACGGCTGGGAGGTGCGTCCGCTGGCGCAGGCAGCGCGCGGCGCCGTCGTGGTGCTCGGCGGATTGAGCGGGTGGGGTGCTGTCTATCTCGGCATGGCCCGCGCCCTGGCCGCGCGCGGCTTTCAGGTGGTGCTTGCCGAGGGGCCGGGCCAAGGCCTCACGCGCATGCACGGCGGCATGCACCTCGACGCGAAGACGCTGCCCCTGTTCAGCCGCTTCATCGACCACGCGCAGTCCCTGGCGGCAGGGCGCATCGGCGTGGTGGGGAACAGCTTCGGCGGCTTGTTGGCGGCCCACCTGGCGGTGCGGGACCCTCGCGTGCGTGCCGTCGCCATCAACGGCGCGCCCATGGCGCCCACCGTGCCCGACTTCCGAACCGCCCGAGAGCAGATGCAGGCGGTGTTCGGCGTGCACACGCTGGACGCGCTCGCTCGGGGACTCGCCGACCTCTGCCTGGAGCCGGTGCGGCACCGCACCGACGCGGCCATGCTGATCGTTCAAGGCGGCTGTGACCCGCTGGTCCCGATGGACGCCCAAAAGGACTTCTTCCAGCTGGCTTCCTCCCAGGTCAAGACGGTGCTCCAGTGGTGCGATGGTGAACACACCATCTACAACCACGCGCCCGAGCGCAACCTGCGCATGGCCGACTGGTTTGTCGAGCAACTGGTGCCGCACGGGCCATGACCCAACCGCCCGCCTGGACCCGGGAACACCCACAACAACACGGAGACACACATGAGCAGTCAGAAGAAAGAATTCGATGTCATCGTCGTCGGCTATGGCCCCACCGGGCTCGTGCTGGCCTCGCTGCTCGGCCAGCTGGGCCACCGGGTGGCGGTGGTGGAGCGTTGGCCGAATCTCTATGGGAAGCCGCGCCTGACGCACATCGATGGCGAAACCGCGCGGCTGATTTCTCTGTGTGCCGACGGTGACCATGCCTTGCGCGAATCCTGGACGACGCCCCACTACCACTGGCGCAACGGAAAAGGCCAGCTGCTGATCGATGTGGCGGCAGGCAACACGAAGAAGATGCTGTGGGACGACCACCTGTCGGTTCATCAGCCCCACATCGAAGAGGCCATCCACGAGCGCATTGGCACACTGCCCAACGTGCGCCTGTTCCGCGGCTTTCTGGCCACCGCGATCGAGCAGGACCCGAAAAGTGTGACGCTCCACTGCAAGCCCTGGACCAAGGAGCCGCATGCAACAGCGACCGATGCGGACAACGTGACGCTGGTGGCCCGTTACCTGGTGGGGGCCGACGGCGCCAACAGCTTCGTGCGCGAGGCAACCGGCATCGCCCGCCATGACTTTGGCTTCAATGAGCGCTGGTTGTGCGTCGACACCGAACCTCTGCGACCGCTGCCGGCCCAATTCGACGAATGCGCGGTGCAGATCTGCGACCCGCGCCGGGGCTACATGTTCATGCCCATCGGGAAGACCCGGCAGCGGTTCGAATTTGCCTTGCTGCCTTCCGAGACCACCGAGCAGATGTCCACGCCCGACGCGGCTTATGCCCTGCTGGAGCGGTACCACGGCATTGCGCGCGACGACGTGCGCCTGATCCGCCACCTTGTCTACACCTTCGAATGCCGGTTGGCCAAGACCTGGAAGGTGAAGCGCGTCTTTCTGGCCGGCGATGCCGCTCACACCAACCCACCCTATCTGGGCCAGGGTGCGTGCTCTGGCATGCGCGATGGGGCCAACCTGGCGTGGAAGTTCGATCGGGTCCTGCGCGGCGCGGCAGACGAAACCCTGCTCGACAGCTACGAAGAAGAGCGCAAGCCCCATGCACAGAAGCTGATGCTGGACTCACGCTCCCTGGGGCTGGTGGCCAACACCGCCAACCCGGTGAAGGCGGCGGTGCGCGATCTGCTCTTCAAGCTCAAACTGACGCCCAAGCCGCAGTTCCCCATTCTCAGCACCGGGGTACTGCTGCGGGGCGGCAACGGCAAACCCGTTGGGGCCGCAGGCGCCGTGCCGCCGCAAGGGCGGCTGGGGATCGGCGACAAGGTCATGCGATTCGACGAGCACGTGGGATTTCGTTTCTCGCTGGTGGCGCGCGCCGGTGCGCTGGATGGACTGACGCCCGGGAGCCGCCGCCGCCTGGACGCACTCGGCGTGCGGGTGGTCGAGCTGGGCGGCAGCGCAGCGCTGAGTGGGCAACAAGTCCAGGATGTGGACGGGGTTTACGGGCGCTACCTGAAAGAGATCGGCGCGGACATGGTGGTGATCCGCCCGGATTTCGTGCAGTTCGGCAGCGCCATGGCGACCGATGTCGATGCCCTGGTCAGTGCGCTGCAGGCGCAGCTTGAAAGCGCCGTTGACGTGCCGGCATAGATCGTTCAACTGGCACCTTGCACTTTTTGACGGCCTTGAAAGGCTCAGTCGGGGAAGCGCTCAATGTGCGTTTCACGCCGGCCTATCGGTACACCGCAGTAGCGATCTTTGATGTCGACAACTTGCGCGCAAGGATGCTATGGTCGGACTGTCCTAGTCGGTGGAAACGGTCGTTTGCCAAGAAAACTGGCTGCGTACGGCAGAGGCCGAGGCAAACTACTGGCGGCAACTCGCCAATCAGGACGCCTTGGCGGAGGTCTGACTTAAACCAACCGGCCTCCACGAAATTCGGGGTGGTTCAAGCAATCTGGTCGGAGATCGAGAATGTGGGAATGGCTAAACACCAACGCTGGCGCCGTTCAGGCGGTAGCTGCCGGCGTGTCTGCTTTTGTCGCATGGAAGCTGGTCGCGTTGACAAGACGTTATGTAGATTTGACTGGCATCCTCGCTGAATCAGCTAAGCAGCAAGTTGAGATCGCCAAACTCCAGGCCCAGACGGCGAAAGACATACATGAGGCAACTCGCCGCCAGCAAAAACTGGTGGAGGACGCAAAAGCACAAGCGGAGCGCCAACTGAGCAGCATGGCCGCCAAGTATCTTGCGGCTCTCGCGGGTCTGTCGTCACAGACGATTGCGCCGTCTGCCCTCCAGGCGCTGCCACGAATATCAACCCAAGACTTGGACACGTTTTCCCAGGCCGCAATCCAAGCCAATGTGAAGCCCGACGATGCAGATGCGGCGGCCAGCGGTCTCTCTTGGCTCGCTGGTCTCCAGGAACGGGTTGCGGTATCGCAGAATTCACAACAGTTCTCGCAGGCCGAGACAACGATGTACTCGAAGACGGTTCGTAACGTCCGCGAGAGCCTCAGGAAACTGACGAATTTCCGACCTGCCAGCGAAGAGTACTAGTGGCCTAACCAGCACTTGCAGCCGACGGGGCGATGCATGAAAGCATCAGGAGTTGCTGTGGCTAAGCGCATTCGTTGAATGACCGCCCGAACGCTTTCACCACGGCCGCTCTCTCTTCTAACCGCAGTCATGTATGGCGAGACGACGACAGGTAGCATTTGCTGCGGAGCCGGTACAAGGAGTGCTGGGGCGCCTTGCCATTTGAAGACGAGATCCTCAGTAACGCAGTCCGACAGCTCTTCAGTAGACAAGGCCTTGGGGGGGCGTAGAACAAGTGGGTCGAGCGCCTGGTGGGTCATGGCCGCGTCACCGTTCGATCGCGCTGCGCGACGATTCCTGTTGCATGGGCGTGTAGCGGATGTGCGTGTCCAGCACGCCGTCCTGGTCACTATCCACTTCGGCGTGTGTGAGCTTATTCAGTCGGAAGTGCTCCACGCGCCCGGTCTTGCCGGTGGCGGGGTCACGGTAGTCGGCACGCTGAAGCACGCCGCTGTTGAAGTGGTACGTGAGGTCAACCACGTCGTCTCCATCGGAGTCGATCCACTGCGTTTCGATGTTGCCCTGGTGCATGCTGAAGGTCGTTTCAAAGCGGCCGTCGAAATCGTCGTCGCTTCGGATGGTCGTGACGCGGCCGTTTTTGTCGTACAGGGTGATGTGGTCGATCTTGCCGTCGAAGTTGCGGTCGGTCTCCACGCGTAGGAAGGTGCCGCGCGGCGATACGGTCCAGCGTTCATCCAGCGTGCCGTCGCGGTTGTGATCGATGCCGTCGGCCGGGATGGGCGCGTGGAGATAGGCGTACACGCCAGCAGCGCCCAGGACCAAACCAAGCGCGAAAGCACCCACGCCTTTGCCACGGCGGGGCTGGACGTTGGATGCCAGCGGCGCGTCTACAGGCTGCGCCGCCTCCCAGCGCGCGATCGCCTCGCGTCCGGCTTCGTACTGCGCGTCGTCGATCACCAACCGCACCAGGCCACCAGCCGGCAGTTCACCCACCGCTCCCTGCAGGTGCTCGCCCCGCACCAGCGCGCTAAGGCCTTCCTGCTTCAAGTAGTCCGCCAGCATGTGGGCCTCGACGGCGTTGGCGGCTTGGTAGAGGGTCTTCATGCCCGCATTCTGGCAGAGCCTAACGCGCGACCTTCATGCCCCGATTCGTTCATTCAACGCCGCCAAGGACGTTCGAAACTGCGCGATGCTCGCCGGTCCTGCCTCACACCATCCCGCGCTGTGTTCCGACGGAGATCCGCTTGAGCGAGTGGCCAAGCAGCAGACTCAAGTCAATCCCAACTTTCTCGCTGTGGACTGCTGCCGGTTTCACAGACACCTTGTTAAGGTGGAAGATGAAACCGGAGGGGTGGTCTAACGCCTAGGTCTGAGGAGCGGCTTAAGACTGGTTACTGCTGCCAGAGCCACTGCCGCGAATGTGCGATCTGCAACACATTGCGGTCGCTCGCCAGTTGACGGTGAAGGTTATGAATGGAAGGGTGCGTTGCACGGCTGGACTCCCGCAATCCCAGAAGCGGAAGTTGCACCGATGTGTAAGCGACCGTTCAACGTGAAGTTATGCCGTGGGCTCACGGGCGTGTTCCAAGCTGCTCAATGCCAGTCAGAGTCGTCGGACTGAACGAGTGATAGCTCCAGCGGGGGAGGCTGTTGTCCTTCGCGTAGCTTTCGAGCTTTGCCTTGAGCGCTGGGAGATCAGGAGCGCCTATGACCTTGAGCACGGAAGGCAAATAGGCCTGCGAGGAGGCACGGGCGAAAATTTCGAATGGTCCGTGATGTCTTTGCGCGTATAGCAGGGTGTATGGCCACCACCGATGCCACGAATCAACGCCCATCATGTCGCCTCGAAGGAAGCAAACCAGATCAGCCTGCATAACGTGGCGGAATGCGAGCCCGGATGCGTGTGAGCGCTGCTCAAGAAAATCAGCTCGGAGTGAGGCGCGGCCCTTCTTAAGCCTTTGATTCCTGATTTCGAGTGACTTCACATACTCCTGCAGCGCAGTAAAAGTGACGGTTGTATTCTTTCCATAGTCAGAGTTGCCAGGCACATAGTAGGGCTGCCCCAACAGGTAGTCTGTGACGCCGAAGTGTTCTCCCTTCAGGAGAACGGCCACACCGTACAGGAAGAGTTCATGCACGATGAATTTGAAGTTGTCGAAGTCGAGCTCATTCCATTGATTGATGTGTGGAGGCCGGTCCAGGTAGGGAATGAGCGACTCGTAGAACCGGTGCAGGCGAGGTGAGTAGCTACTGGTGTCTGCGTACTGAGCTAGTGTGGTCAGAACCTGAAGAAACTCGTTTCGAGCGGGGAGAAAGTCCTCGATGGACTTGGCAACGCGGTCGTCAAGCTCTTCCTCACCTGGCGCGAGCCGAAACCGCTCAAACTGCTCAGTGAACGTAGTGAAGTATTCGTCCACCGCACCTCTCGCATAGGCCTTGTCGCTTCTTAGGGCGTCGACAGCTCTTTTCGCAAGCGGAGTTGTCCCAAGAACCGGTGCATTGGCGTCGGTGATGAATGAGGGTGGCCTTCCAAGTTCCGGCTTCTTGAACAAAGGCTTATCAAATATCCAGCGCACAAGCTTTTCGAAGTTCTCCGCGTATCGCTCGCTTTCGCTTAGGTCAATGTAGATGCGAGACTTGTAGTAAGTAGGGAGGAACGGTTTGCCGTCTGCGTCCTTCTCGGCGAGCACCGCCACAAACTTTCCCTGATCCTGCTTTGCGTACACCTCGGCCGAAATGATCTGGGTCTCCGTCCCTACACCGCCCGCCCTTCCGTCCGCCTTAGTAGCGTAGATCTTGTCGCACACAAGGGCGACCTTAGAGATGCTCGGGTCAGTAACCATCTTCTCCATGAACGCGATCGCGTCATGGCCTTCACGTAGGTCCCACTTGTCGAGAACAACGTCGATTCCGCTGGCTACCAACTCATTGGCCAATTCCACAACCCACTGCTCATGCTGAGGGTTCGACCAACTGTATGAAACGAACAGACGGGGTGCACTCACGGTGTCATTGTCTCCAAGAGATTCCGTTCGACAAGCATATTCACGACGACTCCTTATGGCATTCAGGAAATGCCGAATTTTCGCTTAGATCCGAGTGCACTCGGGCGAACGCGTTGACTTCAGCTTGAGTGACCGCAACGTGGCGCAGATCACCGTTCGGAACGCTGGCGAGGCGGAGGGCAACCGCTGCGGAGCAGGCTTCCGCTTTCGATACCCGCTTAAGACTGGTGTGAGACTTTCAACCATTGTCGCGCAGCCGACTGCTTTCTACACACGGAGCGGACATCTTGCACGGCGTCTCAGAGCCGTCATTCCAATTGAACTGATGGACCAGAGTTGTAGCCTCGACGGCGACCTTAGCCAGTAGACTGTGGAGCGATCGGCAATCCTGACTTTTCCACTCATTTGCGCGAATCTTGCCAGAATGCAGTGCATGCTGCTCTAATTCAAACTTTG
>JAGKSX010000092.1 GCA_018993155.1 Hydrogenophaga sp.
GGGGCGGGGGGGTGGGGGGGGGGGGGGGGGGGGAGGCGCGGCGCGGCCACGCGGGTGGTGAAGGCGGCGGCGAGCCTCTCGCCCCTGTTGTTGTCGGCCTTCACCTGGGTGGTGGGCGTGGTGTTGCTGGTCTCGGGCGTGACGCCGGCCACCGAGGACGCGACCGAGCTGCTCTCGCGCCACATGCCGTTGCCCGTGGTGGAGGCGGCGCACTTCCTGGGCAGCATCGCGGGGCTGGCGCTGCTGTTCGTGGCGCGCGGCATGTTCCTGCGGCTGGACGCGTCGTGGTGGGCCGGCTTGGGCCTGGCGCTGGTCAGCCTCGTGCTGTGCCTGCCCAAAGGCATTGCGGTGTCGGAAGCGGTGCTGCTGCTGGTGCTGGCAGGCGCGCTGGCGCTCTCGCGCAAGCAGTTCAACCGGCGCGCGGCGCTGTTCTCGCAGGCCTTCACCTGGGGTTGGCTGGCCGCGGTGGCGGCGGTGGTGATGGCGGTCACGGCGCTGCTGTTCTTCGTGTACCGCGATGTGGACTATGTGAACCAGGTCTGGTGGCAGTTCGAGTTCGACGGCTACGCGCCGCGTTCGCTGCGCGCGCTGGTGGCGGTGTGCCTGCTCACGCTGGCGGTGGCGCTGAGCCAGTTGTTGCGCCGGCCGCAGGCGGTGCTGGTCAAGCCCGACAGCGGTGCGCTGGAGCAGGCGGCGCGCATCGTGCGGGCCCAGCCCTCGGCGGGGGCGGGGCTGGTGATGATGGGAGACAAGAGCCTGATGGTGTCGGACACGCAGCGGGCGTTCATCATGTTCGGTCGACGGGGCCGTTCGTGGGTGGCGCTGTACGACCCGGTGGGGCCGGTGAACGAGTGGGCCGAGCTGGTGTGGCGCTTCGTGGAACAGGCGCGCGAGTCGGGCGGGCGCGCGGCGTTCTACCAGGTGCGGCCCGAGGGGCTGCCGGTGTACCTCGACGCGGGCCTGCGCGTGCACAAGCTCGGCGAATGCGCGCTGGTGGACCTGCCCACGTTCACGCTGCAGGGCAAGGCGCGTGCGAACCTGCGCCACGGCGTGGCACGCGCGCAGCGCGATGGCCTGAGTTTCGAGGTGTTGATGCCGGAGCAGGCCGTGGAGGTCTTCAGCCAGCTCCAGCTGATCTCGGATGCGTGGCTGAGCGAGCACCACACGGCGGAGAAGGCGTTCTCGCTGGGCGCGTTCCGGCGCGACTACGTGCTGCGACAGCCGGTGGCGGTGGTGCGGCAGGGCGAGCGCATCGTGGCCTTCGCCACGCTGTTGCGCACCGACCAGAAACTGGAGGCGAGCGTGGACCTGATGCGCCAAATGCCCGACGCGCCGCGCAGCGCGATGGATTTTCTGTTCGCGCAGACCATCCTGCACTTCCAGGCGCAGGGTTACCAGCGCTTCAACCTGGGCATGGTCCCGCTCTCGGGCATGGCGCAGCACCCGCTGGCGCCCAACTGGCACCGCCTGGGCCGGCTGCTGTTCAACCACGGCGAAAACTTCTACAACTTCCAGGGCCTGCGCGCGTTCAAGGAAAAATTCGACCCGGTCTGGGAGCCGCGCTACCTGGCCTCGCCGGGCGGCTTCGCGCCGTTTTTCATCCTGGCCGACGTGGCCGCGCTGATCGCGGGTGGCCTGCGCAAGGTGATCTCCAAATGAAGATGAAGACCTCGATCATCACGGCCTGTCTGCTGGCGGTGCTCGCGTCACCGGCGACGGCGCGCGCGCAGGCCTCGACGCCTGTGGCCCCGGTCGAAACGCTTTCGCACGGCAACTTCAAGAACCTGTCGCTGTACCGGCCACCGGGCGAGGCCAAGTCCTTCGTGCTGTTCCTCTCGGGCGAGGGCGGCTGGACGCCCGCGCTGGCCGCCCAGGCGCAGGCCCTGGCGGGGCAGGGCGCGCTGGTGGCCGGCATCCACACGCCGCGCCTGCTGGCCGCACTGACCAAGGACGGCGGTGACTGCCTGCTGCCCGATGGCGATCTGGAAAACCTCTCGCACTTTTTGCAGGGCTATGCGCGCCTGCCGGCCTACTTTCCTCCGCTGCTGGTGGGCGAAGGGCAGGGCGGCACGCTGGCCTACGCGATGCTCGCGCAGGCACCTGTGGATACCTTTGGTGGCGCGATCTCGATGGCCTTCTGCCCCGCGCTGGCGGTGCGGCGGCCGCTGTGCAAGGGCGAGGGTGTTCACTTCTCACGCCGTGCCGATCGGACCGCCCTCACGCTGTTGCCGTCGCCGCAGTTGCGCGCGCCCTGGACCGTGCTGCAGGGCGGCGCGAACACTGCCTGTGCCACCGCCGACGTGCAGGCCTTCGTGGGGCAGGTGCACGGCGCCGAGCTGGTGGGCGTGGCGGGTGCCGACACCACGCCGGCGCTGCTCGACGCGCAGCGCAAGCTCAGCCGGTTGCCCGCTGCGGTGGCGCTCGCGCCCGACACCGGCGTGGCCGACCTTCCTTTGGTGCCCGTGCCCTCCAGCGGCACCTCGGACACCTTCGCCGTGCTGCTCTCGGGCGACGGCGGCTGGGCGGGCATCGACAAGGAGCTGGCCGCGAAGTTCGCGGCGGCGGGCGTGCCGGTGGTGGGGCTGGACTCGCTGCGCTACTTCTGGTCGGCGCGCACGCCCGAGGGTCTGGCCAAAGACCTGGACCGCGTGCTGCGCAGTTTCGCCGTGCAATGGAAGAAGAGCCGGGCGCTGCTGGTCGGCTATTCGCAGGGCGCGGACGTGCTGCCCTTCGCGGTGCCGCGCCTGCCCCCGAGCTCGCGTGGGCTGGTGGCGCACACGGTGCTGATCGGGCCAGGCGAGAAAGCGTCGTTCGAGTTCCGCCTGAGCAACTGGGTCAAGCGCGACAGCGGCGGCCTGCCGCTCAAGCCCGAGCTGCAGAAGCTCACCGCCGGCGACACCCTGTGCGTCTTCGGCACCAACGACCGCGACACGGTCTGCCCGCGCGTGCCCACGACACAGGTGACGCCGGTGCCGCTGCCGGGCGACCACCATTTCAACGGTGAGTACCAGAAGCTGGCCGACGAGATCCTTCGGCGCACGCGCTGACTGCCGGGCGCTCGCGGTTCGCGTGGCTAGGCGAACCGTTTCGATCATGCACGCACTTCGACGGGTTGGATCGCGTGCAGCGCGTCCATCGCGACGCGCGTGTGCGCGTTTTTTTGTGACCCTTCAGAAAGTGTGTGCCTTCTTGAACTCGATCTCTCTCCAGAGCTTGCGCATCGAATCCATGTCTCTGGAATTTTTATCCTCCAATCACTCAGGCAATGCTGTGCGAGACCTTGCCGTGCGGCTGGGACTGCTCCCCCCCAGCTACCCCATGGGGAGTCAGCTCGGCACGGTGCTGGGGCATGTGGAGCACGAACTGGAACGGCGCGAGTTCGCGGCGCGGTGGCAGTTTGCAACCAGTGTGCAACCCGTGGCGAGGCAACGGTTCAACGCAGCGGACCGGCAAGTGCTGCAGGATTGGTGGGACACCACGCGGCTGGGCTTCACGCCCATGATGAGCGAGGCGACATTCACGGTGGACGACCACACCGATCTCCAGACCCGTCTGCAGCAGGTCGACGATTTCGATGAGAACGCGGTGGCTGTGCAGATGGATGACCTGCGGCGTGCGCGCGGCCGGATCGTTGCTTCGCTGGATGATTTGAAGAAGAACGAGAAGAAGCAGGTGCTTTGGCAATGGCTCGATGGCGTTTGCGCATCGGGCCTGCCAGCACACGAGCAAGCCCGGTTGATCGGAGAGTTCGCACCCCACGTGCGTGGCCTGGAGCCCACCGAGGTCGTGGAGTCGGTCTGGAACCACTGTCTCGGTGGGTTGACTGCAATCGCCCAAAGGCTGCCTCGCGATCAGGCGCTGAACGAGCAGTTGTTGCAGATCGTCGAAACCTTCCCTGTGCTCCAGAAGGTGCGCTACCCCAACAACCCCTTGGTCCTTCTTGCCGAGTGCCGCGAGCAGATGGGGCAGGCAGGGTACCCGGAGGTTGTGTCGGCTTTGTATCTCACTGCGGCACGGCAAGTCGCCGCGAGCCTGCATCAGGACGCGGAGCAAAGCCATCCTGCATTCAGCAATCTGCTTCGGCAGATTGAGCAGGGCGTCAGCGCCGGAGATGGGATTCCTCTGCAGCAGATGAGGGCGGTGCTTGACCCGGCGATTGCGCGCAGTGGCCACTCGGTGCGCACAGCGTGGGAGGCGTTTCTCGACGTGTACCGCTAAGGCCGACGTATCAAGGGGCCAAACGCTGCGCCGCCCACAGTGCCTGATCGACGACACCCTTGACACCCTGGCGCGCTGGTTCGGCCAGCTGCCCGCTGGCGTCGAAGGCCTCGCCCGCACGCGCCAGCGCGAACTGGCGCGGGGTCAGCCAGCACTGCAAATTCAATAGCAGTGGAGATAGGTGGGATAGGCTTCTCACGCCACCCAGGCCGCCGGGTGAGGCGCTCAGCAGGCCCACCACCTTGCCCGCGAAGGGCTTGAGGCCGTCGCCCCAAGCCGGGTCGCCCTTGACGGGGCTGGAGACCCAGTCGATGGTGTTCTTGAGCAGGCCGGTGTAGCTGCCGTTGTACTCGGGTGAGCAGATTACCCACGCCGGGTGGGCGTAAAAGATCTCCTTGAGGCGGACCGCGGCGGCCGGCGTGCCGCGCGCCTCCAGGTCGGCGTTGTACATCGGCAGGTCGAAGTCGGCCAGTTCGAGGTGGGTCACCGGGGCACCAGCGGCGCGCGCGAGGTCGGCGGCGACCTGGGCCAGGCGGCGGTTGTGGGACTGGGCGCGGGTGCTGCCCGCGAAGACGAGAAGGGGTGGAAGGGTGCTCATGGCCGGGATTCTGGCACCGCCGCCACGCAGCATTCCTGCGTTCCGTGAGAGGCTGCAGGGGGCAGGAAATCCCCAACGGTGGGACAATCGCAGGTTGCCCGGGCGCGCCGGGCCTGCATTTCCCCGGAAGAAGCACCATGTTGTACCCACAGGAATTCGATGTCATCGTCGTTGGCGGCGGGCACGCCGGCACCGAGGCCGCGCTGGCCGCCGCGCGCATGGGCTGTGCCACGCTGCTGCTCACGCACAACATCGAGACCTTGGGCCAGATGAGCTGCAATCCGTCGATCGGTGGCATCGGCAAGGGCCATCTGGTGAAAGAGGTGGATGCGCTGGGCGGCGCGATGGCGTTGGCCACGGACGAGGGCGGGATCCAGTTCCGCATTCTCAACAGCTCCAAGGGCCCGGCGGTGCGCGCCACGCGTGCCCAGGCCGACCGCGTGCTCTACAAGGCCGCGATCCGCCGCACGCTGGAGAACCAGCCCAACCTCTGGCTGTTCCAGCAGGCGGTGGACGACCTGATGGTCGAAGGGGACCGTGTGACGGGGGCCGTGACGCAAGTGGGCATCCGCTTCCGGGGCCGCACGGTGGTGCTGACGGCCGGCACCTTCCTGGACGGCAAGATCCATGTGGGCCTGAACAACTACGCGGCCGGCCGCGCGGGCGACCCGCCGGCGGTGTCGCTCTCGGCCCGTCTGAAAGAGCTGCAGCTGCCGCAAGGCCGCTTGAAGACCGGCACGCCGCCGCGCCTGGACGGGCGCAGCATCGACTATTCCAAATGCACCGAGCAGCCCGGTGACGGCGTGCCTGGCGGCATGAATCCGGACCGCCCGGTGCCGGTGTTCAGCTTCATGGGCAGCACGGCCATGCACCCGCAGCAGGTGCCCTGCTGGATCACGCACACCAACGAGCGCACGCACGACATCATCCGCTCCGGCTTCGACCGCAGCCCCATGTTCACCGGCAAGATCGAGGGCGTGGGCCCGCGTTACTGCCCGAGCGTGGAAGACAAGATCAACCGCTTCGCGGACAAGGACAGCCACCAGATCTTCCTGGAGCCCGAGGGCCTGACCACGCACGAGGTCTACCCCAACGGCATCTCGACCAGCCTGCCGTTCGACATCCAGTACGCGCTGGTGCGCAGCATGCCGGGACTGGAAAACGCGCACATCCTGCGCCCGGGCTACGCCATCGAGTACGACTACTTCGACCCGCGCTCGCTCAAGAACAGCTTCGAGACCAGGCAGATCCAGGGCCTGTTCTTTGCCGGCCAGATCAACGGCACCACGGGCTACGAAGAGGCGGCGGCACAGGGCCTGTTCGCCGGGCTGAATGCCGCGCTGCAATGCCGGGGCGAAGCAGCCTGGCTGCCGCGCCGCGACGAAGCCTACCTGGGCGTGCTGGTGGACGACCTCGTTACCCAGGGCGTGACCGAGCCCTACCGCATGTTCACCAGCCGCGCCGAGTTCCGCCTGCAGCTGCGCGAGGACAACGCCGACATGCGCCTGACCGAGGCCGGCCGCCGCCTGGGCTTGGTGGGCGACGCGCAATGGGACGCCTTCTGCCGCAAGCGCGACGCGGTTTCACGTGAAACAGAGCGGCTGAAGGCGACCTGGGTGAATCCGCGCAACCTGCCGGCGGAAGAGAGCGAGCGGGTGCTGGGCAAGGCGATCGAGCACGAGCACAACCTGTTCGACCTGCTGCGCCGACCCGGGGTGGCCTATGCCGACCTCGTGGGCATGGACGGCGGCAAGCTCGCGGGCCCCGAGGTTTCACGTGAAACACTGGCTGAACTGCTCGAACCGGTGGTGGAGCAACTGGAGATCGCGGCCAAGTACTCGGGTTACATCGACCGCCAGAAGAACGAGGTGGAGCGTGCTGCCCACTACGAGGGCCTGAAGTTGCCGGCCGACCTCGACTACCTGCAGGTGACGGCGCTGTCGTTCGAGGCACGGCAGAAGCTGGCCAAGCACCGGCCCGAGACCCTGGGCCAGGCGTCCCGCATTTCGGGCATCACACCGGCGAGCATCTCCCTGTTGTTGATCCACCTGAAGAAGGGTGGCTTCAAGGGCTTTGCCACCCTGCCTGCCGACGCCGCCGCATGAGCGATCTGCGCGCCACCCTGCAGGCCGGGCTGCAGTCGCTCCAGCTCGGCCTCGATGCCCGTCAGGTCGATCTGCTGCTGGACTACCTGGGCCTGCTCCAGAAATGGAACAAGGTCTACAACCTCACGGCCGTGCGCGACCCGGCCGAGATGATGACGCACCACCTGCTCGACAGCCTGGCCGCCATCGGCCCGTTGCTGCGGCAGACGCAGGGCAGGGCGTTGCAGCTGCTGGACGTGGGTTCGGGCGGTGGGCTGCCCGGCGTGGTGATCGCCATCGCCTGTCCGCAGATCCAGGTGACCTGTGTGGACACGGTGGCCAAGAAGGCGGCCTTCATCCAGCAGGCGGCGGCCACGCTCAAGCTGTCCAACCTGCGTGGCCTGCATGCGCGGGTGGAAAGCCTGAACGCGCTCTCGGGGCAAGGCTACGAGGTCGTGTGCTCGCGGGCGTTTGCCTCTCTGGTGGACTTCACGAACTGGTCGCGCAGCGCCCTGGTCGAGGGTGGCGTCTGGATGGCCATGAAGGGCAAGCACCCGGCGGATGAACTAGGTGCCTTGAAGGCCGTGGTGGACGTGTTTCACGTGGAACAACTCCAGGTGCCGGGCCTCGATGCCGAGCGCTGCATCGTCTGGATGCGCCCAACCCCCGGCGCTGTTGCCTGAACATCACAGCCGGCGGGTGGCGGGCGCTTAAACTCGACCCTCCACTTCTCGGGGTTCCTCCATGTTCGGCATCGCAGATTACGGCGCTTTCGTGGCCGCCATCGTCCTCTTTTTGCTCATTCCCGGACCCGGGAACCTGGCGCTCATCACCTCCACCGGCAAGGGTGGCGTGAGCGGCGGGCTGGCCGCCACCTTCGGTGTGATCGCCGGTGACCAGGTGCTGATGTGGCTGGCCGTGGCCGGTGTGGCCGCCTTGCTGGCCGCCTACCCGGCGGCTTTCAGTGCGGTGCAGTGGCTGGGCGCGGCCTACCTGGCTTGGCTGGGCTGGAAGATGCTGACCGCCAAACCCGGCGACGCCCCGGTGCTCAACATCCGCCCGCGCCAGTACTTCCAGCAGGCGGCCGTCATCACCCTGCTCAACCCCAAGGCCATCGTGTTCTACATGGCTTTCTTCCCGCTGTTCGTGGACCCGGCCCGCCACCAGGGCCTGATCACCTTCGGTGCCATGGCCGTCACCGTGGCCGTTCTCACCTTCCTCTATGGTCTGGTGGCCGTGCTGCTCACCCACTTCCTGGCCGCGCGGCTGCGCGCCAACCCGGTCATCGGCCGCACGCTGGAGAAGCTGGCGGGGGTCTTCCTCATCGGCTTCGGCATCAAGCTGGCCCTCTCCAAATAAGAAGCAGCATCATGGCGAAAATCTTTTGTGTGGCGAACCAGAAGGGCGGGGTGGGCAAGACCACCACCACCGTCAACCTGGCCGCCGGCCTGGCCAAGGTGGGCCAGCGGGTGCTGATGGTGGACCTGGACCCCCAGGGCAACGCCACCATGGGCTCGGGCGTGGACAAGCGGCAGATGACGCTCTCGGTGTACGACGTGCTGCTGGAGTCGGCCTCGGTGGCCGAGGCGGCGGTGTATTCGGAGAAATGCGGTTACCACGTGCTCGGGGCCAACCGCGAGCTGGCCGGGGCCGAGGTCGAGCTGGTGGAGGTGGAGCGGCGCGAGAAGCGCCTGAAAACCGCCCTGGCCGAGGTGGGGGATGCCTACGACTTCGTGTTGATCGACTGCCCGCCCAGCCTGTCCATGCTCACCCTCAACGGCCTGTGCGCGGCGCACGGTGTGATCGTGCCCATGCAATGCGAGTACTTCGCGCTCGAAGGCCTGACCGATCTGGTCAACACCATCAAGCAGGTGCACGCCAACCTGAACAAGGACCTGGCCATCATCGGCCTGCTGCGCGTCATGTTCGACCCCCGCATCACCCTGCAGCAGCAGGTGAGCGACCAGCTCAAGGCCCACTTTGGCGACAAGGTGTTCGACACGGTGATCCCGCGCAACGTGCGCCTGGCCGAGGCACCCAGTTACGGCCTGCCCGGCGTGGTCTTCGACCCGGCGGCCCGGGGCAGCCAGGCCTTCGTGGCGTTTGCGCAGGAGATGGTTGCGCGCATCGGCAAGCTCTAAAGGGCTTTTGTTTCACGTGAAACCTCAGAACATCCTCATCCTCCCCGGCTGGCAGAACAGCGGCCCCGACCATTGGCAGAGCCGCTGGGAGGCCAGCCACGGCTACCACCGGGTGGAGCAGCACGACTGGATGCGCCCCAAGCGCGGCGACTGGATCGCGCGCCTGGAAGAGGTGCTGCTGGGCTGCGATGAGCCGGCGGTGCTCGTGGCGCACAGCCTGGGCTGCCTGCACACGGCGGCCTGGGCCTCGCACTCGAAGAACACCGATCGCGTGAAGGCCGCGCTGCTGGTGGCGCCCGGCGACGCCGAGCGGGATGAAATGCGCCCCGTGCTGCCCAGCTGGTCACCGATTGCCATGCAGCGCCTGCCGTTCCCCAGCGTGCTGGTGGGCAGCCGAAACGACCCGTACTGCAGCTTCGAGCGGGCCCAGGCGTTTGCCATGGCCTGGGGCTCGCGCTTCGTCGACCTGGGCGAAGCCGGCCACATCAACGCAGAGTCCGGTCTGGGCGACTGGCCGACCGGCCATGCCGTGCTGGCCGAACTCATGAACCTCTGATTTTTGAAAGAAGAAGACCCATGGTCACCAAGAAACCCAAGGGCCTCGGCCGCGGACTCGAAGCCCTGCTGGGGCCCAAGGTGGAAGAGGGCGCCGCCGCGCCGACCGCCGCCGAGGGTGCGCCCAACAGCCTGCCCGTGACCGAGCTGGTGGCGGGCATGTACCAGCCGCGCACCCGCATGGACGAGGGCGCGCTGTACGAGCTGGCGGAGTCGATCAAGGTCCAGGGCGTGATGCAGCCCATCCTCGTGCGCCAGCTGGCCGACGGCCCGAACGCCGGCAAGTACGAGATCATCGCGGGCGAACGGCGCTTCCGCGCCTCCAAGCTGGCCGGCCTGGACAGCGTGCCGGTGCTGGTGCGCGACGTGCCCAACGAGTCCGCCGCCGCCATGGCGCTGATCGAGAACATCCAGCGCGAAGACCTCAACCCGCTGGAAGAGGCCCACGGCCTGCAACGGCTGGTGAAAGAGTTTGGGCTCACTCACGAACAGGCGGCCCAGGCCGTAGGGCGCTCGCGCAGCGCCGCGAGCAACCTGCTGCGCCTGCTGCAGCTGGCCGAGCCGGTGCAGACCATGTTGATGGCGGGCGACCTCGACATGGGCCACGCGCGCGCGCTGCTGGCCCTGGACAAGGCGCACCAGATCACCGCCGGCAACCAGATCGCGGCCAGGAAGATGTCGGTGCGCGAGGCCGAGGGCCTGGTGAAGAAGCTGGGCGCCGAATTTGCGCTGGCGCCGCAAAAGCTCAAGAAAGAGAAATCGCGCGACATCCGCCGGGTGGAAGAAGAGCTGGCCGATCTGCTGACGGCGGATGTCGAGGTGCGGGTCAAGAAGCGCGTGAAGCGCCACGGCCGCTTCGAGGACATGGGCGAAGTGGTGATCCAGTTCGGCTCGCTGGAGGCCCTCAACGGCATCATCGACCGCCTGCGCGGCACGGCTGCCCACTGACGGCGCCGCCTGCGGCGGAGAAACAGGCCTGTTTCTCCCGGCTTTTCCCCGCATTGCGCCACTTGACAGACGCATAACCTGAGCTGGCCCGGTTTTGCGGCGTTGTGCCTTGCTCTGAAAGTTGCCACTCGACTTGGGCCACCTGAGGAGGGTACCCATGTCGCAACGCTTGAATCTGGGGCAGCGGCTGCTGCTCATCAATGCCACGCTCGTCGTGCTGCTGCTGGCCGTCGCGGCCACGGTCTGGATCATGATGGGCCGGGTGGTGGAGGCTGCCGAACGCATCAACCAAACCAACGTGCCCCAGCTGCAGATCATTGCCGAGCTGGAGCTCAATGTCACCCGCACCTCGCTGCAGGTGCGCCATGCGATCCTCTCGCGCAACCCCCAGGAACTCGACGCCACGCTGGCGGACATCGGCGAGAAGAAACGCCTGCTGCTTGAAGCGCTCAAGATGTTCGGCGAGGGCATGATCGACGAGGCCGGGCGACAGGCCTTCGCGCCCCTGCCGGCCCTCATGACCGAGTTCTGGCGCATCGGCGAGGCCAACGTGAAGCTCATCCAGGAAGGCAAGAAGGACGAAGCCTTCGCCTACCTGGTGGACCACACCATCCCCGCGCGCAATGCCCTGTTGAAGCCCTTGGCCCAGGAGAAGAAGCGCCAGGGCGAGCGCCTGGCCTTCCGCATCGACGAGATCGAGAGCCTCTCGAAGCTCGACCGCAACATCGTGGTGGTCTCCGTGGTGGTCGTTGCCCTGGGGCTGGCCGGGCTGGCGATCTACCTGCGCAAGGTGGTGCACTCCCTCGGCGCCGACCCCGATGAACTCAAGCGCATCGCCGACGCGGTGGCGTCTGGCGACCTCGGCGTGTCCATGCGGGTGCGCGAAGGCGACACGCACAGCGCCCTGGCCAAGCTGCGCACCATGACCGAACGGCTGGCCACGTCCGTGCACGCCGTGCGTCAGGGGGCCGAGGCCGTCTCCAACGGCAGCGCGGAAATCGCCTCGGGCAACAGCGACCTCTCGCGCCGCACCGAAAGCCAGGCCAGCGCCCTCGAACAGACCTCGGCATCGATGGAGCAGCTGGGCAGCACCGTGACCCAGAACGCGGAACACGCGCGCACCGCCAACCAGCTCGCGCAGGGCGCCTCCAGCGTGGCCCAGCAGGGCGGCGAGGTGGTGAACCAGGTGGTCGACACCATGAAGGGCATCGAGAACAGCTCGCGCAAGATTGCCGACATCATCGCGGTGATCGACGGCATTGCCTTCCAGACCAACATTCTGGCGCTCAACGCGGCAGTGGAAGCCGCGCGCGCCGGTGAGCAGGGCCGGGGCTTCGCGGTGGTGGCTGGCGAGGTGCGCAACCTCGCGCAGCGCTCCGGGCAGGCCGCGAAAGAAATCAAGGACCTGATCGGCGAGAGTGTGGAGCGTGTGGAACGCGGCGTCACCCTGGCCGACAAGGCCGGCACCACCATGCAGGAGGTGGTGGGCAGCATCCGCCGCGTCTCCGACCTGGTGGGCGAGATCAGCAGCGCCAGCGCCGAGCAGAGCGCCGGGGTGTCCCAGGTGGGCGAGGCCGTCCTGCAGATGGACCAGACCACCCAGCAGAACGCCGCGCTGGTCGAGCAGATGTCCGCCTCGGCCACCAGCCTGCGGCAGCAGGCCGAAGACCTGGTTCGGGCGGTGGCGGTGTTCCGGCTGGGCGCGGCGGCCTGAGCCCGGTTGCAGGCTTTCACAGGTGTGGCGGGCACTTCTGAGCACAATGGGGGGGGTGTCCCACACACCATCCCATTTTTCAGGAGCCTCCCGATGACGATGTCGAACCTCTCCAGCCAACGCGTGTCCCGCCGTCCCCTGCTGGGCGCCCTGGCCACGGGCCTGCTGCTCACGGCCTGCGGCACGCCCGTCACCAACCCGCCGTCCTACACCGTGACCGGCACGGCCCGCTTCGAAGGGACGATCGCCCTGCCGCCCAACGCGGTGCTTGACGTGTCGGTGGCCGACGTGTCCCGCGCCGATGGCGGCTCCGTCACGCTGGCCCACTTCGCCGGCCCCGCCAGCGGCCCGCAGCCGCTGCGCTTCAGCCTGCCGGTGGAGCAACGGCGGGTGCAGGAGAAGGGCAGCTACTCGGTGCGCGCCGAGATCCTGGGGGATGGCAAGGCCTTGTACGTCACCGACAGCGCCTACCTCGTCCTCGGCCACTCGGGCACGACCCATGCCGACGTGCTGCTGCGCCCGGTCGATACCCGCGCGCAGCCCGCCGCGCCCCGAATCGAGAACGTGCGCTGGGTGCTGGTGTCGCTCGACGGCCAGCCCTTGCCCGCGCAGGACCCGGCCAAGGCGCCGCACTTCGTCTTGAACAGCGAGGGCCGCCGCGTGACCGGCTCGGGAGGCTGCAACGAACTCATCGGCACCTACACCCTGAACGGCCAGGCCCTGCAGATGCTGCGCGGCCCACGCCGCGAACTGCAGACCTGTGCGGCCGACATGGAACGCGAACGCGCCTTCATGTTCGCGCTGGCCACCACCGAACAGTGGGCCATGCAGGGCCCGCGCCTGCGCCTGCTGGACAGGCTGGGCGCGCAAGTGGCGGTGCTGGAGGCGCGCCCGGCGCCCTGACGCCTTCCGATCGAACCCCCGGGGGTACGCGCATCGGGGTGTCGGTGCGTCGATTCGTTCCCTGAACAGAGCCATTCAATGACCCATGACGCGAACTCGTGCGTCATGTGCGTTGTGGCGCGCGTGCCGAAATAGATTGCTCGGCTGAGCGTTCTTGAGCCCAGGCCCTCTTTCAGGTGGGGCCCATACGAACAATTCAAGAACCGAGGGAGGACATCCAACATGGGTTCGTTATTCCTGAGTTCTCCCGCGCGATGAGCCATTTCGACATCCTCATCGTCGAAGACCACCCGCTGATGATCCGTTCGATCACGGCCAGTCTGGCGGTGCTGCACCCGCAGGCCCACGCGGACTGTGGCGTCGTGACCGTGGGCTCGCTGATGCAGGCGAAGAACCGCTTGCTGCGGCGGCGCGAGCCGCCCGGCTTGGTCATCGCCGATCTCAATCTGCCGGATTCCCGGGGGTTGGCCACCTTGCGCGCCCTGCGGGAGGTGGCGCCGGGCATCGCCATCGTCGTCTTCAGCGCCAGCGACGACAAATCCACCGAGCAGGCCGCGCTCGATCTGGGTGCGCAGGCCTTCATCTCAAAGTCGGCGCTGCCACAGAGCTTCATCCAGAAGCTCCAGCCATTCCTGCCAGGATCGGCAGCGCCGTGCGGTCCGGCTCTGTCGGTGCCGGCCAGCTCGGGGGAGGTGCCACATCACCCCGTCGATCTGCTCACGGAGCGCCAACGTGCGGTGCTGGCCGAGGTGGCCAGTGGCTACCGCAACCGGGAGATCGCGTTGCGCCTCAAGATTGGTGAGCAGACCGTCAGCACCCATCTGAACACCATCTTTCAACGTCTGGGCGTGCAGAACCGGACGCAGGCCTCCATGCAATACATGGCATGGGCCCAAGCGCATGGCATGCTGGGTTAGACAGCTGCTTATGGCGGCCCTACTGTTCGGGGCTTGGACCAGTGCGGCCGCGATGGCGCTGGACCCCGCCACGGACCGAGTGCCGCTGTGGTCGGCGCTGCAGGCCGTGGCCGACGCCCGGGGCGAATACGGTCCCGAACAGATCGCTGCACGGGTCGCATCGGGTCAGGCGGCCCGCCTGCCGCACGCCAACCACGCCTTTGGCCATGGCTTGCCTTACCCCTATTGGGCGCAGCTCACACTGAACAACCCCGACGCCAAGCCCCGATCGTGGGTGCTCACCTACGAACTGCCGACCCAGGATGAGGTGCGGTTGTGGCTGCAGGACGACCGCGGGCAGTGGGTGGAGCATGCGCAGCTGGAGCGTCTTCGCGCCTTCGCCATCTCCTCCGGTCTGCTCTACCCAGCCTGGCGGCTCCACTTGCAGGGGCGGCAGGAGGTGCGCCTGATGCTGCGGCTCGATGGCTACAACCTCATGCGCTTTCCCTTGTTCGCAATGCAGGACGACGCCTTCGTACTGACGCAGGGAAAGCTGCACCTGGGCATCGGCATGATGTTGGCCGTGCCCCTGGTGGTGGTGCTGTACGTGCTGACGCTGATCCCGGTGGCGGCGGACCGCTCACTGCCTCTGTTCCTGGCCATGGCAGCCTGCGAGATGCTGGGGGCCATGTGGGTCTCCGGCGCGATGCACCATCTGCTGCCGTGGCTGGATCGCTGGCAGACCGGGTGGCTGGGCTGGGCCGGCTACGTCGGCCTGCTCGGACTGAGCGCCTTGCACGCCCGGGTGTTCCTGGACACGCGCGCCGAGGACCCCATGGCGGACCGTTTGCTGCGCCTGGGCGCATGGCTCTGGCTGATGGTCGTGCCGCTGGTGGCGTGCCTCTGGCCCTACACCTCCCGCCGGATGCTGGTGATGGGCGGAACTCTCTACGCCTTCGCCATGATGGTCCTGGCCTTGCGCCACGCCATCCGGCGCGCGGAGATGCATCGCTTGCTGTTTCTGGCCGTGTGGGGGGTCTATGCGTTCTCGGGCCTGCTGTATGTGCTCTATCGGCTGATGGAACTGCCCATCCATGTCACCCTGATCTCCAACTTCGTGCAGGGCTCCCTGGTGGCGGCCTTGTTGGGTTGCGCGGTCAGTGCGCAGATTCTGCGCAGGCGCAACCTGCTGCGCGCCAGCGTCTCGCGGGCGCAAGACCGCAGCCTGCTCTATGCCGCCGCGCAACACGACCTTCTGCAACCACTGCAGAGCGTGAACCTGTACGTGCAAGCTTTGCGGGATGCACCACTGCGCAATCAGGAGGGGCTTCTGCAAGGCATTGACGAAGCCATGAGAACCGTCAACGACTTCGTGGTCAGCATGCGCCAGATGAGCTCGAACGAGCAACCCGTACTGGACCTCAAGGTGGTCAGCCTGCATGCCGTGCTCGAACCCGTGGTGCAGGAGTTTCGCCAGTGGACGCGGGCGCACCACATCACCCTGCGCTACCTGCCGGTGCACCGGCTTGTTCGCACCGACGTGTTGATGCTGCAGCGCATCGCCCGCAACCTGCTGTCCAACGCCTTGCGCTACACGGACGAAGGCGGCCGCATCCTCATCGGCTGCCGTCGCCGGCGGGGGCGCCTGTGGCTCATGGTGATCGACACCGGCATCGGCATGAGCGAGGCCGATGCGGCCCAGTGCTTCGAGGCATTCCAGCGCGGCGGCGAGCTGGAGCGCGTGCCCGAAGGCATGGGCATTGGGCTGTACAGCGTCAAGCGCATGGCGACCTTGCTGGGGCAGTCGACCACGCTCACAAGCGTGTCGGGCAAGGGGACGGCGGTGGGGGTGTCGATCGCGGACGGTGGTCTCTGAGGTGCGCGGGCCGGGCGCACGGCGGCCAAACGGTTCGTGCGAATCCAAGTTTTCTTGGATGGGCAAAAGCGATTCAGCGCACCAGAATCGCGACGCAGCGAACAGAGAGGCCCAGTCCTCCGCTGCCGCGCTGAACCCGTTCGAGCCGACCCAACCAAGCATTCGGCCCATCCTCTTTCATACAAGGGAATGAAGTCAATGGATACCACCGCTAGAACCTTGAGGATGCTTGCACTCCTCGCCATCGCAACGGGGCTGATGGGGTGCGCAAGCCACATCTTGAAGGAGGAGCAACGCGGCCATTTCACGCGCATGAATGCGCTGACCGTCAACTATGAAAAGAAGGCCTCGCTCTCGGGCCGATACACCAGCGTGACCGATGCGAACATCCAAGCGAAGCATCTGGATTGGAGTCGGCACATCGCTCAGAAGCAGGAGGATATGCCGGTCCTGCTGATGCACCTCGAAAACGGCCTCAACAGGTTTCTGGTGCCGGCGCTCGCCAATCGAAATGTCCGCGTGCTTGCCGAAAAAGTCGATGGGGCCGATGGCCAACTGCGCATCAAGCCTGCAGGCTTCACGGTTGAGTGCGGTTCGCTCAATCTCATTTGCACTTCAAAGATGCAGGTCGAAGTCAGCCTGGTTGACCACCGCCAAGGCGATGCGCTATGGACCGCCAAGTTTTCCGTGGGAAAGGAGTTTGGATCGACGCAGACAGAAGAGGTCCTGCAGAAGTTCTATGCACAGGTGGTTGACCGGCTCATTCAGATGCAAGCCATTTAGGCTTCCCAGCTGGGGCACGACGCAGCCCTCGTTTTGATGGCCGCACCTGTTTCGCCGACAAAGCCGGATTCGGTTCCTTAAAACCGCTGCCGGCTTGGCGCGATCAAAGCGCGAAGATCTTCCCCGGGTTCATGATGTTGTCCGGGTCGAGCGCGCGCTTGATGGTGCGCATCATGTCGACCGCGCCGGTGCCGGCCTCGGACACCAGGAAGTCCATCTTGTGCAGGCCCACGCCGTGTTCGCCGGTGCAGGTGCCTTCCAGGCTCAGCGCGCGCGCCACCAGCTTGTGGTTGAGCTCCTCGGCCAGCGTGTGCTCTTCGGGCTTGTTGGGGTCGATCAGGTAGCCGAAGTGGAAGTTGCCGTCGCCCACGTGGCCGACGAGGAAGTAGGGCAGGCCGGCCGCGTCGGCCTCGGTCACCGAGTCCAGCAGGCAGTCGGCCAGGCGGCTGATGGGCACACAGGTGTCGGTGGAGATCGCGCGGCAGCCCGGCTTGCTCTGGATCGCGGCGAAGTAGGCATTGTGCCGCGCCGTCCACAGGCGCGTGCGCTCCTCGGGCGTGTCGGCCCATTCGAAGGCGTTGCCGCCGAACTCGCTGGCGATCTCCTGCACCGTCTCGGCCTGTTCCTTCACGCTCGCGGGCGAGCCGTGGAATTCCATCAGCAGCATGTTCTCTTCGCGCAGGCCGAGCTTGCTGTGCGTGTTGACCATGCGCACGGTGTTGTGGTCGATGAGTTCGCAGCGCGCGATCGGCACGCCGAGCTGGATCACCTGGATCACGGTGCGCACCGCGGCTTCGATGGTGGGGAAGGAGCAGGTCGCGGCCGAGATGGCTTCGGGCAGCGGGTAGAGCTTGAGCGTGATCTCGGTCATCACACCCAGCGTGCCTTCGCTGCCCACCATCAGGCGCGTGAGGTCGTAGCCGGCGCTGCTCTTCCTGGCGCGCGTGCCGGTGCGGATGACCTCGCCGCGCGCGGTGACGACTTCGAGCGCCAGCACGTTCTCGCGCATGGTGCCGTAGCGCACCGCGTTCGTGCCCGAGGCACGCGTGGCCGACATGCCGCCGATGGAGGCATCGGCGCCCGGGTCGATTGGGAAGAACAGGCCTTCGCTTTTCACCGCCTCGTTGAGCGCCTTGCGCGTCACGCCGGGCTGCACGGTCACCGTCAGGTCTTCGGCGTTGATGGACAGCACGCTGTTCATGCGGCTCACGTCGATGCTGATGCCCCCTTGCACGGCCAGCAGGTGGCCTTCGAGCGAGGAGCCCACGCCGAAGGGGATCACCGGCACGCGGTGCTGGGCGGCCAGCTTCACGGCATCGGCCACGTCCTGCGTGCTCTGGGCGAACACCACGGCGACCGGCGGCGGCACCTCGTATACCGACTCGTCGCGCCCGTGCTGCTCGCGCACCACCAGGGCGGTGGAGCACTGCGCGCCGAATCGCGCCTGCAGGGCCGTGAGGAACTCGGCCGGGACGGCGCGCTGGTGGACTTCGGGGGTGAGGTGGCTCAGGGCAGTGGGGGCGTTCATGGGGCTTGTCTCCGGCAGCAGTGGGGGTGTGCAGCCGGTCAGTTTAAGCCTTGGGGGCCGCCGTGTGCGGCCCGCGCGTTCCGCCCTCAGCGGCGAGCGGGCAAGAGGGCGGTGGCGGCGTTCAGGCGCACGGGACGCGGTGTGTCGGCCTGGCGCGAGGACGGGGTGAAGGCGGAGAGGGCGTGGCGCGTGGGTGGTGCGACCTGCACGCTGGAGAGACCGGCCAGCCCCAGGGCGCAGGCGGCCATCAGCTGCACGCTGCGTTTCTCGAAATCCGAGATGGAGAGCGGGGACTGGAGACGAAAGCGGGACATCGGTGTGACTCCTTTGAAACGAGGAACGAAGTCGCATTACGCCCGCATCACCGGCCCGGGCCAAGCGCTTTTGCGTGCCGTTGCGCTCTGCCAAACACCCTTGCCTCAGACACATTTCCCCTCATCCGGTTACGGGTTCCGGCCGGATGCCCGACCTCGGGGACAATCGCTGTCTCACATCGGCCAACAAGAGGCATTTCATGGGCAACCGACTCACCCAGATCGCCACCCGCACCGGCGACGCCGGCACCACCGGGCTGGGCGACAACACCCGCGTTTCCAAAGACAGCCTGCGCGTGCACGCCATGGGCGACGTGGACGAGCTCAACTCGCACATCGGCGTGCTGCTGTGCGAGGAGATGCCCGAGGGCGTGCGCCAGCTGCTGGTGGAGATCCAGCACCAGTTGTTCAACCTGGGCGGTGAGCTTTCCATCCCGGGGTTTGAACTGCTCAAGCCCGAGGCCGTGCTCGCGCTCGACGAGGCGCTGGCCACGCACAACGAGGCCTTGCCGCGCCTGCAGGAGTTCATCCTGCCCGCCGGCAACCGAGCGGCCAGCCAGGCCCATGTGTGCCGCACGGTGGCGCGCCGCGCCGAACGCGCCGTGGTCGCGCTGGGCCAAGCCGAAGAGCTGAAGGAAACGCCGCGCCAGTACCTCAACCGCCTGAGCGACCTGATGTTCGTGCTCGCGCGCGTGCTCAATCGCATGAACGGCGGTGACGACGTCTATTGGAAGAGCGAGCGTCTGGCCAAGGCCGACGCACCATGAAAGGCGCGGGGCTGTTGGCGCTGGGCATGATGACGGCCGCCGCCATGGTGGCGGCACCAGCCGTGGCGCAAGGCAAGAACAAAAATGCGGACAAGACCGCAGAGGTGACGCTGGTCTGCGAAGCGGTCTACCTGCCCGCGCGCACCACGTGGACGCGCACCGTGCGCATCGGTTACGACAAGAAGCGCGTGCGCGCGGTGCACATCGACGGCGTGCCGGTCTACACCTTCTCGGTGCAGGAGACCGTGATCCTCACCGCGGTCGACAACGAGCGCATCCAGATCGACACCGCCGCCCAGACCTGGGCCAGCGATTTCCGGGGCCAGGCCACGGCGCAGGGGCGCTGCGAACGCGGCTGAGCCGCCGACCGGTCAGCGCGGCCCCAGCACCGCCATCGTGATGCGCGAGACGCAGGTGAGTTCGCCCGCCTCGTTCGTCAGGTCGATCTGCCAGACCTGCGTGGTGCGGCCGATGTGCACCGGCCGCGTGACGCCGGTCACCCAGCCGCTGGTGGCGCCCTTGAGGTGGTTGGCGTTGATGTCCAGGCCTACCGCGCGGTGGCCTTCGGGGCAGCTGTAGGCCGCGCCGCACGAGCCCAGTGTCTCCGCCAGCACCACGCTCACGCCGCCGTGCAGCAGGCCATAAGGTTGTTTGGTGCGGGTGTCCACCGGCACGCGGGCGCGGATGAAGTCGTCGCCGACCTCCAGGAACTCCACGCCAAGGTGTTGCACGGCGGTGTCCTTGTGGATGGCGGTGAGTTCGGCGACGGAGAGGGGTTTTTTCCAGATGGGCAAGGTCGGGCTCCTGTGATGGTGGCGTCACTATAGGAGACGGCCGGTTCCGATGCAGAAGGCGGCGAATGCCTACAGACGGCGGCGGCGCGCGCCCGCACCATCCAGGGTGGAGCAACCCCTTTCATGACACTCGCACGCCGCTGGGCCCTGGCCGCAGCCGCCCTGGTGGCGCTGTTGGTGTTCGCCTGCCTGGCCGTGTGGGCGTGGCTGCCCAGCGACGACGAGCTGGCGCGGCGGCTGGAGGCCGAGTTCGAGGCCCGCCTGGGCCAGAAGCTCGTGGTGGGCTCGGTGCGCTGGCGCGTGCTCGGCGTGCCGGAAGTCGAGGTGCTGGACGCCCGCACCGAACAAGCCGAAGCCATCGAGGTGCGGCGCATCGCGATCCGCCCCCGGCTCATGCCCTTGTGGCGCAAGCAACTGGTCATCGACCGCCTGGAGGTGGAGGGCGCCGTGGTGCCGCGCAAGGCGCTGGCCGCCTACCGGGGCAAGACCACCGACAGCCAGGCGGGCGCGCTGGTCCTGCGCTCGATCGTGTTCAGCGACGTGACCTACATCTCCTACAGCGAGGTGCCGGTGGTGTACGAGGGCGAGATCGAGCTGGACGAGGACCGCCGGCCGGGCCGCCTGCAGATCCGCCGGCCAGACGCGAATCCACCGGTCTCGCTGGACGCCACGCGCGACGGCCGAGCCGAAGGCGATGCGGACCGCTACCAGCTGCGTGTGCAGGCAGGTGGCGGATCGGCGAACGGCCAGGCGCGGCTGGCCACCTCGGCCGAGGGCCGCATGGTGCTGCAAGGGGAACTTGCGCCCCGGCGCGTGGACGTGGCGGCGCTGATGGACGCCTTTCACCGGCGTTCGTTCATTGGTGGCCTTGCCTCGGGTCGAACGGCACTGAGCGCCGAAGGCGACACGGCGGTTGAGCTGTTCCGCTCGCTGCGCACGCGCAGCGTGCTCGACGTGGAGCGCGCCCGCATGCTGCGCATCGACCTGGACAAGGCCATCAAGTCCCTGGGTCAAGACCGCGAGGGCCAGACGCCGCTGGACAGCCTCAGCGGCGTCATGGCCACGCGCAACACCGAGCAAGGCATGCGGACGGAGTTCACCGAGGTGAAGGCGGTGGCGGGCAGCTACAGCGCCACGGGCAAGGCCACGCTGCACCGCCAGCAGATCGACGCACAAGGGGAGCTGTCGATCGGTGGCGGCATCGTGAGCGTGCCCTTCGCCGCCAAGGGGCCCACGCGCGAGCCGGCGGTGGAGATTTCCTGGGGCGCCCTGGCCGGAGCGGCGGTCGGCACGGCGATCCTGCCGGGCATCGGCACCGCCATCGGGTCCAGGATCGGTGGCGCGGTCAGCGGGCCGCCGAAGGTGGGGGCGGACAAGGCCGCCCCCGAGCGCACGCGCCGGTGAAGAGGCTCAGGCCTTGGGCGTGGCCCGGCCGCGGTTGAGCAACGCGTACAGGATGATCGCGCCGAAGGTGGCCGTTCCGATGCCCCCCAGCGCGAAGCCGCCGAACTTCAGCGTGTAGTCGCCCGTGCCCAGGATCAGCGTGATCGCGGCCACCAGCAGGTTCTTGTTGTCGGAGAAATCGACCTTGTTGTCGACCCAGATCTTGGCGCCGGCGATGGCGATCAGGCCGAACACCACGATGGACACGCCGCCCATGACGGCCAGCGGAATGGCCTGGATCAGCGCGCCGAACTTCGGGCTGAAGCCCAGCAGCACGGCCATCAGGCCGGCCACCAGGAAGATCGCGGTGGAGTAGATCTTGGTCGCGGCCATCACGCCGATGTTCTCGGCGTAGGTCGTCACGCCGGTGCCGCCCGCGCTGCCGGCCACCATGGTGGCCACGCCGTCGCCGATGAAGGCGCGGCCCATGTACTGGTCCAGGTTGCGGCCGGTCATGGCGGTCACGGCCTTGATGTGGCCCAGGTTCTCCGCCACCAGGATGATGGCCACCGGCGCGATCAGCAGCATGGCGTTCATCTGGAACACGGGCGCGCTGAAGTTGGGCATGCCGAACCAGGCGGCGTTGGCGATGCCGGAGAGGTCCAGCGGCTTGCCCATGCCCAGCCCGTTCGTGAGCACGGCGTAGATGAGGCTGGCGATGATCAGGCCCATGAGGATCAGCAGGCGCTGGACCATGCCGCTGGTGAACACGGCCACCAGCGCGACGCAGACGAAGGTGATGCCCTGCATCCAGGCGTCGAAGCCGGTGGGCGCCATGTTCTTGATGGGGATGCCGGCCAGGTTCAGACCGATCACCGCGACCACCGCGCCGGTGACCACCGGCGGCATGAAGCGCTCGATCCAGCCCGTGCCCACGGCCTGCACGATGGCGCCGATGAGGGTGTAGACCAGGCCGCAGGCGATGATGCCGCCCAGCGCCACGCCGATGTTGGCGTTGGGGCCCGGGCCTGCGTAGCCGCTGGCGGCGATCACCACGCCGATGAAAGCGAAGCTCGAACCCAGGTAGCTGGGCACCTTGCCGCCGGTGATGAGGAAGAAGATCAGCGTGCCGATGCCGCTCATGAGGATGGCGACGTTGGGGTCGAAGCCCATCAGGATGGGGGCGAGCACCGTGGCGCCGAACATGGCGATCAGGTGCTGCACGCCCATCACCGCCGTCTGCGGCCAGGGCAGGCGCTCATCGGGCGCGATCACGCCGCCGTGGTTGAGCGTGGAAGCCGATTTCTCCGTCCAGTTGAACATGCCCATGGCACGGTCTCCTCGTTGTCGTGTTGTGAAAAAAGGCGCCCCTCGCGCCGCAGGCATTGTGCCCGCAAAGCCACCGAGCCGCAGCAGACTTAACACGCTTAAGTTTCGGCCCCTGGGCGCGCAAAGTTTACGCAGAACCCCGCATGAAGGAGGCCGTTTTTCGCTCCTAAAGTGCCTTCACCCTTCAAACCTGAAACGCTGGAGACACCATGGAATTCCTCAGCACCGCCGACTTCTGGGTCGGTCTGGTGAAGATCATCTGGATCAACATCATCCTGTCGGGCGACAACGCCGTCGTCATCGCGCTGGCGGCGCGCTCGCTGCCGGCCGAGCAGCAAAGAAAAGCCATCCTGTTCGGCTCGGGCGCGGCCGTGGTGCTGCGCATCGTGCTCACGGTGGTGGCGGCCAAGCTGCTGGAGCTGTCGTTCCTGCAGGTCATCGGCGGCGTGCTGCTGCTGTGGATCGGCTACCAGCTGCTCAGCGGCGACGAAGATGGTGAAGACGGGCACCACAAGGGCACGGGCACCATGATGGCCGCCATCCGCACCATCCTGATCGCCGACCTGGTGATGAGCCTGGACAACGTGATCGCCGTGGCCGCGACCGCGCAGGGCAACATGGTGCTGCTGATCCTGGGCCTGGCGATCAGCATTCCATTGGTGGTCTTCGGCTCCACGCTGATGATCCAGCTCATGGGGCGCTTTCCGGTCATCGTGACCCTGGGCGCCGCCCTGATCGGCTGGGTCGGCGGCGAAACCGTCGTCAACGACCACCTGATGCAGGGCTACACCATGGCCCACCCCTGGCTGCACTACGTCGCGGCGGCCACGGGTGCGCTGCTGGTGGTGGGGCTGGGCAAGTTCATGCAGGCCCGCACCACGCGCAAGGCCGAGGCCTGAGCGGGGCGCAGGCGCCCTGGCCCCGCGCGTCTCTCAGCCGATCGCGGGCAGCACCTCGCCACGGCTCTCGCCGAAGCCGATGCGCGCCGCGCCCGGCTTCTCGCACCAGCCGCGCAGGATCACCGTGTCGCCGTCTTCCAGGAAGCGGCGCTGCGCGCCGATGCCCGGCAGCGGCACGTCCTTCGTGCCGCCCACGCTGAGTTCCACGATGGCGCCGGCTTCTGCGTGCGTGGGGCCCGAGATGGTGCCCGTGCCCAGCAGGTCGCCCGGCTGCAGGTTGCAGCCGCCCACGCTGTGCTGCGCGACCATCTGCGCGATGGTCCAGTACTGGTGGCGAAAGCTGGTGGCCGAGAGGCGGTCGGGCGCGATGCCGCGCTCGCGGTGCTCGCGCGACTCCAGCCGCACTTCGAGCTGCACATCCACGCCGCCGCGCTCGCTGTTGGCCGTGCTGTCCAGGTAGGCCAGTGGCTGCGGCTCGTCGGCAGGGTGCGCGAAGGGCACGCGGTAGGGCGCGAGCGCTTCCAGCGTCACGATCCAGGGCGAGACCGTGGTGCAGAAATTCTTGCCCAGGAAGGGGCCGAGCGGCGCCATTTCCCAGAACTGGTGGTCGCGCGCCGACCAGTCGTTGAGCAGGCACATGCCGAAGATGTGCTGCTCGGCCTCGGCCAGCGGAATCGGCTGGCCCATGGCGTTGCCCGGGCCGATGTAGAAGCCCATCTCCAGCTCGTAGTCCAGGCGCTTGCAGGCGCCATAGACCGGCGCGGCGGCACCCGGTGCCATGGCCTGGCCCATGGGGCGGCGAAACGCCGTGCCGCTGACCACCACGCTGGAGGCGCGGCCGTGGTACGCGATCGGCAGCCACTGGAAGTTGGGCGTGAGTGGGTCGTCCGGGCGCATCACGCGGCCCACGTTGCGCGCGTGGTGGATGGATGTGTAGAAGTCGGTGTAGTCGCCGATGCGCGTGGGCACGCGCATCTCCACCTCGGCCTGCGGCACCAGGCTGGCGCGCAGCGCGTTCACGCCGGGGCCGTTGGCGCCGGTCTTGAGCAGGTCGAACAGCGCGTGGCGCAGCGCGCGCCAGGCGCCCGGGCCCAGGGCCAGGAAGTCGTTGAGCGCGTCGCCGGTGCAGGCGTTGACAGCCTGTGCGGCCGGGCCGGACACCGCGTTGTCGCGCGCGATGGCCGCCAGGTCGATCACCTGGTCGCCGATGGCCACGCCGCCCCGGAAGGCTTCGCCCGAACCCTTGCGGCGGAAAACGCCGAAGGGCAGGTTCTGGATCGGGAAATCGGTGCCCGGGGCGTTGGCCGATTCGAGCCAGCTGCGGGTGTTCGCGTCGTGGGTGTGGTTGAGTTCCATGAGGGTTCCTGTGCTGAAGAAAGACGATCCGGCGCCGGGCCGCCCCAAGCCGGATCAGCCTCCTCGGGGGGCAGCGACCCGCGCAGCGGCGGAGCGTGGGGGCTATGCGGTGGCCTGAAGTGCGTCGTCGAAGATGGCGACCGCGCGCGTCCAGCCAGCGGACGCGCCACGGATCTTGTGCGGGAAGCAGGAGATGAAGAAGCCGGTGGGCGGCAGGGCCTCCAGGTTGTGCATCTTCTCGATGTGGCAGTAACCGATGTCGCGCCCCGCCTTGTGGCCTTCCCAGATCAGCGAGGCGTCTTTCGTCTCGCCGTACTTCTGCGCGGTGTGCACGAAGGGGGCGTCCCAGCTCCAGGCGTCGGTGCCGGTCAGGCGCACGCCGCGCTCCAGCAAATACATGGTGGCTTCGTAGCCCATGCCGCAGCCGGCCGAGACGAAGTCGTTGTGGCCGTAGCGCGAGCCGGCGCGTGTGTTGACCACCACGATCTCCAGCGGCTTAAGGGTGTGGTTGATGCGCTTCAACTCGGCTTCCACGTCGGCGGCCGTGACCACGTAACCGTCGGCGAAGTGGCGGAAGTCCAGCTTCACGCCGGGCTGGAAGCACCATTCCAGCGGCACGTCGTGGATGGCGATCGCGGGCTTCTTCTCGCCCAGCGCCTTGTCCATGGTGGAGTGGAAGTGGTAGGGCGCATCGAGGTGCGTGCCGTTGTGCGTGGAGAGCTGCACCAGCTCCACGGCCCAGCCTTCACCGTCGGGCAGGTCTTCCTTCTTCAGCCCGGGGAAGAAGGGCTCGATCTGCTCGAAGGTGTTGTCGTGCGTGAAGTACTGGATCTTGGGGGCGAACGCGGGCGGGTCGCTCACCACGTCGTTCTCCAGGTAGATGGACAGGTCGATGAATTTGCGGGGCATGGTGGTTCTCCAAGGGAGCGAGGTGGGATTCAGGGGCGCTGCCAGCGCAGCAGCGAGCGTTCGGCCACGGCGAGCAGTACGTTGCTCGCAAAGCCCATGGCGCCCAGCAGCACGATGCCGGCGAACAGTTCGCTGGCCTGGAACGAGCGCGCGGCCAGCAGGATGGCCTGGCCCAGGCCGGGTTGCGAGGCGATCATCTCGCCCACCACCGAGACGATGAGCGAGACCGTCATCGACAGCCGCATGCCGGCCAGGATGTCGGGCATCGCATTGGGCAGGCCGATCTTGAGCACGAAGGCCAGGTGGCTGAGTTCCAGCGAGCGCGAAACCTCGCGCAGCTGCTTGTGCACGTTGGCCAGGCCATGCAGCGTGGCCAGCAGCACCGGCCACATGGCGCCGAAGGCGACCACGGCCAGCACCATGCCGCCCGACAGACCGAACAGCGCGATGGCCAGCGGCATCACGGCCGAGGCGGGCAGCGGGCGGATGAACTCCAGGGTCGGGCCGATCCATTCGCTGGCGCGCCGCGAGCTGCCGATCAGCGCGCCCAGGGCGATGCCCAGCGCGCTGGCCAGCACCCAGCCACTGAACATGCGGCTGAGCGTGGCCCAGGTGTAGGCCGCCAGGTCGCCGCCGGCCAGGCCCTGCACCAGGCTTTGCAGCGTGGCCTGCGGCGTGGGCAGGAAGGCGCGATTGACCCAGCCGCTGGTGCTGGCGGCCCACCACAGGGCGATGAAGGCCCCGAGCACGAGGGCCGAGCCCGAGGCACTGCCCAGGGCCGAGAGGGTGCGGGTGGTTTTGATCATGCGGCCTGCTCCCCCATGGCGCGCGCCACGCGGCGCTGCAGCGCGAGCGCGCCGACGTTGATGACGTAGCCTACGACACCGATCCAGGCCAGCCAGGCCAGCATCAGCGCCGGGTCCAGGCTTTGTTGCGCGATCATCATCGCGTAGCCCATGCCGTGCGGGTTGGCCGCGATCTCCACCGTGACGGCGACCACCAGGGCGATCGCCACACCCAGGCGCAGCGCCACGAACAGGCGCGGCACGATGGCCGGGCCGATGATCCAGGCGAAACGCTGTCGTGGCGTGAGCTCCAGTGCGCGCGCCACCTCCAGCAGGCGGGGCTCGACCTGTTGCACCGCGGCCTGCGTGAGCACCAGCATGGGCCACAGGCAGGCAAAGGCGACCACGCTGAGCTCCATGCGCAGGCCGAAACCGAACACCAGCATGGCCAGTGGGATCAGCGCCACCGACGGAATGGGGCGCGCGACTTCCACGCTCAGGAAACCGAGCTGCGCGGCGCGGCGCGACAGGCCCAGCAGCGTGCCCAGCAGCAGGCCGCCTAGCGCGCCGATCAGCAGGCCCAGCGCGGCCGTGCCCAGGGTGAAGGCCGTGGCCTCCAGCAGCGAGCCGTCGGTGATCGCGCCGCCGAAGGCGCGCAGCGCGGCGCTGGGCGGGGCGATGGCATCGCTGCCCCGGCCCGTGGTGCGGGCCCAGATTTCCAGCGCGCCCAGCAGCAGAGCCGGGAACGCAAGGGACTTCAGCTTCATCGTTCAGTGCCCGAGGTAGTGATAGAGCTCGCGGCGCAGGCGCAGGAACTCGGGGTGCTCCTTGGTGCTGAGCTGGTCGCGCGGCTGCGGCAGCGGCACGTCGATCAGCGCGGCCAGGCTGGGCAGCTCTGGGGTGGGGTTGCTGCGCAGCGCGATCACGCGGTCGCCCAGGTACAGCGCTTCCTCCAGGTCGTGGGTGACGAACATCACCGTCAGACCCTCTTCACGCACCAGGCGCGCCAGCTCGTCCTGCAGGGTCTCGCGCGTCATGGCGTCGAGCGCGCCGAAGGGCTCGTCCATCAGCATCACGTCGGGCTGCTGGGCCAGGCAGCGCGCGATCTGCACGCGCTGCTGCATGCCGCCCGAGAGCTGCGCCGGGAACTTGTGCCCGTGCGCGGCCAGGCCCACGGTTTTCAGCACGTGGTCGATGCGCGCGGGCCGTTCGGCCGCCGGCACGTTCGCCGCCTCCAGCGCCAGGCTCACGTTGGCCTGCACCGTGCGCCAGGGCAGCAGGGCGCGCCCGTAGTCCTGGAACACGAAGGCGACCTCGCGGCTCGGGCCGGTGATGGGCGCGCCCTGGCGGCGCACGCTGCCCTGGCTGGGCGTCACGAAGCCGGCGGCGGCACGCAGCAGCGTGGTCTTGCCGCAACCCGAGGGACCGATCACGCACACGAACTCGCCGCGCTTCACCGTCAGTTCGGTGGGTGAGAGGATTTGCCGGCCACCGAGTTCGATGGCGACGCGGTCGAAGTGCAGAACGGTATCGGTCATGGTCGAAGCGGCGCTGGCGTGGGGCGTGGCGTGCCTCACTTGGCGATCAGGCGCGCCACGTCGGGCACCGTCTTGAGCATGCCCTGGTCCTTCATGAGGTCAACCCAGTAGCTGAGCTGCTTCTCGGTCACCACCGCCATGGGGGGCGAGATCTGCACCTTGGCGATCACCTCGGGCGGCAGCTTGATGTACTTGCCGATGGCCGCGCGCACGGCACCGTCGTTCTTCGGCTGGTTCATGAAGGCCGCGGCCTCCTGCACGGCCTCGCGGAAGCCGCGCGCGGCCGCCGGGTTCTTGGCCACCCAGTCGCGGCGCGCGACGTGGATGATGGTGGGCTGGTTCTCGGGCAGGAAGGTCGAGTAGTACGAGGCCACGTAACCCACGCCGGAGTCGGTGATGCGGCTCATGAAGGGGTCGGCGCTCACCACGGCGTCCACCGAACCGCCGCGCAGCAGGTCGCCGTGCTGCGGGAACGAGGCTTCGACGAAGTTCACCTTGGTGTAGTCCACGCCCTGGCTCTTGAGCCAGGCGCGGAAGGTCACGTGCAGGAAGGCGCCCAGGCCGGGCACGCCGATCTTCTTGCCCACGCAGTCCTGGGCCTTGCGGATGCCGCTGCCGGCCTTGGCCACCAGGCCGAAACCGGTGATGGTCTTGGAGGTCACGCCGGCACCGGCGACCACCACGTGGTCCAGGCCGCCGTCCACCGACTGCAGGTACACGCTGGGCGTGGGGCCGCCGATCTGCAGCGAGTCGGCCTGCACCGCCGCCGGGATGGTGGAGTTGATCGGGATGAACTTGAGTTCCACGTCGAGCAGGCGCTTCTTGAAGTAGCCGTTTTCCGCGGCGACGAACACCGAGGCGAAGTCGGTCACGGCGGTGTAGCCGAACACGATCTTGGTCGGGCTCTGCGCGAAAGCCGGCAGGCTCATGGCGGCGGGAACGGAGGCCAGGGCGGCCAGGGCGGTGCGACGTTTCATGTCTGTCTCCTTTTGGGTGGGGTGATCGAACTCTTCTTGGACGATTCGGGCAGGGCCGCGCGCAGGCCGCCCACGATGAAGCGCACCAGCCGTTCGGCGGCAGCGGGGTCGCTCGGTGTGTTGATGTGGGCTGACAGCCGCGCGATGCGGTCGTCCACCAGGTGATGCAGCAGCGAGCCCAGCGCGAACTGGTAGCCCCAGGCGGCTTCGGCGCGTGTGCCATGCGGCAGCACCTCGTGCAACGCGTCGATGAACCGGTTGGCCATCGGGTCGAAGAAGTCGTGCAGCACGCGGTCGGCTTCTTCGCTGTTGTAGGCCAGCTCGCGGCCCACGAGCTGCGCGTAGTACTGGCCTTCGGGGCTGGAGCGCATGCGGATCACCGGGAACACGAAAGCTTCGACGATGCGCGTGAGGGTGTTCGGATCGGCGGGGTCCTTGGACACCGCGTCCAGCGCGGCCAGTCGCTCCTCGATGGTGTGGCTCCAGTGCGCGAACACCGCGTGGAACAGGTCCTGCTTGGGGCCGTAGTAATAGGCCACCAGCGCCAGCGGGACGCCGGCCTCTTCGGCGATCTGGCGGATCGTCACCGCGTGGTAGCCGCGCTGCGCGAACAGCTTCTCGGCCGCGAGCAGGATGGCCTGCTGGCGGTCGGGGCGGGGCGCGGCACTCTTCTGGCGACGGGCAGGCTCAGGCTTGCGGGACGGCATGGTGGTATTGAACATGTGTTCAAAAATGTTGTACACCCGTACAAACCCTGGGCCGGGTCGTGCGGAAGGCGGTCGCCGATGTGCTACCAGTGCACCATGGGCAGGCCGGGCACGGGCGAGGTGAAGAAGGGGATGGTGGTGCCCATGAGGCTGCCGATGTAGACCGTGCGCAGGTCGGGCCCGCCGAAGGTGACGCTGGCCATCCAGGGCGCCAGCGTGCCGCGCGCGCGCAGCATGTCCTCGGCGGTGAGCGTGCCGTCGTTCATGTGGTCCAGCAGCACCTTCGAGGCCTCGGGGTTGCCGTCGTCGAGCAGCAGGCGCCGCTCGCCCTGCGGCGTGAGTGCGATCAGCTGGTCCGTCATCACCAGCGTGCACCAGAGGTTGCCGAAGGCGTCGAACGCGATGCCGTCGGGGAAGCCACCCAGGTGGGAGGGTCCGAACACCTCGCGGTCGGTCAGGGCGACGCCCTGGGCCGACTCCACCACGCGCATGCGGCTGATGTGCGGCCCGGTGGTCTCGACGATGTAGAGCCATTCCTCGGTTGCGTCGAAACGGATCTCGTTGGTGAAGTGCAAGCCGTCGGCCACCACGCGCAGGCCGCGTTCGTCCACCACCGCGATGTAGCCGTCGCGCACGCGGCTGCTGGCCGCTACGGTCCAGGGGTTCACGCGCGTGGAGACGGTGAGCCAGATGCGGTTCTTCGAGTCGCGCAGCACGAAGTTGACCTTGCCGATCGCCTCGCCGTCGATGGTGTCGTGCAGCGTGCGCGTCTGTCCGTCGCGCGCCATCACCTCCAGCCGGTCGGTGCCGAAGTTGGCAATCAGCACGTCGCCGTTGGCCGCGAATGCCAGGCCGTTGGGCAAGGTGCCCTGCGTGTACTTGGCCTCCACGTCGTGCAGCGAAGCCTGCGCGGCGCTGGCGAAGCGCTGGTCGGCGCGCTGGCCGATGAAGCGCTGCTGCCCATCGGCGCCGATGCGCGTGACGCCGCCGCGCGCGTCGGCCGCCCACAGCGTGCCGTCGCGCTCGGCCAGGATGCACTCGGGCCGCTGCAGGTCCTGGCCGATGGTGCGGATGGCGGCGCGGTCGACCTCGAAGCCGTCCAGCGGGTTGTTCGTTGAAGCCATGGGATGTCCCGGTGGGGCGGGCCGCGGGCTGCGGCCGGCGAAGGGGCATTGAACGGGCGGCGCCGATTCTTGTACAACCGTACAAACCCTAGTCGTACCGGGCGCGGGCCCGGTCTAAGCTCGGCGCATGACCGCGCCCCACGTGCCCCAGATCCGCCTCTACCAGCAATGGCTCGCTGAGCACCGCGGCCTGCGTTTCGACGACTACGGCGCGCTCTGGCGCTGGTCCATCACCGACCTCGATGGCTTCTGGCAAAGCATCTGGGACTACTTCGAGCTGCAGTCGCCCACGCCGCACACGGCCGTGCTGGCGAGGAACGTGATGCCTGGCGCGCCCTGGTTTCCCGGCGCGCGCATGAACTACGCGCAGCAGGTGTTCCGCCACGTGCGGCCGGCGCACGAGGCGGGCTTTGCCGCCGTGGTGAGCCGCAACGAGAAGGGCCGGCACGCCGAATTGAGCTGGCCCGAGCTGCGGCGCCAGGTCGCCTCGCTCGCGCAGCACCTGCAGGCCCAGGGCGTCCAGCCGGGCGACCGCGTGGCGGCCTACCTGCCCAACATTCCAGAGGCCATGGTGGCTTTTCTCGCCACCGTGTCCATCGGCGGCGTGTGGAGCATCTGCGCGCCCGACATGGGCACCCACGCCGTGCTCGACCGCTTCCGCCAGATCGAGCCGGTGGTGCTGATCGCCTGCGACGGCGTGAGCTACGCCGGCCGCGACCACGACCGCCTGGCCGTGGTGGCCGAGCTGCGAGCGGCCTTGCCCACCGTGCGCCACGTGGTGCTGCACACCAACCTGGCCGAGGGCGAAGCGGCGCAGGCCGACGCGCTGCGGGCCGCCGCGCCCTGCGCCAGCTTCGCGGCCGCGATCGCGCGCGACGACGCTGCCACCGCCGCGTTCGAGCCGGTGTGGCTGCCCTTCGACCACCCGCTGTGGATCGTCTACTCCAGCGGCACCACCGGCCTGCCCAAGCCCATCGTGCACGGCCATGGCGGCACGGTGATCGTGGGCATGGCGCTCAAGATCCTGCACAACGACGTGGGCTGCAGCTACCACCCCAACAGCTGGGGCGAGCGCTTCCACTGGTACAGCTCCACCGGCTGGGTGATGTGGAACGCGCAGACCAGCGGCCTGCTCAATGGCACCACTTGCGTGATCTACGACGGCAACCCCGGCGGCAGCAAGGACAAGCCCGACTGGACCACGCTCTGGCGCTTCGCCGCCGAGCTGGGCGTGACCTTCTTCGGCGCGGGCGCGGCCTTCTTCGCCAACTGCATCAAGGCCGGCGTCGACCTGGCCGCGTGTGGCAATCTGTCCGCCGTGCGCGCGCTAGGCACCACCGGTTCGCCGCTCTCGGAAGACGCACAGCGCTGGGGCACCGAGCAGTTCCGCCGCATCGCGAAGAGCGGCGCGCAGCAGGACATCTGGTGGTGCAACATTTCGGGCGGCACCGACTTCGCGGGCGCCTTCATTGGCGGCAACCGCGAGCTGCCGCAGACGCCCGGGCGCATGCAGTGCCGGCTGCTGGGCTGTGCGGTCGAAGCGTGGAACGAGCAGGGCCAGCCGGTGATCGACGAGGTGGGCGAGCTGGTGTGTGCGCAACCGATCCCGTCGATGCCGCTGTACTTCGTGGGCGACGTGGACCACCAGCGCCTGATCGGCAGTTATTTCGACACCTACCCGCCGGGCCAGGGCCGCAAGCCCGGGGGTGGCGACCTCGGCCCCGAGGCCGGCGCGGTCTGGCGGCACGGCGACTGGCTGCGCATCGGTGCCGACGGCTCCTGCGTGATCTACGGCCGCTCCGACGCCACCATCAACCGCCACGGCCTGCGCATGGGCACGAGCGAGCTCTACAGCGCGGTCGAGGCCCTGCCCGAGGTCATGGACTCCATGGTGGTGGATCTCGAGTACCTCGGGCGCGAGAGTTACATGCCGCTGTTCGTGGTGCTGCGCGAAGGCACCGTGCTCGACGATGCGCTCAAGGCGCGCATCAACGACAGCATCAAGACCGCGCTGTCGCCGCGCTTCGTGCCCAACGGCGTGTTTCAGGTGGCGGAGATTCCGCGCACGCTCTCCGGCAAGAAACAGGAACTGCCGATCAAGAAGCTGCTGCTCGGCCAGCCGCTGGAGAAGGTCATCAACCGCGAGGCCATGGCCAACCCGGGCTGCCTGGACTGGTATGTGACGTTCGCGGCGTCGCGGGCGTAACTGCAGTCTCGCGCCTGCACCTCGCTGGCTCGCGAGCACCGGGCGCTCTGCTCCGCGGGGGTCCCCCGAACCGGCTTCGCCGGGTCTCCTCCCTTACCCCGCTGCGCAGA
>JAGKSX010000093.1 GCA_018993155.1 Hydrogenophaga sp.
GCGGAGCCGGCCACCCCGGTCGCCGCTGACCGTCTCAGCCGGAGAAAAAGAAAAAAGCCTTCCTATCAAGGCCATCAGCTTTCTAAACCATGTTCTGGCGCCCGGAAAACTACAATTCAAGGATGCTTGCCCAACGCACCCTCAAATCCCTGACCAAGGCCGTCGGTGTCGGCCTGCACAGCGGTCAGCGGGTGGAGCTGACGCTGCGGCCGGCCGCGCCTGACACGGGCATCGTGTTCCGCCGGGTGGACCTGTCCGCGCCGGTGGAGATCCCGGTCAACGCCGGGGCGGTGTCCGACACCCGCCTGGCCTCTACCATCTCCAACGGCGGCGTCAAGGTGCACACCATCGAGCACCTCATGAGTGCCTGCGCCGGCCTCGGCCTGGACAACCTGTACGTCGACATCACGGCCGAAGAAGTGCCCATCCTCGACGGCTCCTCGGCCTCCTTCGTCTACCTGTTGCAAAGCGCTGGCATCGTGATGCAGAGCGCGCCCAAGCGGTTCATCCGCGTCACCAAACCGGTGGAAGTGCGCGAAGGCGAGGGCCGCACGCTCAAGTGGGCGCGGCTTGACCCCTTCCACGGCTACAAGCTGGCATTCGAGATCGAGTTCAACCACCCGGCGGTGAACTCCACCGGCCAGCGCGTGGAGTTCGACTTCGGCAGCGGCCAGTACGCGCGCGAGATCGCCCGCGCCCGCACCTTCGGTTTCACGCGCGACGTGGAAATGATGCGCTCCAACGGCCTGGCCATGGGCGGCGGGCTGGACAACGCCATCGTGATGGACGACGTGAAAGTGCTCAACGCCGACGGCCTGCGCTACCAGGACGAGTTCGTCAAGCACAAGATCCTCGACGCCATGGGCGACCTCTACATCGTGGGCAAACCGCTGCTGGCCGCCTACAGCGCCTTCCGCAGCGGCCACGCGATGAACAACCAGCTGCTGCGCGCCCTGCTGGGCCAGCCCGACGCCTACGAGATCGTGAGCTTCGAACACGAGCGCGAGGCCCCGCGCGGCTTCGCCCAGCTCGCACCGGCCTGGTAAGCTCCACCGCCACCTCCCATGCTGCTGTTCCGCTGGACCGTGATGCTGCTGCTGCTGGCAGCCGGCGTGTGTTTTGCCTTCTACATCGGCACCGGCCAGGCGCGTTACCGCACCTGGGGCATCGTGATCCTGAAGTGGACCGTCATCGCGGCCCTGGGCTTCTTCGGCGTCCTCGTGCTGGAGCGCCTGCTCTAACCAGATCGCCGTTCAGTCAATGCGATGGCGGCTCGGTCACCGGCCGCACGAAGGCGCTGAAGAGCTGCAGCTCGCTGGTGTGGATCAGGCCGATCTTCATCTCCACCTCCATCTCGCGACCCTGCCGGTCCACCACCGTGCGCCGCAGCAACCGGCCCGTGAACGGCGCCTTGCCGGTGGTGTGGAAATGCGCCAACGCCTTCACGAAAGCGATGTGGTATCGCTCGGGCAGGATGGTGTCGGCCAGCGATTCGCCGCGCACCTCCTGGCGCTTCCAGCCAAACAGTGTTTCGGCCGCGGCGTTCCAGTCGGTGATGCAACCGTCGAAATCGATGCCGATGAAGGCTTCCTGCGCGCTGTCGATCACGGTCTGCACACGCTCTTCGTTGGCGCGCAGGTCGTCCACCGTCTCGCGCAGTTCGGCGGTGCGCTCGCTCACGCGCCGCTCCAGCGCGGCATGGTTCTGGCGCAGCTCGGCTTCGTTGGTCTGCAGGCTTTTCACCAGCGAGTTGAAGGCGTTGCCGAGCATCGCGACTTCGCGGTAGGCCGCGGTGGTGGGCGCTTTCACCGCGTACCCGGCCTCGATGCCGCGTGCCACGTCGGTCAGGTCGAGCAGGGGCCGCGTGATCAGGCGCGCCACCAGCCAGCCCAGCAGGGAGAACAGCAGTGCCGCCGCGATGCCGCCGAGCAGCATGCGCCGGTGCAACTGGTTCACCGGGGCGTAGGCTTGGTCCAGCGTCTGCCGCACGAGCACGCGCCAGCCCAGGCCGGCGTAGGTGTCGAAGCCGTTGTCGCGCGTGTGGCCCACGAGGTAGCGCTGGCCATCGGGCCAGGTTTCCGTCGCATGGCCTGATTCGCCGCGCCCTGCGGCTTCCACGCTCGGCACCTTCAGCACCGTGCCTTGCAGGTCCTTGGGACCGAGCAGCACCGCGCCGGTTGTCGAGACGATCAACAGGTCGACGCTGCGGTGGCGGCTCACGGGGGTGAAGATCGCGTCCTGGATCTCGCTGGCCCAGTTCCACGACAGGTGCACGCCCAGCACGCCCGTGGTCTGGCCGGCCGCATCGGTCAAGGGAAAGGCGATGTCGACGAAGCGCATCGGCGCGCTGCCCGAGCTGCCTTCCAGCTGGACCAGCGGCAGGGCATCGTGCACGTCGCCCAGGGGCTGGCCATCCAAGGCGTTGCGAAACCAAGGTTGCGCCGACACATCCACCCCTTCGAGCATGCCGCGCGTGGCGGTGCGCACCACGCCCGAGGTGTCGGTCACGCCGATCCAGGCATAGTGCGGGTAACTGGTCTGAAGGGCTTCGATCTCCCGGCGAATGGTGTCGATGTCGGTTTGGCCGCTCAGGCGCTGGGCGATCAGGCGCACCTCGCGGTAGCGCGCGAACATGGCGCGGTCCAGCCGGCTTGCAGTCTGCTGCGCCAGCTCGGTCAGGTTGGCGCCGATGGCTTCGCGCACCTGGTTGCTCGCGGCGCGGTCGCTGAACAGCGTCAGGCTCAAGGTGAGCAACAGCGACAGGACCGTGAACGCAATGGCGAGCCAGGCCCCCAGGCTCAAACGGCGCAATGGCGAAGAACCCTCCACGCCCATCAGTACACCCGGCCTGCCTTGTAAGTGGCGTGGGTGCGTGCCTGTTGGGTGGAGACCTTGTTGATCGCCGCCAGGGTGCGGCTCACCTGGGCGTGGGTGATGGCCAGGCCGAGCGCGTCGGCGGCGTCCTTGCCGGGCAGGCCGGGCAGGCGCAGCAAGCGCTTGACCATTTCCTGCATTTGCGGTTTGCCGGCCCGGCCGTTGCCGGCCACGGCTTTCTTCAACTGCAGCGCGGTGTACTCGGCCACCTCCAGCTTGTTGGCCACGAGGGCCGTGAGGCAGGCACCGCGTGCCTGGCCCAGCAGCAACGTGGCCTGGGGGTTGACGTTGACGAACACGATTTCACAGACCGACATCTGGGGCTGGTAGCGCGCCACCACCTCGGTGATGCCATCGAACAGGATCTTGAGCCGCTCGGGCAGCAGGGCGCCGTCCTTCGGGCTGGTCTGGATGGTGCCGCTGGCCACGTAGTGCAGGGCAGCGCCTTCGGTGTCGATCACGCCGAAGCCGGTGCACTGCAGGCCGGGGTCGATGCCGAGGATGCGCATGGTGGAAGGTCTCAAAGGTCGAAGGTCCAGCGCACCGAATGGAAGAACACGGGCGCGGCGAAGCACAGGGCGTCCACGCGGTCGAGCAGGCCGCTCGCACCGGTGACCGAGCGGCCCGCGAGGCCCCAGTGGGTCACGCCGCGGTCGCGCTTGATGGCCTTCATGACCAGGTGGCCGAAGCTGCCGGCCACACAGGCCACCAGGGCCATGGCCAGCGCGGGCAGGGGCTTGAAGGGCGTGAAGCCGGAGAGCACGGCGCCCAGCAGGCCGCCGGCGAGCAGCCCCAGGGCCCAGCTGCGCCAGTGGAAGCTGCCGCTGATGGCGGGTGCCACCGGCCGGCGCAGGCCGCGCGCGGCCAGGTGCTGCACCAGCATGCAGGTCTGCACCACCAGCACCAGGAAGAACACCAGGAACGCGGTCTTGCCGACGAAGCCGGGGAAGTTGAGCAGCAGCAGGGCGGGCACGTGGCTCATGCCGTACACGCAGACCATGATGCCCCACTGCAGCTTGGCGTTGCGCTCCAGGAAGCGCTGCGGGTCGTTGCCCAGCGCGCTCACCGCGGGAATGGCGAGGAACACGTAGACCGGGATGAACACGGTGAACAGGTTGAAGCGCTCGGTCCAGACCAGCGCGTACTGGAGCGGCAGCACGATGAAGAAGGCCAGCACCAGGCTGCGGTGGTCGCTTCGGTGGGTGGGCGAGAGGCTGATGAACTCGCGCAGGATGAAGAACGAGACCAGGCCGAACAGCACGATGGCGAAGCCTTCGCCCATGACCCAGCCGACCCAGAACACCAGCATCATCATCCAGGAACTGCGCAGCAGCACCTGGTTGTCCTGCAGGCGCAGGGCGCGCTCGCCGCTGGCGTCGTCGTCGCCCGCGCGGCGCTCCCGCAGTGACAGCAGCACGCCCACGCCGCTGGCGATCAGCAGCAGGCCGAACAGCACCACGAAGACGAGGCTGACCTGCTGGTCGGGGGTGAGGCTGCGCAGGAAGGAGGTCATGGGGTCAGACGTCTCTCAAGGCCATGACGGCCTCGCGCGCCCGTTTCAGGAAATCGGCGCGAGGCTCCTCGGCGCCCAGCACCAGCGGTTCGCCGAAGGTCACCGAGCACAGCACCGGCACCGGCACCACCTCGCCCTTGGGGATCACGCGCTGCACGTTGTGGATCCAGGCCGGCACCAGCACCACGCCGGGAAAGCGCTGCGCCAGGTTGTACAGGCCCGACTTGAAGGGCTGCGGATCTTCCTCATGGCCGCGCGTGCCCTCGGGAAAAAGGATCAGCGAGTCGCCGCTCTCCAGCGCCTGCACCAGCGGCGCCAGCGGATCTTCGTCGCCCTTGCGTTCGCGCTCCACGTACACGGCGTTGAACACCTCGGTGGTGATCCAGCGCTTGAAGTTCGACGCGGTCCAGTAGTCCTTGGCCGCGATCGGGCGCGTGATGCTGCGCAGCTCCTGTGGCAGCGCGGCCCAGATCAGCACGAGGTCGGCATGGCTCTGGTGGTTGGCGAAGTAGATGCGCTGCTCGGCCTTGGGCGGGCAGCCGTACCAGCGCGCCTGCGCGCCGGTGAGCAGGCGCACGAGACCCAGCAGGAATACGCTCATGACGGAGGCAGGAAGCTTCATGGATAGCTTTGCGAGCGAGGTGCCACGTCCAGAGACGCCACGGAACGGGCTTTGCCCGGCCGCAGGCGTCGTCCCCCTTTGGGGGGGAGCCGCGAAGTGGCGCAGGGGGGGCTCATGGCAATGCCACCCCGCCCATGCGGGCCACGATGGTGCCGGTGCGCCTGGCCAGGTAGGCCGAGCCCTGTCGCGTTTCGAAGAACTTGGGCGAGGGCAGCATCACCGCGAGCCGAGCAGCCTCGTGCGGGCTGAGTTTGCCGGCTGGCTTGTTGAAGTAGCGCTGCGAGGCGGCCTCGGCGCCGAAGATGCCCTCGCCCCACTCCACGCTGTTGAGGTAGATCTCCAGGATGCGGCGCTTGTCCAGCAGGGCTTCGAGCATCAGCGTGAGCACCAGCTCCTGGCCCTTGCGCAGCAGCTGGCGTTCGCCGGAGAGCAGCAGGTTTTTCGCAAGTTGCTGCGTGATGGTGGAGCCGCCGACCACCTTGGGCTCGCGCGCGGGCTGGGCGGGCTGGCGCGCGGCGCGCTTTTCGGCCAGCTGCTGGCGGCGCTCGTTCTTCTGCCAGGCGCCTTCTATCGCGCCCCAGTCCACGCCCCGGTGGTCGGTGAAGCCGGCGTCTTCGGAGGCGATCACCGCGCGCTTGAGGTGCGGGCTGATCTGGGCGTCGGGCACCCAGTGGTGCGACCAGCGCCAATCCTTGTCGCTCTGCAGGCTGGCGCCCGCGATGCGCCAGGCCTCGGAGCGCATGAAGGCGGTGCTGGTGGGATCGACCGCAACCATGAGCGCGATGCGCGCCAGAAAGAACAGCTGCAGGGCCAGCCCGGCGAGGACCAGCCACAGCAACCAGCGTCCGAGGGACCTCATGCGGCGTGGACCTATTGCCCGGAGAGCTGGGTCTGCAGCGTCTCGTCGCGCGTGAAGCGGAAGCGCGAGACGACCACGATCTGGTCGGCCTGGCGGCGCATGGCTTCGTTGAAGCGGCCGAACGAGAGGCTGCGCACGATGGCCTGGGCGCGGCGGTCGAGCTGGCTGATGCCCGAGGGCTGCACCACCTCGGTATCGAGCACGGCGCCGTTGTGGTTGACCGTGATGGTCATGGTGAGTTCGCCGTAGAGCTTGCGGCCGCCGACTTCGGGGAAGTTGGTGGTGCCCCGGTCCTCGATCTTGCGGCGCAGCTCGTCGTAGTAGATGGCGTAGACCGCCTCGCGCGTGGCCGGGCTGATGTAGCGCTTCTTGGGCCGCGCGTTTTCTTCGTTGATGCGCTTTTCGATCTCGGCCAGGATCTTCACCAGCGCGCGGCGCTTCTGCTCGCGCTCCGACGAGGCCTGGCTGGGGTTGACCGACTCAGGGTCGGGCGGCGGCATCTTGGCGAGCTCGCGGCGCACCTGGGCCAGCAGGCGGTTCTGCTGCTCACGCAGCATCTCGATGGTGCGCTCGTCTTCTTCGTGCGCGTCGCCGATGCGGGCCACTGTGGTGGGAGGCAGGGGCGAGGTGGCGCGGCCGCGTTCGGCCTCGCCACCGCCGGCCAGCGAGGTCTGCGCGATGGCCGTGGCCTTGTCGGGCCGCTCGTTGCCGCGCGCATTGACGAGGATGACTTCCAGCGGTGTGTCCTGGAACACGCGGTTGAAGCGCTCGGGGTCCACGAAGCGCACCGTGAGCAGCGCGGCGTGCACGGCCACCGACACCCCCAGCGCCAGTTGCAGCGTGCTCAGCTTCTTGAAAAAGGACAGGGCGGACGGCTTCACGCGGGCATTATCCGTGCTGGGCGTCGCCTGGGCCTCAATCCCCTGCCGGGCCGGGCGTTTGGGGGGGCTGGGCGGCGCTTTCGCCCTCGGTTTCGCTGACGTCGATGGCCAGGGCCAGCGGCGCGGCCAGGGCCTCCTCTTCCTCGGTGTCGTCGCCTGCGGTCTCGCCCACGTCGTCCACCGGCAGGTCCAGCCGCTCGGTGACGGTGCCGTGGATGTCGAGCGTGATGTCGTCGATCTCACCCAGCTTCACGCGCACGTGCGCGCCGCGCGGCAGGCCTTCGGCGCCCAGCACCGGCAGCACCAGGGGCAGGGTGTCGGCGCGCACCAGGTTGTCCTTGATCAGGGTGGCGGTGAGCTCGGTGATGCCTTCCTGCCGCAGGTACTGCAGCGTCCAGTAGCGCTCCATGCCGTTCTGGAAGCCGTTGTACGCCGTGTAGGCGGCGTCGAAGGCGCTGATGATGGAGAACAGGTTGGCGTCCTTGGGCTTGAACGGCGCGGCCAGTGCGGCGGTCTTGCCGTGGCGCGCGCAGGCGATGATCTGCCACTGGTTGACGAGGTCCACGTAGCGGCGCAGGGGCGAGGTGCTCCAGGCGTAGCTCTTGACGCCGATGCCCGCGTGCGGCTGCGCCTTGGTGCCCATGCGCACCTTGACGCCGGGCTGCAGGCTGGCCTGGCTGCGGTAGATGCCGGGCACGCCGCAGTCGGCCAGCCAGCTGCCCCAGGTGCTGTTGGCCAGGATCATGGCCTCGGCCACCATCAGGTCCAGCGGGGCACCGCGTTGGCGCGTGCCGATGACCACGCGCTCGTCGCCCTGCGGTTCGTCGCCGCTCACGCCTTCGAGGCGGAAGGTGTAGTCCGGGCGGGTGAAGTTCTCGGGTTTGCCGCGCACGACTTCGCGCTGCGCCTTGAGGTGCAGGGCCAGGCGGAACAGGAAACCCAGCGACGGTTGGAGGGCCGCGATCTCGGTGGGCACATCGGTCGTCGGCGCCTCGCCCGCGAGCCAGGCTTCGGTGATCAGCGTGTCGAGCTGGTCGTGTCGCAGGTTGAGCGCGATCGGCACGCGCTCCAGCGCGGTGCGGCTGCCGGTGACGGCCAGGGTGGCCTCGTCGAAGCTGACGTACAGGGACACGGCGGGGCAGTCGCGCCCGGCCATGAGCGTGTAGGCCTGCACCACCTCGTCGGGCAGCATGGTGAGCTTGTGGCCCGGCATGTAGACGGTGGACAGGCGCGTGCGCGCCACCTGGTCGATGGGGCCTTCCGGCGCCACGGCCAGGCCGGGTGCCGCGATGTGGATGCCCAGCGTGACGCTGCCGCTGCCCAGGCCTTGCAGCGAAAGCGCGTCGTCGATCTCGGTGGTCTGCGAATCGTCGATGGAGAAGGCCTGCACCGGCGCCAGGGGCAGCTCGTCGGCGATGACCGGGGCCTGCAGCGGGGGGAAGCCCGTGCCCTTGGGGAACTGGTCGAACAGGAAGCGCTGCCAGTGGAACTGGTAGGCGCTGCTGATGGCGCCCGCGTTCTGCAGCAGGGTGAGTGGCGCGGTGTGGCTGGTGCGCGCGGCTTCCACCACGGCCTTGTACTCGGGCGCGTTCTTGTCCGGCCGGAACAGCAGTTTGTACAGCTGTTGGCGCACTGGTGCCGGGCAGCTGCCGCCGGCGAGCTCGGCCGCCCAGGCCTCAATCTGCGCCTGCACCTGCTTCTTCTTCTCGATCGCGGCCAGGGCCTGCGCGAGGATATCGGCCGGCGCCTTCTTGTAACGGCCCTTGCCAGCGCGGCGGAAGTAGTGCGGCGCACCTTGCAGGCAGAGGAGCGCGGCCACCTGTTCGGTGATGCCCGCCTTGTCGCTGAAATACTCGTGGGCCAGGTCCGCGAAACCGAACTCGTCCTCGGGCGCGAATTCGTAGGCCAGCTCCAGCTCCATGGTCTCCGCCAGGGCGGTGGCCGCGGGCATCAGCTGGCTGGGGGCGGGTTTTTCGAAGCGCAGCAAGGCATTGGCCGCCTTGACCTTGACGCGTTTGCCGGATTCGAGCTCGACTTGCAGGGAACTTTCGGCCTCGGACAGGAGGCGGCCGGTCAACAGCTTGCCGGCTTCATCAAACAGGATGTGCATGGGCGGGATTGTCCCATGGGGGCGTGGCACGCCGCCGGGCCGTTCCCAAGGCGGGCCAACACCCCCGGGGGGGCAGCGACCCGCGCAGCGGCGGAGCGTGGGGGCGGGTCTACAGGTCCAGGAAATGGAACAGGTCGTCGATGTGGTCGTCGAAGTCGCTGATGGCGTGGTCGCCGCCCTCCAGCAGGCGGGTCGTGCCCCCTGCGCAGAACGCCTGCATTTCGCGCCAGTCCAGCACCTCGTCGCCTTTGGCCACGATGGCGAACTGGCGCCCCGGCGTGGCCGGGTGCAAGGGAGCCAGGCGGGCGATGTCGTCCTGCTGTTGCTGAAGCTCTCCCATGAAGGCCGCATCGACGACGAAGCGCGCCTGCGGGTCGTGCCAGGCGGTCTGTTCTCCGATGTATTTCACCAGGTCGCGCGCGGGAAACACCGCCGGGTTGAGCAGCACCGTGCGGCGGCAGCCGCTCTGCAGCGCCAGCCAGCGCGCGTAGAACCCGCCCAGCGACGAGCCGACCACGCCCATGGTCGCGCGCGGCCAGTCCTGCACGCCGCGCACCACCATGTCCATGGCTTCGCGCGGGGAGGGCGGCAGTTGAGGGCACCACCAGACCACCTGCGGGTGCCGCGCCTGCACGCGCGCGGCGACCTTCTGCGCCTTCATCGATTGCGGCGACGAACGAAAACCATGCAGGTACAACAGGTGGGTGGTGGGGGATGTCATGAGCGAAGGATAATCGGGGTCCAACATGGCCGCCGTCTTCGACAAACCCACCCTGCTGCAGCGCATCGCCCCTATTTTTCAGGGCTTTGACGGCTGGCTGCTGTTCGCCATCCTGCTGATGGCCGGCGCCGGCCTGATCACCATGTATTCGGTGGGCTTCGACCACGGCACCCGCTTCGCCGCCCACAGCCGCAACATGCTGCTGGCCGTGGGGCTGATGTTCTTCGTGTCGCAGGTACCGCCGCACCGGCTGATGACGCTGGCCGTGCCGCTGTACACCCTGGGTGTGATGCTGTTGCTGGGCGTGGAGCTGTTCGGCATCATGCGCAAGGGGTCGCAGCGCTGGCTGGACATCGGTGTCACCGTCATCCAGCCCAGCGAACTCATGAAAATCGCCATGCCGCTGATGCTGGCCTGGTGGTTCCACCGTCGGGAAGGCCAGCTCAAGCCGCTGGATTTCGTGGCGGCCGGCATCCTGCTCATCATTCCGGTGGCGCTCATCCTCAAGCAGCCCGACCTGGGCACCTCGCTGCTGGTGATGTCGTCCGGCCTGGCCGTCATCTTCTTCGCCGGTCTGAGCTGGAAGCTGATCCTGCCGCCGGTGCTGCTGGGCGTGATCGGCGTGGTGACGCTGATCGCCATGGAGCCGCAGATGTGCGCGCCGGGCGTGGACTGGCAGATCCTGCACGAGTACCAGCGCCAGCGCGTGTGCACGCTGCTCGATCCCTCGAAAGACCCCTTGGGCAAGGGTTTTCACATCATCCAGGGCATGATCGCCATCGGCTCGGGTGGCATCTGGGGCAAGGGCTTCATGCAGGGCACGCAGACCCACCTGGAGTTCATCCCCGAGCGCACCACCGACTTCATTTACGCCGCCTTTTCCGAGGAATTCGGCCTCATGGGCGTGCTGGGCCTCATGTCCGGCTTCATCTTCCTCATCGTTCGCGGTCTGCTGATCGCGGTGGAGGCGCCGACCCAGTTTTCCCGGCTGGTGGCGGCCGCGGTCACGCTCAACGTGTTCGTCTATGCCTTCGTCAACATGGGCATGGTCAGCGGCATCCTGCCCGTGGTGGGCGTGCCGCTGCCTTTCGTGAGCTATGGCGGCACGGCCATGGTGACGCTGGGTGTCGGCCTGGGCATCCTGATGTCGATCGCCAAGTCCAAGCGCCTGATGCAGTCCTAGAGACCCTGACAGCCGTGCGCGGCATCGGGGTTCTTACAATGGGCCGATGATTTCACGCGAACCCACCCTGGCCCGTCTGGCCACCGCCCAAAGCCTGTTGCTCGAACCGTTCGGGCTGAGCCCCACGCACCTGCAGCGTGCGCTCGGCGAGATCATGTCGCACGGCGTGGACGACGCCGACCTGTATTTCCAGACCACGCGCAGCGAAGGCTGGAGCCTGGAAGAGGGCATCGTCAAGACCGGCAGCTTCAGCATCGACCAGGGCGTCGGCGTGCGCGCGGTCAGCGGTGAAAAGACGGCGTTCGCCTATTCCGACGACCTGTCCTGGGATTCGCTGATCGACGCGGCCCACACGGTGCGCTCGATTTCGGCGCAGGGCCAGGGCCGCAAGGTGCGCGTGCCGGCGGTGAAAGTGCCCAAGTCGCGTTCGCTGTACCCGGGCCTGGACCCGATCGCCACGCTCGACAGCACCGCCAAGGTCGCGCTGCTGGAAAAGGTGGAGCGCATGGCCAAGGCCAAGGACCCGCGCGTGAAGCAGGTCATGGCCGGCCTGGCGAGCGAATACGACGTGGTGCTGGTGGCGCGCGCCGACGGCACCCTGGCGGCCGACGTGCGCCCGCTGATCCGCCTGTCGGTGACGGTGATCGCCGAGCAGTCGGGCCGGCGCGAAGCCGGTTCGTCCGGCGGCGGCGGCCGTTTCGGCCTGGCCTATTTCGACGACGCGATGGTGCAGTCCTACGTGGACGAGGCCGTGTCCTACGCGCTGACCAACCTCGACGCACGCCCTGCACCGGCCGGCGAGATGGTGGTGGTGCTGGGCTCGGGCTGGCCCGGCATCCTGCTGCACGAGGCGGTGGGCCACGGGCTGGAAGGCGACTTCAACCGCAAGGGTTCCAGCGCTTTCGCCGGCCGCATCGGCCAGCGCGTGGCCGCCAAGGGCGTGACCGTGCTCGACGACGGCACGATCGCCGACCGCCGGGGCTCGCTCAACGTCGACGACGAGGGCCACACCTCGCAGCGCAATGTGCTGATCGAAGACGGCATTCTGCGCGGCTACATCCAGGACGCGATGAACGCGCGCCTGATGGGCGTGAAGCCCACCGGCAATGGCCGTCGCGAGAGCTACGCCCACGTGCCCATGCCCCGCATGACCAACACCTACATGCTGGGAGGCGACAAGGCGCCCGAGGAAATCGTGGCCAGCATCAAGAAAGGCCTGTACGCCACCAACTTCGGCGGTGGCCAGGTCGACATCACCAGCGGCAAGTTCGTGTTCTCGGCCAGCCAGGCCTACTGGGTGGAGAACGGCCAGATCCAGTACCCGGTGAAGGGCGCCACGCTGGTGGGCAACGGCCCGGACGCGCTGACCCGCGTGAGCATGATCGGCAACGACATGAAGCTCGACAGCGGCGTGGGCACCTGCGGCAAGGAAGGCCAGAGCGTGCCGGTGGGCGTGGGCCAGCCGACGTTGCGCATCGATGGGCTGACGGTCGGCGGCACCGCTTGACTCGGCGTTTTCAATTGCCTGTGCTACATTTCGAACCCATGTCTTCGCGCTTCGCCTTTTTTGCCTTTTATTTTTGGTTCTCAGTCCCCGGCGGACGAGAGGCGAAGCTGTAAGCGCATCACCGAATCTCGACACAACCGCCGGAGCTCCAAGCCCGGCGGTTTTTTTTCGCCCCTTCGAACCGTTTTTTGATTCAACCCCACTCAGGAGCCCCGTGATGACTGCCAAGAACGCCCCCGCCAGCAGCGATGCCTGGCATGCCCGTCCTGTCGACAAAACCAGCCAGACCGACGACGAACGCATCAAGGACATCACCGTGCTGCCCCCTCCTGAACACCTGATCCGCTTCTTCCCCATCGGCGGCACGCCGGTGGAAGCGCTCATCAGCCAGACCCGCCAGCGCATTCACCGCATCCTGCATGGGCAGGACGACCGTCTGCTGGTCGTGATCGGCCCGTGCTCCATCCACGATCCGGTCGCTGCGGTCGACTACGCGCGCCGCCTCAAGCCGCTGCGCGAGAAGTACGCCGACACGCTGGAGATCGTGATGCGGGTCTACTTCGAGAAGCCGCGCACCACCGTGGGCTGGAAGGGCCTGATCAACGACCCCTACCTGGACGAGAGCTACCGCATCGACGAAGGCCTGCGCATCGCGCGCCAGCTGCTGATCGAGATCAACCGCCTGGGCCTGCCCGCAGGCAGCGAGTTCCTCGACGTGATCTCGCCGCAGTACATCGGCGACCTGATCGCCTGGGGCGCCATTGGCGCGCGCACCACCGAAAGCCAGGTGCACCGCGAGCTGGCCTCGGGCCTGTCGGCGCCGATCGGCTTCAAGAACGGCACCGACGGCAACATCAAGATCGCCACGGACGCGATCCAGGCCGCCTCGCGCGGCCACCACTTCCTCTCGGTGCACAAGAACGGCCAGGTGGCGATCGTGCAGACCAATGGCAACAAGGACTGCCACGTGATCCTCCGCGGTGGCAAGGCGCCCAACTACGACGCGGCCAGCGTGGCCGCTTCGGTGAAGGAACTCGAAGCCGCCAAGCTGCCGCCGCGCCTGATGGTCGACTGCAGCCACGCCAACAGCAGCAAGCAGCACGAGAAGCAGCTCGAGGTGGCGCGCGACATCGCAGGCCAGATCGTCAGCGGCTCGCGCAGCATCTTCGGCGTGATGATCGAGAGCCACATCGAAGCCGGCGCTCAGAAGTTCACCCCGGGCAGGGACGAGGTGGGTGCGCTCAAGTACGGCCAGAGCATCACCGACGCCTGCCTGGGCTGGGGCGATTCGCTGCAGGCGCTCGAGGTCCTGTCGGCGGCGGTGCAGACCGCCCGCCACGCGCGGGGCTGATGCCGCCACGGGCTTTCACGGGGTGGATCGCGCACGGCGCGCGGTCCACAATGGGGCGAACCATCGATCAGGAGAACCCGACATGCGCAGCCAAGTCACCGTGAGCTGGGGCGGCACCGCCTCTTACCCGTTCGATCTCGAAGAGGTGCAGCCGATGCCGCACGACCATGCGCGCGCCTGGCTCGACGAACAGTTCACCACCCTGGGCTGTGACCCGATCCGGCCGACCGGCAAGGTGCTGACGGCCGACAAGATCCTGTGCGTGGCTGAAGCCGCTGGGGAGGGGCATTTCCGGGATGCGGCGCACCGCCCCTGGGCGGTGGCCTTTGCCCGCGCCGCGAGCGCGGCGCTGGCCAAACCGGTGGTGTCCATCGACGTGCCGAAGCACGTGCTGACGTACTGAGGGTCAGGCGGCCAGGGCCTTGAGCAGGCGGTCATGCACACCGCCGAAGCCGCCGTTGCTCATGCAGACGATGTGGTCGCCGGGCTGGGCGGCCGCCGTCACCTGGGCCACCAGTTCGTCGATGTTGCGACCGACCTGCGCTCGCGCACCCATGGGTGCCAGGGCTTCGGCCGCGTCCCAGTCCAGCCCGCCCGAGTGGCAGAACGCCAGGTCTGCCGCCTCAAGGCTCCAAGGCAGTTGGGACTTCATCGTGCCCAGCTTCATGGTGTTGCTGCGCGGTTCGAATACCGCCAGGATGCGACCACGTGGCTGGCCCAGCTTGCGTTGCAGGCCATCGAGCGTGGTGCGGATGGCGGTGGGGTGGTGCGCGAAGTCGTCGTAGACCGTGATCGCGCCGCCCGCGTGAGGCACCGTGCCCCGCACTTCCATGCGCCGGCGCACGTTCTCAAAGCTGCTCAAGGCGCGCGCGGCGTCCGCCGGGGCCACACCCACATGCTCGGCCGCAGCGATGGCCGCCAGGCCGTTGAGTTGGTTGTGCACGCCGGTGAGTGCCCACTCCACTCGGCCGACTGGCTGGCCACGGTGCAACACGTCGAAGGCGTGGGGTTCGCCTTGGGCGGTGAAGTCACTCACCGCCGCACCGAAGCTGCGCAATTCGCTCCAGAGGCCCTTGTGCAGCACGCGCTCCAGGCTTTCTTCCAGGCCGTTGACGACCACACGGCCGTTGCCCGGCACGGTGCGGATGAGGTGGTGGAACTGGCGCTCGATCGCCGCGAGGTCGTCAAAAATGTCGGCGTGGTCGAACTCGAGGTTGTTCAGGATCGCGGTGCGGGGTCGGTAGTGCACGAACTTGCTGCGCTTGTCGAAGAACGCGGTGTCGTACTCGTCGGCTTCGATGGTGAAGGTCTTGCCCTGGCCCAGGCGGGCCGACACACCGAAGTTCATCGGCACGCCACCAATCAGAAAGCCGGGCTGCAGGCCGTTGGCCTCCAGGATCCAGGTCAGCATGCCCGTGGTGGTCGTCTTGCCGTGCGTGCCCGCGACGGCCAGCACATGGCGGCCCTGCAGCACGTGTTCGGCCAGCCACTGGGGCCCGCTGGTGTAGGCCGCGCCGCTGTCCATGATGGCTTCCATCAGCGGGAACTTGGGTGTGCCATCCGCCGTGCGGGCCCGGCTGACCACGTTGCCGACCACGAACACGTCGGGTTGCAGGGCCAGCTGGTCGGCGCCGAAGCCTTCGATGAGGTCGATGCCCAGCGCCCTCAACTGGTCGCTCATGGGGGGATAGACGCCGGCATCGCAGCCGGTCACGCGGTGGCCGGCTTCGCGGGCCAGGGCAGCGAGACCGCCCATGAAGGTGCCGCAGATGCCCAGAATATGAATGTGCATCCCGGGATTCTAGGCGGCGCACCCACCGCGTTTGCGGGTATGGGCCGCGCGCACCCAGGGTGCCGCCGCCAGCGGGCACAATCTGCCCATGGATGCCAGCCGAGACGACACCGCCCAAGAAATCGCCGCCGTGGCCGCCCGACTGGTGGTCGAGGAGGGCCTTGAATATGTCGCGGCCAAGCGCCGCGCGGTCAAGCAGCTGGGCTTGCCGGCGCGCACGCCCCTGCCCGACAACGCGATGCTGGATGCCGCGGTGCGCGGGGACATCGCCGTGTTCTGCCCGGAAACCCAGGCTGTCGAGTTGCGCGCGCTGCGCGAACTCGCCTTGCTCTGGATGGACCGCCTGCAGGCCTTTCGCCCCCACCTGGGCGGCGCCGTCTGGCACGGCACGGCCACCCGGCACAGCGATATCTATCTTCAGCTGTTCTGCGAAGACCCCAAGGCGCCCGAATGGACGCTGCTCGACCACCGCGTGGAGTACCACCCGGGCACGGTCAACGGCTGGCGCGGCGAGCCGGTGGAGGCTTTGACGCTGCGCGTGCGCAGTGAGTCCTTGGGCCAGTGGGTGCTGGTGCATCTGATGGTGCACGACCTGGACGACCAGCGCGGCGCCCTCAAGCCCGACGCCCAGGGGCGCAAGCCGCGCGGTGACGCGGCGGCCTTGCGCCGCCTGCTGGCCGGGGAGGTGGCGGCATGAGCCTGCAACGAAGAACCCTCTGGATGGCTGGCGTGGCGGTGGTCGCTGGCGGTGCCGGGGCCTTGCTGGCCACGCGGCGCCTTCAACTCCAGCCGGTGATGGGCGAGGCCGAGGCCGCGTTCTGGGCCGGGTCGTTCGACGGACCGAGCGGTGAAGCCGTGCGCATGAGCGACTTCCGTGGCAAGCCCTTGCTGGTGAATTTCTGGGCGACGTGGTGCCCGCCGTGCGTGGAGGAACTGCCCATGCTGAACCAGTTTCACACCGCGCAGGCCGCCAAGGGCTGGCAGGTGCTGGGCCTGGCGGTCGATCAGCCCAGCGCGGTGCGCAGCTTCATGCAGAAGCTGCCGCTGAATTTCCCAGTGGGCATGGCAGGCTTCGCGGGCACGGAACTCAGCCGCAGCCTGGGCAACGCCACCGGGGCATTGCCCTTCAGCGTGGTGTTCGGGGCCGACGGGGCGCTGCTGCACCGGAAGCTCGGCAAGGTGTCGGAGACCGATCTGGCGCAGTGGGCCGAGTTGGGTTGACCTTTCGTCAACCCACTCGAACTCGACGAGAAAAAGAGGTAAATTCGTCGTTTTCACAAAAATGACTCTGTGAGTCACCCCTTGCCCCGGGTCGAAAACCCTCCAACGGGCGAGGTCGGGAAGCCGGTCCATTCGTGTACACTGCGGCACCCCGGCGGGTTGGTCAGCTTTCATTTCGTTGAAATTGAGTGCTTTTAGATCAACTTGACCGAACTTCGTTGGAGAAATCATGGATTTGAGAAAACTGAAGACACTGATCGACCTTGTGTCCGAGTCGAACGTGTCCGAGCTGGAAATCACCGAGGCCGAAGGCAAGGTGCGCATCGTCAAGAGTGCGCCGGTCGTGGCCGCCGCGCCCGTGACCTACAGCATGGCCCCCGCACCCGTGTCTCCCCCCCTGGTGCCGGCCGTGGACGTGACGCCCGCCGCTCCGGTGGCCGCCGCCCCTGCCGTGCCGACCGGGCACACCGTCAAGTCGCCCATGGTGGGCACCTTCTACCGTGCGTCGAGCCCGGGTGCGAAGCCCTTCGTCGAGATCGGTGACACCATCAAGGAAGGCGAGACGATCTGCATCGTGGAAGCGATGAAGATCCTCAACGAGATCGAGGCCGACAAGTCCGGCACCGTGACCCAGATCCTGGTGGAGAACGGCCAGGCGGTGGAGTACGGACAGCCCATGTACGTGATCGAATAAAGAAGAAGGCCCCGAGCCCATGTTCAAGAAAATCCTGATTGCCAACCGGGGGGAGATCGCGCTGCGCATTCAGCGCGCCTGCCGGGAAATGGGCATCAAGGCGGTGATGGTTTATTCCGAGGCCGACCGCGACGCCAAGTACGTGCGTCTGGCTGACGAGGCGGTCTGCATCGGCCCGGCGCCGAGCGCCCAGAGTTACCTCAACATGCCGGCCATCATCTCGGCGGCTGAAGTGACCGACGCCGAAGCCATCCACCCCGGCTACGGTTTCCTGTCGGAAAACGCCGATTTCGCCGAGCGCGTCGAGAAGAGCGGCTTCACCTTCATCGGCCCCACGCCGGAGTCCATCCGCACGATGGGCGACAAGGTGTCGGCCAAGCAGGCCATGATCCGCGCGGGCGTGCCCTGCGTGCCGGGTTCCGAAGGCGCGCTGCCCGACGACCCCGTCGTGATCAAGCGCACCGCCAAGGCGGTGGGCTACCCGGTGATCATCAAGGCCGCCGGTGGCGGCGGTGGGCGCGGCATGCGCGTGGTGCACACCGAAGCGGCCCTGCTGCACGCGGTGCAGACCACCAAGGCGGAAGCCGGTGCGGCCTTTGGCAATCCCGAGGTCTACATGGAGAAATTTCTCCAGAACCCGCGCCACATCGAGATCCAGATCCTGGCCGACCAGCACCGCAACGCGGTGTACCTGGGCGAGCGCGACTGTTCCATGCAGCGCCGCCACCAGAAGGTGATCGAGGAAGCGCCTGCGCCCGGGATCCCGCGCCGCCTGATCGAAAAGATCGGGGAGCGATGCGCCGCGGCCTGCAAGAAGATTGGTTACCGGGGCGCCGGCACCTTCGAGTTCCTGTTCGAGAACGGTGAGTTCTACTTCATCGAAATGAACACCCGGGTGCAGGTCGAGCACCCGGTGACCGAGTGGATTTCGGGCGTGGACATCGTGCGCACCCAGATCGCGGTGGCCGCTGGCGAGAAGCTGCCGTTCACGCAACGCCAGATCGAGTTGCGGGGCCACGCCATCGAGTGCCGCATCAACGCCGAGGACGCCTACAAGTTCACCCCGTCGCCCGGTCGCATCACGACCTGGCACGCGCCGGGTGGCCCGGGTGTGCGCGTGGACTCTCACGTGTACACCAACTACTTCGTGCCGCCGAACTACGACTCGATGATCGGCAAGATCATCGTGCACGGCGACACGCGGGAGCAGGCCCTGGCGCGCATGCGCACGGCGCTGGCCGAGACCGTGATCGAAGGCATCAACACCAACATCCCGCTGCACCGCGAGCTGATGGTGGACGCGAACTTCGTGACCGGCGGCACCAACATCCACTACCTGGAAGAGTGGCTGTCTCAACGTGAGCGCTGAAGCCTTCCAACTGACCCAGCCACCGGCTGGGTCTCTTTTTGAGCTGGTGCTGCTGGTGCCCGAGTCAGCGGTGGACGACGTGGGCGATGCCCTGGTCGCGCTGGATGCGCTCAGCGTGTCGGTGGAAGACGCCGACGCGATGACCGACGCCGAATCGGCGCTGTTCGGCGAGCCTGGCATGCCGCCGCCCAAGGAGGGTTGGCAGCGCTCGCGCGTGGTGGCGCTGTTCCCCACCGACGCCGCGGCCCGCGACGCCGCGCAGCTGCTGGCGTTGCAGGACTTCTTTGCTGGTTGTGCGGTGCAGGGCGTGCGCCCGGTGCCCGATCAGGATTGGGTGCGGCTGACGCAGTCGCAATTCGAGCCGGTCGAGATCACGCCCAGCTTCTGGATCGTACCGACCTGGCACGAGCCACCCGCCGCCGCGCAACAGGTCATCCGGCTCGACCCCGGTCTGGCCTTTGGCACCGGCACCCACCCGACGACCCGCATGTGCCTGCGCTGGACCGCGCAACACGGACCTGTGGGGCCGCGTGTGCTGGACTACGGTTGTGGCTCGGGCATCCTGGCCATTGGTGCGGCCAAGTTCGGCGCGCGCGAGATCATCGCGGTGGACATTGACCCCGCGGCGGTGGAGTCCACCCGGCTCAATGCCGAGGCCAACCACGCGGTGCTGTCGGCCGGCTTGCCCGATCTGGCGCGGGGCGAACACGATCTGGTGCTGGCCAACATCCTGGCCACGCCCTTGAAAGTGCTCGCACCGTTGCTGTGTTCGCACGTGCGCCCGGGCGGCCGGTTGGTGCTCGCGGGCATTCTGGCGCGCCAGGCCGACGAGTTGATCGAAGCCTATGCGCCGTGGGTGGCGTTGCGGGTCAGCGACGAAGAGGATGGCTGGATCCTCATGACCGCCGTCAAGGCCTGAGGCTGCCTGTCGCGCCCGCGATAATCGGCGCATGAGTTTCACCACCCGTTGCCCCTCGTGCGGAACGATGTTCAAGGTCGTTGCCGACCAGCTGAAGATCTCCGAGGGCTGGGTGCGCTGTGGCCATTGCGCCGATGTGTTCGACGCCACGCTGTACCTGCAGCCGTGGATCCCTCCGGGCGAAGAAGGCACGCCCGACGATTTCGTGGCGGCGGCGCCTGCACCCGAACCCGCGCCGGCATCCGCGCAAGCGGCGTTCGATGCCGAACTGGAAGCGGAGCTGGAGGCCGAGTCTCTGCGGTCCGTGGAAACGGTCGAGGAATCTGCCGATGCGATGTGGGGCACCGAGGCCGCCGCGGACGAACGTGCCGTCGAGACCTTGCCGCCACCGATCATCGATGCCCCGCCCGCTCAGGCCCGGCCCGATGAGCAGGAGTCCGACTTCCACGCCGAACTGGAGCGCTTCGCTGCCGGCCTGGGCCGGTTGAAAGCCGATGGCGCTGCCGCCGATCCCACGGAACAGGTGGCGTCGGACGAAGAGGCGGTCGTGCTCCACGGCGATGCCATGCCCGATGCCCCCGGACCGCAGGACGTGGGTGACCTCGATGCTGATGGGCCGGACGCGCCCGAGCTGGTGCCCGGCTTCGTGAGGCAGGCGCAGCGGCAGGCCTTCTGGCAATCCCGCGGCATGCGCGCCGTGCTCTCTCTGCTGGCCACGGTTTTGGTGGTCGTGCTCGCCGGGCAATGGGCCCTGCAGGAGCGCGATCGATTGGCCGCCTGGCGTCCCGGCCTGCAGCCCTGGCTGCAGCGGGCGTGCGAACCCCTGGGTTGCGTGGTGGCGCCGGTGCGCCGCATCGACGCGATCGTCATCGACAGCACCTCGCTGGTGCGCCGGCTCGGCAACTTCTATTCCTTTGACCTCGTGCTCAAGAACACGGCCTCCATGGCGCTGGCTGTGCCCGCGCTGGAGCTGAGCCTGACCGACATCAGCGACCAGGTGATTTCGCGCCGCGTGTTCCTGCCCGAGGAATGGCCCGATGCCCCGGCACTGTTGCCGGCGAGCGGCTCGGTGAACGTGAGTTTTCGACTGTCACTCGCCCTGGGCGACGCCACGCCCATGGCGGGTTACCGCGCCCTGATTTTTTACCCTTGATCTGGAAGATTCTTCATGTCCATTCTGGTTTGCGGCTCGCTCGCCTTCGACACCATCATGACTTTCGAGGGCCGCTTTGCCGAGCAGATCCTTCCGAGCCAGCTGCACATTCTCAATGTGTCTTTCCTGGTGCCGGGTCTGCGCCGCGAGTACGGGGGCTGTGCCGGCAACATCGCGTACGGCCTGCGCCAGCTCGGTGCCGACGCCGTGCCGCTGGCCATGCTCGGCAACGACGGCGGCGAGTACCTCGATCGCCTGCGTGAACTGGGCGTGGACACGCGCCACGTGTCGTCCTCCGCCGAGAGCTACACCGCGCAGGCCATGATCATGACCGACCGCGACAACAACCAGATCACCGCCTTCCACCCCGGCGCGATGTCGACGGCGCACGACAACCCGGTGCCCCGGCGCGACGACCTCAAGGTGGCCATCATCTCCCCCGATGGCCGCGATGCGATGCTCACGCACGCGCGCCAGCTGCACGAGGCCGGTGTGCCCTTCGTGTTCGATCCCGGCCAGGGCCTGCCCATGTTCAATGGCGAAGAGCTGCGGCAGTTCATCGGGCTGGCCAGCTGGGTCACGCTCAACGATTACGAAGCCCAGATGCTGTGCGACCGCACCGGCCTCACGCTCGACGCCATCGCTGCGCAGGTGCGCGGCCTCATCGTGACGCTGGGAGCGGAAGGCTGTGACGTCTGGGATGGTGGCTCGGCCAAGGTGCGGGTAGCGGGCCTCCCGGCGACCACGGTGGTGGACCCCACGGGGTGTGGCGACGCGTTTCGCGCGGCCCTGTTGCATGGCCTGGAGCAGGGCTGGCCGCTGCAGCGCTGTGCCGAGTTGGGCAACCGCATGGGCGCGGTGAAAATCGCGAGCCGGGGCGGTCAGAACTACACGCTCTGAGCCGGGGCAACGGACATGAAAAAAGCCCGGCGCTTTCGCGCCGGGCTTGCAGGTCATCTCAACGAGAATCTCAGGGCTTGCTGGACGTGGGGAACGGCCACGCAGCCTGAGGGTTGAGCTTCGTCTGCGCCGCAGGAGCAGCAGGGGCCGCCGGCCTCTTGGCCGGCTCAGCTTTTTTTGCTGGGGCTGCCTTCTTCGCAGGGGCCTTCTTTGCAGGGGCCTTTTTCACAGCGGCTTTTTTGGCCGGCGCTTTCTTGGCTGCAACCTTTTTGGGAGCAGCTTTCTTGGCGACAACCTTCTTCGCCGGCGCTTTCTTGGCAGCGGCTTTCTTCGCCGGAGCCTTCTTGGCGACGACCTTCTTGGCCGCGGCCTTCTTCGCCGGTGCTGCCTTCTTCGCAGCAACCTTCTTCGCCGGTGCTGCCTTCTTGGCCGCAACCTTCTTCACGGCGGGCTTCTTGGCCGCGACCTTCTTGGCCGGAGCCTTCTTCGCCGGTGCTGCCTTCTTCGCAGCGGGTTTCTTGGCCGGAGCCTTCTTAGCCGGTGCGGCCTTCTTGGCCGGGGCTTTTTTTGCAGTTGCCATTGTTTTCTCCTTGATCAAGTTGCAAAGAGCACTTCAGCCAGCCTTGTTGCCGGTGAAGTGATTCAACGCCCTGGAGCCGTGTGGATGCATCCACGGCTGGCCCCAAGGTTTTGAATCCTGTGACAAAACCCTGCGCCCGGCGTCTGCGCGACGGTGACAGGGTTTTGATTGAGCGGAAATCATGTTGTTGGTCGGTATGGGCAATGCGGCTCCGGCTGCGTGGGCATCAATCCCAGGACAATGCCCCGCCGGTCTGGTATTCGATCACGCGCGTTTCGAAGAAATTGCGTTCCTTCTTGAGGTCGATCATCTCGCTCATCCAGGGGAACGGGTTCTCTTCGTTCGGGAACAGGGGTTCCAGGCCGATCTGCGTGGCCCGGCGGTTGGCAATGTAGCGCAGATAGCCCTTGAACATCGAGGCGTTCATGCCGAGCACGCCGCGCGGCATGGTGTCCTCGGCGTAGCGGTACTCGAGTTCGACGGCCTTGAGGAACAGCTCCTTGATCTCTTCCTTGAACTCGCTGGTCCACAGCATCGGGTTCTCCATCTTGATCGCGTTGATCAGATCGATGCCGAAGTTGCAGTGCATGGACTCGTCGCGCAGGATGTACTGGTACTGCTCGGCGGCACCGGTCATCTTGTTCTGGCGACCCAGGGCCAGGATCTGGGTGAAGCCGACGTAGAAGAACAGGCCTTCCATCAGGCAGGCGAACACGATCAGGCTCTTGAGCAGGCGCTGGTCGGTCTCGGGCGTGCCGGTGTGGAAGTTCGGGTCCATGATCGCCTCGATGAAGGGGATCAGGAACTGGTCCTTGTCACGGATCGACTGGACTTCGTTGTAGGCGTTGAAGATCTCGGACTCGTCCAGGCCGAGCGACTCCACGATGTACTGGTAGGCGTGCGTGTGGATCGCTTCCTCGAACGCCTGGCGCAGCAGGAACTGGCGGCACTCGGGCGCGGTGATGTGGCGGTAGGTGCCCAGCACGATGTTGTTGGCGGCCAGCGAATCGGCGGTGACGAAGAAGCCGAGGTTGCGCTTGACGATGCGGCGCTCGTCTTCGGTCAGGCCGTTGGGGTCTTTCCAGAGCGCGATGTCGCGGCTCATGTTCACTTCCTGCGGCATCCAGTGGTTGGCGCAGGTGGCGAGGTACTTTTCCCAGGCCCACTTGTATTTGAACGGCACCAGCTGGTTGACGTCGGTCTGGCCGTTGATGATGCGCTTGTCGGCCGCGTTGACGCGGCGCGCGGGAGCGGCCGGTGCGGCGGCGGTGTTGATCGAAGCGGAGGGGAGAGGCGCGCGCTCACCGGACGGTGAGGACAGTGAGGCTTGCAGACCCGACGTGCCGGTGGGCAGTGGGCTGTTCGCTGGCTTCGAAGAGGGCGTGGTGTGATCGTCCCAGGTCAACATAGAGGTTTCCAATGTTCGGATTATGAAAGTGTGTGCATGAAATGCAAAGTGATCAGGCGAGATGCGCGCATTTTGTGTTGCGGTGTTGCATCGAATTGCATTCGATGGACACCGCAACACGTGCGCGCATGACGGCCGAAATCACTGGCACGCTTCGCAACCCGGGTCGTCGATGGCGCAGAACTTGATGTCGGTGGCCGACTCCACGTCGGTGATGTCCGCGGGTGCCGCAGCCGGAGCGGATGCCGCGGCGGCGCTGGTGTTGCCGACGGAAACGGCGTTGAGCTGACCGGTGCGGCCGGTGGATTTTTCGATCTGCGTGGCCGAGGTCGTGCGCAGGTAGTAGGTGGTCTTGAGACCGCGCAGCCAGGCGAGCTTGTAGGTGTCGTCGAGCTTCTTGCCCGAGGCGCCGGCCATGTAGATGTTCAGGCTCTGCGCCTGGTCGATCCACTTCTGGCGGCGGGCGGCGGCTTCCACCAGCCACAGCGGTTCGACTTCGAAGGCCGTGGCGTACAGCGCCTTCACGTCCTGTGGCACACGATCGATCGGGCGCAGCGAGCCATCGAAGTGCTTGAGGTCCATGACCATCACGTCGTCCCACAGGCCCAGGCGCTTGAGGTCTTTCACCAGGTAGCTGTTGATGACGGTGAACTCGCCGGACAGGTTGGACTTGACGGAGAGGTTGCCGAAGCAGGGCTCGATGGAGGCGTCCACGCCGATGATGTTGGAGATGGTCGCGGTCGGCGCGATGGCCACGCAGTTGGAGTTGCGCATGCCGTCGGCCGCGATCTTCTGGCGCAGGGCGTCCCAGTCCAGGCTGCTGGAGCGGTCCACGTCCACGTAGCCGCCGCGCTCGCGCGCCAGCAGGTCCAGGGTGTCGGGCGGCAGGATGCCCTTGTCCCACAGCGAGCCGCGGTAGCTGGCGTAGCGGCCGCGCTCGCGGGCGAGTTCGGTCGAGGCCCAGTAGGCGTAGTAGCAGACGGCTTCCATCGAGCGGTCGGCGAAGTCCACTGCTTCGTTGGAGGCGTAGGGAATGCGCAGTTCGTACAGCGCATCCTGGAAGCCCATGACGCCCAGGCCCACCGGGCGGTGGCGCATGTTGGAGTCGCGCGCCTTCTTCACTGCGTAGTAGTTGATGTCGATCACGTTGTCGAGCATGCGCATGGCGGTCTTGATGGTCGCCTGCAGCTTGGCATGGTCCAGTACCTTGGCGCCGTCGTCACCGCGCTTGACATGGTTGAGCAGGTTGACCGAACCGAGGTTGCACACGGCGGTTTCGGTGTCGCTGGTGTTGAGCGTGATCTCGGTGCACAGGTTGGAGCTGTGGACCACGCCGGCGTGCTGCTGCGGGCTGCGCACGTTGCAGGCGTCCTTGAAGGTGATCCACGGGTGGCCGGTCTCGAACAGCATCGAGAGCATCTTGCGCCACAGGTCGCTGGCGGGCACCTTGCGGTACGGCTTGATCTCGCCACGCGCGGCTTTCTCTTCGTAGGCCAGGTAGGCCTTTTCGAAGTCGGCGCCGAACAGGTCGTGCAGGTCGGGCACGCTGTTGGGCGAGAACAGGCTCCATTCGCCCTTTTCCATCACGCGCTTCATGAACAGGTCGGGAATCCAGTTCGCCGTGTTCATGTCGTGCGTGCGGCGGCGGTCGTCACCGGTGTTCTTGCGCAGCTCCAGGAATTCCTCGATGTCCAGGTGCCAGGTTTCCAGGTAGGTGCAGACCGCGCCCTTGCGCTTGCCACCCTGGTTGACGGCCACGGCGGTGTCGTTCACCACCTTGAGGAAGGGCACGACGCCTTGCGATTCGCCATTGGTGCCCTTGATGTGGGAGCCCAGGGCGCGCACGCGCGTCCAGTCGTTGCCCAGGCCGCCGGCAAACTTGGAGAGCAGCGCGTTTTCCTTGATCGACTCGTAGATGCCGTCGAGGTCGTCGGGCACGGTGGTCAGGTAGCAGCTGGAGAGCTGCGAGCGCAGCGTGCCGCTGTTGAACAGCGTGGGCGTGGACGACATGAAGTCGAACGAGGACAGCACCTCGTAGAACTCGATGGCACGGGCTTCGCGGTCGATCTCGTTGAGCGACAGGCCCATGGCCACGCGCATGAAGAAGGACTGCGGCAGCTCGATGCGCGTCTTGCGCACGTGCAGGAAGTAGCGGTCGTACAGCGTCTGCAGGCCGAGGTAGTCGAACTGCAGGTCGCGCTCGGGCTTGAGCGCGGCGCCCAGGCGGGCCAGGTCGAACTGCAGCAGTTTTTCGTCGAGCAGGTCGTTGTCCACGCCCTTCTTGATGAAGAGCGGGAAGTTCTCGGCGTAGCGCGCGCCCATCTCGGCGGCGGGCACTTCCTCGCCCATCACTTCCTTGACGATGGTGTGCAGCAGCAGGCGGGCGGTGGCGTAGGTGTAGTCGGGATCTTTTTCGATCAGCGTGCGCGCGGCCAGGATGGAGGCCTTGTAGACCTCTTCCATCGGCACGCCGTCGTACAGGTTGCGCTTGGTCTCGGCGACGATGGGGTCGGCCTTGACGTCCTTGCCCAGGCCGCTGCAGGCGGCGGCGATCAGGCCTTGCAGGCGCTGCAGGTCCAGCGGCACGCGCTCGCCGCCGTCGAGCACGTGCAGCACCGGCTCGGCCGGGTGCGCCACTTCGGCCAGGTGTGCGCGTTCCTGCGTGCGGCGTTCGCGGTAGAGCACGTAGGCGCGGGCGACTTCGTGGTGGCCACTGCGCATCAGGCCGAGTTCGACCTGGTCTTGCACGTCTTCAATGTGGAAGGTGCCACCGCCCGGGCGCGAGCGCATCAGGGCGCGGGCCACGTTCTGCGTCAGTTCGTCCACCGTCTCGCGCACGCTGGCCGATGCGGCGCCCTGGGTGCCGTGCACCGCCAGGAAGGCCTTCATCATGGCAACGGCGATCTTGCTGGGCTCGAACGGCACGACGGCGCCGTTGCGGCGGATGATCTGGTAGTTGGCGAAAACCGAGCTGCTCGCGGCCAGCGAAGCCGCAGCCGGGGTGCCGGCGGTGGGCTTCAGCGAGGCGGGGGACGAGGGGGGGATGGGAGAAGCGGGCAGCATGGGTTCCTCTTTCATTTGTTGTTGGGGGAACTGCATGGGGGGCGCGGTGTCCGATGGCAGGTTGGGGGCTTGGGGGCCGGTATCAACGCAGGCCGCAGGGGGTGGACGCGGTCGCCTGAAGGGCATTGTTCAGGCGATGGCCATACTGGGCGGGGTAGGGTTCGGGACTCACAAGGCAACACTATATCTGGTGTGCATGTCCCATTCAAGCCACTACGGGTAGTGTTTACGAGAAAAAGCGGTCGTTAGACGCGGCGCGTTTTTCGTCAGACAAAAAATGTTGGTTCACATCCCTGCGCCCTGTGCGAATGATCGCTGGCGATTGGGCGGCTCGCTTGAATCCCGGTGGGCAACACCAATGCCGGCGGGGGCTTTGGCGCGATTTGTCTTGGCTGGCCGCGCCGTTGCACGGCTGGTAAGAATGGGGCTTTTTTGGCGTGGCCCTGGCTCAGTCGCCAGCGGCGCTGTGACCGTGTGTGTCTTGTGGGAAACACGCCTCGGGCCAGTGAAGGTCGGCGCGCAGGCGCGACCAGTCGAAACCCGGTCCGGGGTCCTGCTTGCGTCCGGGCGCGATGTGCTGATGACCCGCCACATGGCGCACTGGATAACGTTGCACCAGTCGGGTGCACAGCCGCGCCAGGGCGGTGTACTGCGCGGCCTCGAAACGTTCGCCCTCCAGTCCCTCGAGTTCAATGCCGATGGAATCGTCGTTGCAGTTGTCGCGGCCGCGCCAGCGCGATGCGCCCGCGTGCCACGCGCGCGCATCGGCATCGACAAACTGCACCACTTCGCCGTCGCGGCGCACGAAGAAATGCGACGACACCTCCATGCCCCGGATCTGCTCGAAGTACGGATGGGCGTTCCAGTCCAGCTGGTTGTTGAAGAGCTGTTCCACCTCCGGGCCGCCGTACACGCCCGGGGGCAGGCTGATGGAGTGGATGACGATCAGGTCGATCTGCGCACCGTCGGGACGGGGGCCGAAGTTGGGCGAAGGGCTGTGGCGCGCCGTTCGCAGCCAGCCGCCCTGCCAAGGATCATCGCGCTCGGCGGAATCAGGCCGTGGTGGTGTCGTCATCGTCCGACGGCATGGCGATGCCCAGCCGCTGGATGCGGTAGCGCATCTGGCGCAGGTTCAGGCCCAGGCGGGCCGCGGCCGCGGTGCGGTTGAAGTCGCATTCGCGCAGCGCCTTGAGCAGAACCTGGCGCTCCTGCTCGTCCAGGTAGGTCTGCAGGTCGGCGGGAATCTCTTCGGGCGGGCGGGTCATGGGTGCGCCGAGGCCGTCGGCGGGCGCGAGCTGGTCGGGCTGGGTGGGCACTTCCGTCTCGTCGGCCTCGCCGAAGTCGTCCGGTTCAAGCACCTCGCCGCTGCTCAGGGCCAGGGCGCGTTGCAACAGGTTCTCGAGCTCGCGCACATTGCCCGGCAGTTCGCGCGACTGCAACCAGGCCAGGGCGCGGGCCGACACCCTGGGCACGCTTTGCCCGGATTCGGCGCACAGCCGCGCCAGCAGAGCGTCCACCAGCAGAGGCAGGTCTTCGCGCCGTTCCCTCAGCGCGGGCGAGCGCAGGCCGATGACGTTGAGGCGGTAGAACAGGTCCTGGCGGAACTGGCCCGACTGCACGAGCGCGTTGAGGTCGCGGTGGGTGGCGCTCACCAGCCGCACGTCGACGGCCTCCTCCTGCACGCCGCCGAGCGCGCGCACGCGGCGCTCCTGGATCACGCGCAGCAGCTTGGCCTGCATGGCCAGGGGCAGGTCGCCGATTTCATCAAGGAACAAGGTGCCGCCGCGGGCCGCCTGGAAGTAGCCTTCGCGGTCGGTGGTGGCGCCGGTGTAGGCGCCCTTGCGCGCGCCGAAGAATTCGGCCTCGATCAGGTTTTCCGGGATCGCGCCGCAGTTGACCGCCACGAACGGCCCGCCGCTGCGGTGGCTGCAGTCGTGCACCGCGCGCGCCACCAGTTCCTTGCCCGTGCCGGACTCGCCCAGGATGAGCACCGGCGCCATGCTGGAGGCCACCTTTTCGATGCGCGACTTGATCTGCGCGATGCTGGGCGAGGCGCCCACGATGCGGCGAAGCGATTGCGCGCCGCTGGAGGGGGAGGCTGGTTTTCTGGGGGCGTCGCCCGCACCGCTGGCGTTGGGCGCTGTCGCCGCCGCGCCGTTGGCCATGGCGGCCGGGGATCCGCGCTGGCTTTGCAGCGCCGCCGTCACCGCGCTGCGCAGCTGCTTGAGGTCCACCGGTTTGGTGAGGTAGTCGAAGGCGCCAGCCTTGAGCGACTCCACCGCGTTTTCGGCCGATCCGTACGCGGTGATGACGATGCATTTTTCAGGCCGCTGGGCGTCCGTGAGTTCGCGCAGCAGGTCCAGGCCCAGGCCGTCGGGCAGGCGCATGTCGGAGATCAGCACGTCGAAGCGCTGCTGGGCGAGCCATTCGCGCGCCTGGGTGATGTCCGGCGCGGCCACCACCGCGTGGCCTTCGCGCAGCAGGGTGAGCTCGTACAGCGTGCGCAGGTCAGGTTCGTCGTCGACGACCAGCACGGAGGCGGAGGAGGGGGAGGTGGCCATTGGCGTCGTGTTCAGCGGGTCGCCAGGGGGGCGTCACCCGAGAGCGGGTGGCCTTGGTGCTCGGCGCGCGTGGCCACGGAATCGCCCATCGGGTACGACAGGCTTTGCTGTGTCGGCTCGCGACTGGGCGCCGGGCTGGCGGCGGGGATCAGCGCATAGAACTCGTTGCCCTCGCGCTGGTCCAGGCGCGTGCGGCGGTAGGCGATCTGGGCGCCGTAGCGCTCGCAGAGTTCGCGGCAGATGTACAGGCCCAGGCCGCTGGAGCGGCTCTCGGAGGAGAAGAAGGGCTCGAACAGGTGGCGCATCACGCTGGCTTCGAGTGCCTGGCCGTCGCTCCACACCGAGAGGCGAACATGCTCGCTGCCACTGGGCTGGGTGATCAGGCGGATCGAGGAGGGTTTGCCGCTGGCGTGGCGCAGGGCGTTGTCCAGCAGGTTGATGAGCAGGCGGCGCAGGTGCTCCGGGTCGAAGCCCACATAGGCCGCAGGCGCGTGGGCATGCACGCCCAGGATGCGCTCGGCCTTGCTCTGGCGCACCCACTCGTGCGCGATCTGCCGCACGGTCTGGTCCAGCGGGAGGGAGGGCGCCGCGGTGGTGTCCTGGCTGGGCTGCGCGCGCGCCACGTTGAGGATGTCGTCGACGATGCGCGAGAGCCGTTGGGCGTTCTGCTCAATCATGCGGGTCAGCCGCTTCTGGGCCGGTGCCTGCACCTCTTCATCGAGCAGCGCATTGGCTTGCGTGATGGCCGAGAGCGGGTTGCGGATCTCGTGCGCCACCGCGGCAGACATGCGGCCCATCGAAGCCAGTTTCTCGGTGCGCACGCGCGCCTCGACCTCGCGCAGGTCTTCGAGGAACAGCACGCACAGGCCCGCGCTGCGCCCGCTCTGCGCGGTCAGCCGGGTGCGCGCATGCAGGCGCTGGCTCGGCCGGTCCTCGTTGTCGATGGTGGTTTCGGTTTCCAGGGCCTCACCGCGCGCAAAGGTTTCGTTGACCAGGTGGGCCAGGTGCTGCCAGCTGGAGCGGGCGGACAGCAGGAGCTTGGCCGCCTGAGGCGAGACCTGGCCGAGCAGCATGGCCTGGGCCGCCGGGTTGGCGCTGCGCACCACGCCGTGCGGGTCCACCACCAGCACGCCCACCGTCAGGCTTTCGATCACCAGTTCGTTCACCTGGGCCTGCGCGCGCGCGGCGGCCTGGCTGCTGGCGGTCAAGGCCTCTTCGCGGGCCAGCCGGATCGCCAGTTGGTTGGCCAGCACGCCCACCAGGAAAAAGCCGGTGCCGGTCAGCGCCGCCTGCAGGAAGCGGGCGGTGGACAGGTCGCTGAACAAGGGCGCATGCAGCGCCGCTTCACCCAGCAGGTAAAGCGTGACGCTGGCGGCGGTGGCCAGGGCCAGCGTGAGCGAGCCCAGGATGGAGGCCAGCAGCACCGGCAGGGCGAACAGCGCCGTGTAGTTGATGCTGCCAACCTGGAACGACTGCAGCAGCGCGAACACCAGCACGTCCACGCCGATGGTCAGCAGCCACTGGACGTGCATCGGGGCGGCCTGCTCTGCTGGACGCCACAGGTAGAGCGTGACCAGCGCGGCGCAGAGGTGGGCCGAGCACACCACCACCAGCCAGTTGGGGCCGCCGGTCTGCGAGACCAGCATGAACACCTGAAGGGCGAGCAGCACCGTGGCGATGAACACCCGGGCCCGCATGAAGGCGCGCCACAGCCGGACGAAGGCGCGCATGCGCTGTTCGCGGCTCTGCACATGGCTGCCCTCGAAAGCGGAGTACCAGGACGGGGCGAACTGTGAGCTGACGTCCCGGGCCATGTCAGGCCTCCATCCGGAGGGCGGTCATGCCGAACCGCCTTCGCGCAGCCGGCGGTGCTCGGTGCTGCAGTACGTGCCCTGCTGGCCCCGCACCGCCTCGGTCTCGGGCAGGTGCGTGCCGCACTGCTGGCAGGCCACCATGATGGTGGGAACGTTGGCGCGCGGCTTGGGCGGGGGCGCCTGGCGGGCGGCCTCGGCGCGGTCGCTCAGGCGGTTGTTGCGCCAGATGTAGAACGCCACCATCACCACGGCCAGGACGAGCAGGTATTTCATGGTCAATGTCTCAGCCGCGGTGCAGCATCACTTCGAGCACGAAGCGCGAGCCCGCGTAGCCCAGCAGCAGGAAACCAGCGGCCACGTAGAGCGTGCGCACGGCGACACGGCCGCGCCAGCCCAGGCGCCAGCGGCCCCAGAGCAGCACCCCCATGGTGATCCAGGACAGCAGCGAAAAGGTGGTCTTGTGGTCCCAGATCCAGCGGTGGTTCAGGGTCTCGGAAAAATACCAGCCGGCCAGCAGCGTGGCGCTCAGCAAGGCAAAGCCGGCGGCGACGAAGCGGAAGGTGAGGCGCTCCAGCGTGAGCAGCGGCATGGAGGCTTCGCTGGCGTTGCCCAGCCGCATGGCCTTTTCGGCGCGCTGCATCAGCCAGGCGTGCACCACCGCCGCCGCGATCAGGCCATACGAGGCGATGCCCAGCGCCCAGTGCAACGGCAGGAGCGCCGAATGCAGGTCCGGGTAGCGCGTGCCCGGGAACACCAGCGCGAGCAGCACGACCACCATGCCCAGAATGGCCAGCGTCCAGCGCGCGCGCATCTGCGGGTAGAGCCGGCTTTCGATCAGGTAGACGGTGAGCACCAGCCAGCCGGTGACGGAGAGGGCGGGCGCGAACCCGAAGCGCGCGGGTTGTTCGAACAGACCGAGCACCAGCACCACCAGGTGCAGCAGCCAGGCCAGGCCGAGCAGGCCGCGGCTTTGCGGCGCCGACATTCGCGGGTGGGCGATGGCGAGCATTGCGTAGGTCAGCGCCGCGCCGCCGGAGAACACGGCAGCGGGCAGGTTGGACGCGAGTGCGGGCAGCAGGCTCATCACCGGGGCAGCGCGCCAAGCGTGAAAAGGAAGGGCGCAGCTAAAATCATCCTCACAGTTTAACGGCCTTGTCCCTCCTGGACGCGCCGGTCCGCCGACCCAGGCGCCCGCCTGACCGCCCGCCCGACGCGGGTTTCCGCCCTTTTCCCTTCTACCCGAGGCAGCATGGCTTCAGCCCTTTCAGACCGACTTTCACGCATCGTCAAGGAAATGCGCGGGCAGGCCCGCATCACCGAGGGCAATGTCACCGACATGCTGCGCGAGGTGCGCATGGCCCTGCTGGAGGCCGACGTCGCCCTGCCGGTGGTGCGCGACTTCATCGCGCGGGTGAAGGAGAAGGCGCTGGGCCAGGAAGTGGTGGGCTCGCTCACGCCCGGGCAGGCACTCGTCGGCATCGTCAACCGCGAGCTCGCCGCGACCATGGGCGACGGCGTGGCCGACATCAACCTCGCGGCGCAGCCGCCGGCGGTGATCCTCATGGCTGGCCTGCAGGGCGCCGGCAAGACCACCACCACCGCCAAGCTGGCCAAGCACCTGATCGAGAAGCGCAAGAAGAAGGTGCTCACGGTGTCGGGCGACGTCTACCGCCCGGCTGCCATCGAGCAGCTCAAGACCGTGACCGCACAGGCCGGCGCCGAATGGTTCCCCAGCACGCCCGACCAGAAACCGGTGGACATCGCGCGCGCCGCGATCGACCACGCGCGCAGGCATTTCTTCGACGTGCTGCTGGTCGACACCGCCGGTCGCCTGGCGATCGACGAGGCGCTGATGCGCGAGATCCAGGAACTGCATGCCGTGCTCAAGCCGGTGGAGACGCTGTTCGTGGTGGACGCGATGCAGGGCCAGGACGCGATCAACACCGCCAAGGCGTTCAAGGACGCCCTGCCGCTCACCGGCATCGTGCTCACCAAACTCGACGGTGATTCGCGCGGCGGCGCGGCGCTTTCGGTGCGCGCCATCACGGGCGCGCCCATCAAGTTCGCCGGCGTGTCCGAGAAGATCGACGGCCTGGAGGTGTTCGACGCCGACCGCCACGCGCAGCGCGTGCTCGGCATGGGCGACATCCTGGCGCTGGTCGAGCAGGTCACGGCCGGTGTGGACATGGCGGCGGCGCAGAAGCTCGCGGCCAAGGTCAAGAGCGGCGAGGGCTTCGACCTCAACGACTTCCTCGACCAGTTGCGCCAGATGAAGCAGATGGGCGGCCTCTCCAGCCTGATGGACAAGCTGCCAGCCGCCATGGCCGCCAAGGCCAGCGAGGTCGACATGGGCCGCGCGGAGAAGGACATCAAGCGCAAGGAAGGCATCATCTGCAGCATGACGCTCAAGGAGCGCCGCAAGCCCGAGATCATCAAGGCCACGCGCAAGCGCCGCATCGCCGCTGGCGCGGGCGTGCAGGTGCAGGAAGTCAACCGCCTGCTCAAGGAGTTCGAGCAGATGCAGGACATGATGAAGAAGATGAAGGGCGGCGGCATGATGAAGATGATGAAGCGCATGGGCGGCATGAAGGGCATGCCCAAGCTGCCTGGCATGGGTTGAGGGAGCCGCCGCCATGACCGTGCCCACCGACGACCTCCACACCATTCAGGATCTCGCTTCGCTGCAGGCGCTGTTCGGCCCGGTGGGCGAAGCGTCGGTGCGCAAGGAGGTCTCGCGCCTGCACCCGGTCTACCAGCGCTGGATCGAGGCCTCGCCGTTCGCGGTGCTCGCCACCGTCGGGCCCGACGGGCTGGACGCCTCGCCGCGTGGCGATCCACCCGGGCTCGTGAGCATCCAGGACGAACACACGCTGCTGCTGCCCGAGCGCGCCGGCAACAACCGCATCGACAGCCTCAAGAACATCCTGGCCGACCCGCGCGTGGCCCTGCTGTTTCTGGTGCCCGGTGTGGGCGAGACGCTGCGCGTGAACGGCCGCGCGCGCATCTCGGTGGCGCCGGACCTGATGCAGCGCCTGGCCATGGACGGCAAGCCGCCCCGTTGCGTGCTGGTCATCACGGTGGACACGGTGTTCTTCCAGTGCGCCCGCGCCATGAAGCGCGCCAGCCTGTGGGACGCGCGCGAAGCCGCGGCGGCGGTGCCCACGGCCGGTGAGATGCTCGCGGCCCTGACGCACAACGCCATCGACGGCGTTGCCTACGACCGCGCCTTGCCCGCGCGCCAGCGCGACACGCTGTACTGAGGCGTCAGCCCAGGGTGCGCGCCAGCGCCTGCGCCGCCGCCTCCAGGCGCGGCAGCTGCAACCGGGCCTGTGCCAGCGCCATGCGCGCGGCCGGTGCCTGCAGGGCGAGCGCGCAGCGCACCGTGCGCTGGCCCGGCGCGAACACCGGCACCGCCACGCACACCAAGCCTTCGACGAACTCCTCGGCGTCCACCGCGTGGCCGTCGCGCCGGATCGCCTCCAGCTCCGCTTCGAGGGACTCGCGCAGCGTCAGCGTGTTGGCGGTGTAGCGTGTGAGCACCAGCCCGTCGAGCACGGTGCGGCGCTGGCGCGCGCCCATCCAGGCCAGGAACAGCTTGCCGCTGGCCGAACAATGCGCCGGCACGCGCATGCCTGGGCGCAGCTCCAGCCGCAGCGGAAACGCCGACTCCACGCGGTCCAGGTAGACCACTTCCGCGCCTGACAAGGCGGTGAGGTTGCAGCTCTCGCCCACCTCGGCCACCAGCTGGCGCAGCACCGCGTGGCGCACGCCCTGCTGCGCGCTGTTGCTCAAGGCGGCCTCCGCCATGCGCAGCAGGCGCGTGGCCATCGCGTAGCGCCGGCCGTCGGGCTCGCGCACCAGCCAACCGCCTTGCTCCAATTGTGCGAGCATGCGGTGCACGGTGGGCTTGGGCCAGCCGGTCAGTGCGACCACCTCGGGCAGGGCCATGGGTTGGGCATGGCGCGTGAGCAGGTCCACCAGCTCCATCAGCCGCAGGCCCGGGCTGCTGTCGGTTTCTGTGTTCATATCTCGAAAAATGAGACGAATCAATAAATTATTCCGAGACGAATTCTAGAGGCCTCTACATTGCGGGCACAACTTCGAGGAGATGGGTGGTTTGACGACGACGCCGAGCTTTCACAACGCCGTGGTAACCGGCGCCTGCGGTGGCCTGGGCCAGGCGCTGGCGCGTGAGCTCATGGCCGCAGGCGCGCGCGTGGCGCTGGTCGGCCTGCAGCGACCTGCGCTGGAGGCGCTGGCCGCGCTCGCGCCGGAGCGTTGCGCGATCTACCAACCCGACGTGTCGGACGCGGCCGCGATGCAGGCTGTGGCCGCTGACTGGATGGGCCGTTTCGGCGCGCCCGACCTGGTGATCGCCAACGCGGGCGTGGCCGGCGGCTTCGACACCGCGCAGGCCGGCGACCTCGCCGTGATGCGCCGCATGCTCGAGATCAACCTGCTCGGCGTGGCCACCACCTTCCAGCCCTTTCTGGGGCCCATGCGCGAGAGCGGCCGGCGCGGCGCGCTGGTGGGCGTGGCCAGCCTCGCGGGCTGGCGCGGCATGCCCGGCAATGGTGCGTACTGCGCGAGCAAGGCCGGCCTGATCGCCTACCTGCAAAGCCTGCGCGCCGAGCTGCGCCCCACGGCGCTGCGCGTGCACACCATCAGCCCGGGCTACCTGCGCACACCGCTCACGGCCGGCAACCGCTTCGCCATGCCCGGCCTGCTCGAAGCCGACGAGGCCGCGCGGCGCCTGCTCGCGGGCGTGGCCGCCGGCACCGAGCACATCGTGCTGCCCCGGCGCATCGGTTGGCTTTCCCACGCGCTGGGCCTGCTGCCCGCGCGCCTGCACGACCGCATCCTGCTCGGCCAGCCGCGCAAGCCGCGCGCGGGCGAGCCGGGGGCGACCGACATCCCAGGCCTGAAATGAAAGCACCCCCGCCGTGCTCCGCACGACCCCCTCGAGGGGGCGGCATCTGCGGCCCGGCAAAGCCGGTTCCGCGATGCCTCTGGACCAAGCACTTCGCTCCATCATGACCACTTCAACACAAGATCAGATCGCCCTCATCGGTGCCGGCCCCTCGGGCCTGGCTGGCGCGCGCTGCCTGCAGAAGCACGGCATCCCTTTCCAGGGCTTCGAGGCGCACACCGACGTCGGCGGTCTGTGGAATATCCACAACCCGCGCTCCACGGTGTACCAGTCGGCGCACCTGATCTCCAGCAAGCGCATGACGGAGTTCAGCGAGTTCCCCATGCCCGAGCGCGTGGCCGACTACCCGAGCCACCGCGAGCTGCTGGACTACTTCAGCGCCTTCGCCGATCACTTCCGGTTGCGCGAGCACTACCGCTTCGGTGTGCGCGTGCTGAGCGTGGTGCCGGTGAGCGATGCGCCCGGCACGCTGTGGCGCGTCACCACCGAAGACGCGGATGGCCTTCAGACCACTGCCGACTACAAGGGCGTGGTGGTGGCCAACGGCACCCTGGCGGAGCCCAACATGCCGCGCTTCGAAGGCCACTTCTCCGGAGAGCTGCTGCACACCTCGGCCTACAAGAGCGCCGACCAGTTCCGCTACAAGCGCGTGCTCATCGTGGGCGCGGGCAACTCGGGTTGCGACATCGCCGTCGATGCCGTGCACCAGGCGCGCAGCGTGGACATCTCGGTGCGGCGCGGCTATTACTTCGTGCCCAAGTACGTGTTCGGCCAACCCGCCGACACCCTCGGCGGCAAGATCCGGCTGCCGCCCTGGCTCAAGCAGAAGATCGACAGCACCATCCTGAAGTGGTTCACCGGCGACCCGGTGCGCTTCGGTTTTCCCAAGCCGACCTACAAGATGTACGAGTCGCACCCGGTGGTGAACTCGCTCATCCTGTACCACATCGGCCATGGCGACGTGGGCGTGCGCGCCGACATCGCGCGTTTCGACGGCCACACCGTGCACTTCAAGGACGGGCGCCAGGGCGAATACGACCTGGTGCTCGCTGCCACCGGCTACAGGCTGCACTACCCCTTCCTCGACCCCGCGCTGCTCAACTGGCAGGGCATGGCGCCCCGGCTCTACCTCAACATCTTCGCGCCGCGCTTCGACCGCCTCGCCGTGCTTGGCATGGTCGAGGCCAGCGGCCTGGGCTGGCAGGGCCGCTATGAGCAGGCCGAGCTGGTGGCGCGCTATTTCAAGGGGCTGGACGAAGGCAAGGCCAGCGCCAGCGCGTTCCGGATCGCCAAGGCGGGACCGCCGCCCGACCTCTCTGGCGGCTACAAGTACCTGCAGCTCGAGCGCATGGCCTACTACGTGAACAAGAACGTCTACCGCGACACCGTGCGCCAGGCGGCCGAGGCCCTGGCCTGACATCCCGCCCGACGACAAAGACAACAGACACAGGAGACCCGCATGCTGCCCGTGGACGAAATCCGCCTCAACTTCAACCCGGCTTCGCTGGCCGTGCTCAACGCGGTGCTGGCCTTCCTGATGTTCGGCATCGCGCTGGACACGCGCCTGGAGGATTTCCGCCGTGTCATGCGCATGCCGCTGGCGTTCACGGTGGGCATCGTGGCGCAGTTCATCGCGCTGCCGGCCATCACCTATGCGCTCACGCTGCTGCTGCAGCCAGGCCCCAGCATCGCGCTGGGCATGATCCTGGTGGCCTGCTGCCCGCCGGGCAACGTGAGCAACATCCTTACGCACCGCGCCAACGGCAACGTCGCGCTCAGCGTCTCGATGACGGCCGTGTCCAACGCCATCGCCATCGTGGCCATGCCGCTGAACTTCGCGTTCTGGGGCGGCATCCACCCCACGGCCGCGCCGCTGCTCAAGACCATCGCGCTGGACCCGCTGGAGATGTTCGGCCACATCCTGCTGATCATCGGCGTGCCCTTCGTGCTGGGCATCTGGTGCGCGCATCGCTTTCCGAACTGGACCGCGCGCTTCAAGAAGCCGGTGCGCATCCTCAGTTTCCTCGCGCTCATCGCCTTCATCGTCGGCGCCATCGCGGGCAACTGGCGCTACTTCCTCGACTACGTGGGCCTGGTGCTGCTGGCCGTGGTGATCCACGACGCATTGGCCTTCGGCACCGGCTACGCCATCGCGCGCGCCGCCGGCCTGCCCGACTACGACCGCCGCGCGCTCTCGATCGAGGTCGGCATCCGCAACGCGGGCCTGGGCCTGGTCATCATCTTCAGCTTCTTCGGTGGCCTGGGCGGCATGGCCGTGGTGGCCGGTGTCTGGGGCTTCTGGGACATCATCGCCGGCCTGATCCTGGCGGGCTGGTGGGCGCGCAGACCGCTGCAGGGTGGTGTGCCGGGGATCGAAAAGCCATGAACGCCATGACGGACAAGGCGCCGGCCGCCCGGCGCGTGCTGGTCACGGGCGCCGACGGTTTCCTCGGGCGCGGGCTGATCGACGCCTTGGCGCGCGAGCCTCACATCGAACACCTGGTGGCGGTGGACGTGCGCGAGGTGCCGGTCGCGCGGCGCTCGCCGCGCGTGGCCTACGTGGTGGAAGACGTGCGCGACCGCGCCCTGGCCGCCACGGTGGAAGCGCACGGCATCGACACCGTGGTGCACCTCGCCTCCATCGTCACGCCGGGCAAGGGGTCGAGCCGGGCCTTCGAGCATTCGGTCGACGTGGGCGGCACGCGCAACGTGATCCAGGCCTGCCTTGCCCACGGCGTGGCCCACCTCGTGGTCTCGTCCAGCGGCGCGGCCTATGGCTACCACGCGGACAACCCGGCCTGGCTGACCGAAGAACACGCCTTGCGCGGCAACGAGGTGTTCGCGTACGCGCACCACAAGCGGCTGGTGGAAGAGATGCTCGCCGAGACGCGCGTGGCCCACCCTGCGTTGCGCCAGACCGTGCTGCGCATCGGCACCATCCTGGGCGAGCGGGTGGACAACCAGATCACGGCCCTGTTCGAGAAACCGCGCCTGATCGCGATCGCGGGCAGCGACAGCCCCTTCGTGTTCGTCTGGGACGAGGACGTGACCGGTGCGATCGTGCACGCGCTCAGTGGCGAGGCCGTGCCCGGTTGCTACAACCTGGCCGGTGACGGCGCGCTGACCATCCGCGAGATCGCCGCGCGCCTGGGCAAGAAACCGCGCGTGCTGCCGGCGGGCCTGTTGCGCACGCTGTTGCGCGTGGGCAGCTCGCTGGGCGTGAGCCGCTATGGCCCGGAGCAGCTCGATTTCCTGCGCTACCGGCCGGTGTTGCTCAACACCGCGTTGAAGCAGCGTTTTGGCTACACGCCGCGCAAGACCAGCGCGCAGGCGTTCGATGCTTTTGTGGCCGCGCGCGCTGCGCAGGGGCGGCCGGTGAAAGTGATGGCGTGAACCCTTTGCCTCTTTCGCGCGGCGATCTGCTGCGCGCGCTCGCGGTGGTGGTGATCTGGGGTTTGAACTTCGTGGTGATGAAGGTCGGCCTGCAGGGCGTCGGGCCGATGTTGCTGGGCGCCTTGCGATTCGCTGCGGCGGCGTTGCCGTTCCTGCTGTTCGTGAAGTTCCCGAAGTTGCCCTGGCGGTATGTGGTGGCCTATGGCCTGGCGCAGGGGCTGGGGCAGTTCGGTTTTCTGTTCCTGGGTTTGCAGATGGGGATGACGGCGGGCATGGCGTCGGTGGTGATGCAGACGCAGGCGTTTTTCACGTTGTTGCTGGCGGTGCCGGTGCTGGGTGAGCGCGCGCGGTGGTCGCAGGGGCTGGGTTTGCTGGTGGCCTTGGGGGGGCTGGTGTTGATCGCGACGGCGCATGGTGAAGGGCCGGGGCAGATGACGTTGGCGGGTTTTGTGCTGACCTTGTCGGCGGCGTTCATGTGGGCGGTGTCGAATCTGGTGGCGCGGTTGGCGAGTCGGGTGGCGGACTACGACCCGTTTCCGTTCATTGTGTGGAGCAGTGTTTTTCCGATCGTTCCGTTCGTGGCGTTGGCGCTGTGGATGGATGGGCCGTCGGTGGTCTGGGCGCAGGTGGCGGGTTTGAGTCTGTCGGCGGTGTTGGCGGTGCTGTTTCTGGCGTGGCTGGCGACCTTGTTGGCCTACACGCTGTGGACGCAGTTGCTCCAGCGCCATCCGGCTGGGCGGGTGACGCCGTTTTCCCTGCTCGTGCCTGTGGTGGGGCTTTCGGCGGCCTGGGTGTTCTTTGGCGAACTTCCCCTGTTTGAGCAGTGGCTGGGGACGGGGGCGGTGTTGTTGGGGCTGGTGGTGAATCAGCTGGGGGGGTGGCTGGTTTCTCGTCGCTCCTCTTCTTGAGGTTTCTGGCGGCTGCCTTGCGTCAGGCCAGTGGCGACGCCTGCCTGCTCCGGCCCTGCTCGCGGGCGTCTGCCCGGGCGCGCCATCACCCCTTCGTCAACACCGTTGTTGGCGCGCACCCTCTGTGGC
>JAGKSX010000094.1 GCA_018993155.1 Hydrogenophaga sp.
TCATGCCCTTCTCGCGCGGGGTCAGGTCGAAGGTGGCGCCGTAGGCCAGCATCAGGCGGCGGCGCTCGACCGACATGCTGTCGGGCATCACCAGGATCAGCTTGTAGCCCTTGACGGCGGCCACCATGGCCAGGCCGATGCCGGTGTTGCCCGAGGTGGGTTCGACGATGGTGCCGCCGGGCTGCAGCGCGCCCGAGCGCTCGGCGTCTTCCACCATGGACAGGGCGATGCGGTCCTTGATGGAGCCGCCCGGGTTGCTGCGCTCGGACTTGATCCACACCTGCTGGCTCGCGTCGCCGAACAGGCGCTGCACGCGGATGTGTGGGGTACGGCCGATGGTGTCGAGAACGTTCTGGGCTTTCATGGCGTGTCCTTCTTGGGTTGGTGTTCCAGCGAAGCGGAGTTCATGCAGTAGCGCAGGCCGGTGGGGGCGGGGCCGTCCTCGAACACGTGGCCCAGGTGTGCGCCGCACTGGCTGCAGACGGTTTCCACGCGCACCATGCCGTGGCTGCGGTCGGTGATCTCGGTGATGGCGCCCGGCACGGCCAGCGAGAAGCTGGGCCAGCCGCAGCCCGCGTCGAACTTGGTGTCGGCGTCGAACAGCTTGTTGCCACAGCAGATGCAGTGGTAGCTGCCGTCGGCCCAGACCTGCTCGAACTTGCCGGTGTAGGGGCGTTCGGTGTGGGCGTGGCGGGTCACGTCGAAGGCCCGTGGCTCGGCGCCTTTGGCGGCCAGCACTTCGCGCCATTCGGCTTCGGTTTTCTGGATGGGAAAGGTCATCGGGTCTCCTAGGACGAGCAGCTGATTTCGATCTGGCTGGCCCAATCGGGCGGGAAAGCGGCCAGGTCTTGCTGGCCGGGAAGTTCTTCAAATGGGTGTTCGAGCGCGTTTTGCAACCGCGCGACCTCGCTGAAGTCGCCCTGTTTGGCGCGCTGGATGGCGATCTCCCCCAAATGGTTGCGCAGCACCACCTGCGGGTTGGTGCGCAGCATGCGGCTCTGCGTGGCAGCGGCATCGAAGCCGGGCTCGGCCTGAAGGCGCTCGCGCCAGCGCTGGGCCCACGCATCGAAGGCTTCGCGTTGCAGGAACAGGTCGCGCACGGCATCGATCGGGCCGGCCACGGCGTGGCTCAGGCGGCGCCAGAAGATGGTGAAGTCCACCGCGTCGGCCGCCATCAGCTTCATCAGCGATTCGGTGAGTTCGGCGTCGCCGTCTTCCGTGCGGCCCAGGCCCAGCTTGGCGTTCATGCGGCGCTGCAGCGCGGCCGGCATCAGCGCCTTGTAGGGTTCCAGCGCGTCCAGCGCCTGCTGCTGGTCGTCCATCAGCGGCAGCAGCGCCTGGCCCAGCGCGAACAGGTTCCAGTAGGCGATGTTGGGCTGGCGGTTGTAGGCGTAGCGCCCGCCGGTGTCCGAGTGGTTGCAGATGTGGCCGGGGTTGAAGGCGTCGAGAAACTGGAACGGGCCGTAGTCGATGGTCAGGCCCAGGATGCTCATGTTGTCGGTGTTCATCACCCCGTGGCAGAAGCCCACGGCCTGCCACTGCGCCACCATCTCGGCGGTGCGCGCGCTCACGGCCTCCAGCAGGGCCGCGTAGGGGCTGCCCGGTGCTTCGCGGCAGGCGGGGTAGAAGCGGTCGATCACGAAGTCGGCCAGCTGGCGCAGTTCACCGTGCAGGCCGTGGTGCGAAAAATGCTCGAAGTGGCCGAAGCGGATGAAGCTGGGCGCCACGCGCGTGACCACGGCGGCGGTCTCGATCTCCTCGCGGCGCACCGGCGCGGGCGAGCCGGTGACGCACAGCGCGCGGCTGGTGGGAATGCCCAGGGCGTGCATGGCCTCGCTGCAGAGGAACTCGCGGATCGAACTGCGCAGCACCGCGCGGCCGTCGCCCATGCGCGAATACGGTGTGAGGCCGGCGCCCTTGAGCTGCACCTCCTGCGGGCCCGAGGGCGTGTCCACCTCGCCGAGCAGGATGGCGCGGCCGTCGCCCAGCTGGCCGGCCCATTGGCCGAACTGGTGGCCGCTGTACACGCTGGCCAGCGGCTGCGTGCCGGCAATGGGCAGGTTGCCGGTGAAGGCATCCAGCGCGGCGGGCGAGGACAGCCAGGCCCGGTCCAGACCCAGCAGATCGGCCACGGTCGGGCTGGTGCCCACCCAGTGGGGCGAGGGCAGGGGGGTGGGGGCTCTGAGGGTGTAGAAGGCCTCGCCCAGGCTGGCGAAACGGTTGTGCCAGGCCAGGCCCAGATCCAGGCTGGCGGCCATGTCGACGGGTCGGTTCATGCCTGCCATTGTCCCTATCGGGGGCGACATGGCCGGGTGCAGGGTCAATGCAGGTTGCTTTCAACCGCATGCGGTTGAAAAAAGCAATCCACAATTACTACTAACAAACCAACGTGTCATTTGGTAAATAATCCAAAAGCGGTCTTCACGAGAGGTCGCAAAAGAGGAGGCAGAGATGGGCAGCACTTTCATCGAAAACATGCGCACCTCGGTAGACGCACAGTGGGGCGAGATCAAGCAGGGTGTGTTCTGGTGCCGGGTGATGGAACGTCCGGTCACCCTCGGGTTCTATCGGGACCTGATGCTTCAGATGTGGCATCACTCGCGGCACAACGCGATGAACCAGGCTGTCGCCACCTTTGTGCCGGCACCTGAGGCCTTGCTGAAGTTCTTCTACCGTCAGGCAGCGGAAGAACTCGGCCACGAGCGCATGGTGGTACACGACCTGAAGAGCATTGGCATTTACGACGAGACCGACTTGAATCGCCCGCCGTTGCCAGCCACCGAAGCGCTGATCGGCTATCTCTACTATGTGGGGTTGCGTTACGGCGCGGTGGCTCGCTTGGGGTACAGCTTCTGGGCTGAGCGGTCTCACGATCACGTCAAGGAACTGATCGCCAAGATCAGTGACGATCTGAACCTTGCGCATCAGGACGTCACGTTTTTCAGCAAACATGCGCAGGCCGACCTGATGCAGGCCTTCCAGGTGGAACAAGCCCTGGAGCGATTTGCGATCAGTTCCCGGGAGCAGGAACTTGCCCGGCAAGTGGCCACCACAAGCCTGTTCCTGACCGGCCAGCTGCTGAATCAGGCGGCGGTTCGACACCTCTGATCAGGCCGGTTGGGCAGAGATCCATTGGTTCAGGCCAGCGGCTCGGCCTCGGCCAGCCGCGCGCGGTACTGGCCCGGTGACACGCCGAACCAGCGTTTGTTGGCGCGGAAGAAGTTGCTCTGGTCGGCAAAGCCCAGCAGGTCGGCCACCTGGGCCAGGGTGTAGCGGTCTTCGGCCAGGTATTTCTGCGCCAGGTCGCGCCGGGCGTCGTCGAGCAACTGCTGGAAGTTGGTGTCTTCCTCGCGCAGGCGGCGCTGCAGGGTGCGGTCGGCCATGGCCAGGCTGCTGGCGATGTCTTCGCGGCGCGGCTCGCCCAGGTGCAGGCGGTGGATGATTTCCTCGGTCACGCGCTGGCCGGTGCTGGCATGGCCCAGCCGCACCAGGCGCGATTCGATCACGCGCTGGTGCATGTCGAACAGCACCGGGTCGCTGGAGAGCAGCGGCATCTCCAGGTCCCGGTTGGTCAGCAGCAGCCGGTTGCGCGGCTGGCCGAAGCGCACCGGGCAGCCGAACGCGGCCACGTAGGGGCGGGCATCCGCCGGCTCGGGGTCGACGAACTCCACCGCCTGGGGCTGCACGTCGCGCCGCGTGATCCAGCGGCACAGCGTGGCCACGGTCAGCAGGCTGTATTCCAGCCGCTGGCGCGGCAGCGGCCGGGTGTTGCCGATCAGGCCCAGCACCATCCACTGGTTGCTGCCGTCGGGTTCGAGGTCGAGCGTGATTGCGTCCGAGATCACGGCGTAGTAGCGCGAGAGGTTCATCAGCCCGGCCTTGAGGGTCGGGCTGGCCAGCATCACGTAACCCACCATGTCGAAGTTGACATGCCGCGCCGGCAGCTCGCGGTCCATGCCCAGGGCCGGGTTGCCCGACCAGGCCACCGCCAATTCCCACAGGCGCGTGATGTCATCGACTTCCACCCGACCGTCCGGGTCCTGCAACAGGGCGTCATCGATGCGCGCGCCGGCCAGCAGGCGCGGCGCGTCCAGGCCCCGGGAGGCGAACATGTCGGCGAGGCATCTGACCCAGAGGGCGGAGCTGCTTCTTCGGCTGGGGTGGTGGCGTCGTGAAGTCACTCGATTGGTCGTGTTGCGATAGCGGCGCATCGGGCACCCGTTCCTAGAATTTCCGAGGACGGTGGGCATCGGCGGGAAGCTGGAATTCAAAAGGATTTCAGGCGCTGGCGCAAGCGGGTTATCGCTTCAAAGAATCACAGGAGACAAGACATGGGCAGCAACACACGGTGGTGGGTGGCGGGCGCAGCCTGCCTGAGTTTGATGGCCTGCGGCGGCGGGTCCGACGAGACGCCGTCCGTCCCGGGGCCGGAGGTGCGGCAGATCGTCCAGGGCACGATCAAGGGCCGCAACGACGCGGCCATCAATGGCACCTATGCCTGGAAGGGCATCCCCTTCGCGCAGCCGCCGGTGGGCGCTCGGCGCTGGAAGGCGCCCGCAGCGGTGGCGGCCTGGAGCGGCACGCGCGACACCACCCAGTTCGGCGCGGCCTGCCTGCAGAACGGACGCCTCTACGGGCCAGGCGCCAACAACCGTTTCGACGCCACGATCGGCGCGACGCTGAACACGCCGGTGGGCAGCGAGGACTGCCTGTTCCTCAACGTGTGGCGGCCGGCCAGCGCCGCCACCGGGCTGCCCGTGATCGTGTTCGTGCACGGCGGCAGCAACATCACCGGCTATACCGCCGACCCGATCTACGACGGCGCGGCCCTGGCGCGCAGCGCCAACGCGGTGGTGGTCACGCTCAACTACCGCCTGGGCGTGCTGGGCTTCATGAACCTGCCACAGCTCAAGACCGGGCTCGACAGCGCGGAGGATTCGGGCAACTTCGCGCTGCTCGACATCGTGCAAGGCCTCAAGTTCGTGCAGCAGAACGCCGCCGCCTTCGGTGGCAACGCGGCCAACGTGACGCTGATGGGTCAGTCGGCGGGCGCGACCAACGTCTGGTCGCTGGTGGCCTCGCCGCTGGGGGCCGGCCTGTTCCACAAGGCGGTGCCGATCTCGGGTGGGATTTCGCTGGCGAGCAACCTGCCGCCGGGCACCATCCCCTCGCTAAACCCGGCGTCCACCTCGCTGACGCAGGCCAACACGCTGCTGGCGCGGCTGGTGATCGCCGATGGCCTGGCCGTCGACCTGCCAACGGCGCAGGCCTACATCGCCACGCAGTCGGCGCCGCAGGTGGCGGACTACCTGCGCGGCAAGACCGGCGCGGCCGTGCTCACCACCCTGTTGGCCAACGGCCTCACGGGCTCGGGCCCGATCCCGGACGGCACGGTGCTGCCGCTGGACCCGATCGCCGCGTTCGCGGCCGGCACCTACAACAAGTTGCCGGTGCTGGCCGGCACCACGGCGGAAGAGGGCAAGCTGTTCCCCAGCTTCCTCACCCTGCTGGGTGGGCCCGCCGGTTTCATCGTGACCGATGCCCAGCTGTTCGACATGCTGTTCAACTTCGCGCCGGACGGCCCCACGCTGCTCACGGAGGGCGACATCCTGAACGCCGCCTACCTGCCGTCCAACACGGCGGTGACCGGCTGGACGGCGCGCGCCGCGCAGCTCACCGCCGCCTCCTTCGGCGCTGGCCGCGACAACGTGCTCAACACGCTGCGCACGCAGCAGGCCGACATCTGGCACTACCAGTTCGACTGGGCGCAGCAACCCGCGCCATGGAACACGGTGTACGGCGCCGCGCACGCCTTCGACCTGCCGTTCGTGTTCGGCAACTTCGGCCCCTCGCTGTTCGCCAACGCCATCGGCGGCAACGCCAACCGGGCAGGGCGCCTGGCGCTGTCGGGCCACATGATGGCCAGCGTGGGGCAGTTCGCCCGCACCGGCAACCCCAACCACGCCACGCTGGGGGCCACCTGGCCCGCGTGGCCAGGTCAGGTGCGGTTCAACGCTTCGCTCACGGCGGCGCAGATCACCGCCGTGCCTTGATTCACCCCATTCGACGCAACACCATGTTGATGAAGGCCGAGGTGCCGTGTCCCGCAATGGACACCGAGGGCGTCCCCCCTGGATATCCCAGGGGCAGCCGTGCGGGGCAACCCGCTACGATGGGCGCCGATACCAACCCCCTCATCGACAGGAGACTCCCCATGCTGGGCCAGATGCAGAGCCAACCCCTTTTGATTTCCTCGCTGATCGTGCATGCCGAGCGGCATCATGCAAGTGGCGAAATCGTGTCCCGCCGTGTGGAAGGCGATATCCACCGCAGCACCTGGGGCCAGATCGCAAGCCGCTCGCGCCAGGTGGCCAACGCGCTCGACGGCCTGGGCCTGGCCCAGGGCGACCGCGTGGCCACGCTGGCCTGGAACGGTTACCGCCATCTGGAACTGTATTTCGGCGTGAGCGGCACTGGCCGCGTGCTGCACACCCTCAACCCGCGCCTGCACCCCGAGCAATTGGTCTGGATCGTCAACCACGCGGAAGACAAGGCCGTCTGTTTCGACATGACCTTCCTGCCGCTGGTCAAGGCGGTGGCCGCCAAGTGCCCGACGGTGAAACACTGGATCGCCCTGTGCGACGCCGACAAGCTGCCGGCCGACAGCGGCATTCCCGGTCTGCAGAGCTATGAGGCCTGGATGGGCAAGGAGCCCGACACCTACGCCTGGCCGAGCTTCGACGAGAACTCGGCCTCGAGCATGTGCTACACGAGCGGCACCACCGGCAACCCCAAGGCCGCGCTGTACTCGCACCGCTCCACCATCCTGCATGCGTTTGGTGCGGCGCTGCCCGACGCCATGTGCCTCTCGGCGCGCGACAGCGTGCTGCCCGTGGTGCCCATGTTCCACGTCAATGCCTGGGGCCTGCCGTACGCGGCCGCGGCCATCGGCTGCAAGCTGGTGTTCCCCGGTGCGGCGCTGGACGGCAAGTCGGTCTACGAACTCATTGAAGCCGAGAAGGTGACCATGGCCGCTGGCGTGCCCACCGTCTGGCAGATGCTGCTGAGCCACCTGCAGGCCAACCACCTGAAGTTCAGCACGCTCAAGCGCACCGTCATCGGCGGTTCGGCCTGCCCGCCGGCCATGATCAGCGCGTTCAACGACGTGTACGGCGTGGAAGTGCTGCACGCCTGGGGCATGACCGAGATGTCGCCGCTGGGCACGGTCTGCACGCTGAAGAACGCGCAGCTGGAACTCTCGCCCGCCGAGCAGCTCAAAGTCCGCCTCAAGCAGGGCCGTGCCATCTTCGGCGCCGACATGAAGATCGTCAACGAGGTCGGCGAAGAACTGCCCTGGGACGGCAAGACCTACGGCGACCTGCTGGTGCGCGGCCCCTGGATCATCGCGAGCTACTTCAAGGGCGAGGGCGGCGACCCGCTGCGCTACGACGCGCGGGGGCACGGCTGGTTCCCCACTGGCGACGTGGCCACCATCGACGCCGACGGCTTCATGCAGATCACCGACCGCAGCAAGGACGTGATCAAGTCCGGCGGCGAGTGGATCAGCTCGATCGACGTGGAAAACATCGCCATGGCGCACCCCGCCGTGGCCATGGCCGCCTGCGTCGGCATGAAGCATCCCAAGTGGGACGAGCGTCCCATCGTGGTGGTGGTGAAGAAGCCCGGCACCGATCTCACGCGCGAGGAGCTGCTGGCCTTCTACGAAGGCAAGATCGCCAAGTGGCAGATCCCGGACGACGTGGTGTTCGTCGACGCGATCCCGCTCGGCGCCACCGGGAAGATGCAGAAGATGACCCTGCGCGAGCAGCTCAAGGACTACGTGTTGCCGGGGGCGTGAACGGGGCCCGGGTGCACCATCGCGTGGCGTCTTGTCGCCTGCGCGATAGAAGCCCGGGCAATCCCCTACGCTGCACCGCACCAGAAGCCCTTACGCTGCGCCTGTTCGATTCGTCAACAAGGAGACATAGGTATGAAACTGACCGTGAAGATCGTTGCGGGCGCCGCCATGCTGGTGGCCGCCGGTGCATCGTTTGCCCAGGCGGGTGAAACCGTCAAGATGATCCGGATCGACCCCCTGACCGGCCTGCTCGGCCCGGTCGGTGTGAGCCAGATCAAGGGCTACCAGTTCTTCGCCGAGAAGTTCAGCGGCAAGGGCAACCCGGCTGGCGTGAAATTCGAAGTCACCCCGATCGACAACAAGCTGAGCCCGGCCGAAAGCCTGAACGCGCTCAAGGCCGCGATCGACCAGGGCGCGCGCTACATCATCCAGGGCAATGGCTCCTCCGTCGCGCTGGCGCTGGCCGACGCGGTCGAGAAGCACAACGCCCGCAACCCCGGCAAGGAGGTTCTGTACCTCAACGACTCCGCCGTGGACCCGGACCTGACCAACAGCAAGTGCAGCTATTGGCACTTCCGCTTCGATGCCGACACCTCGATGAAGATGGAAGCCATGGCCAGCTTCATGGCCAAGCAGCCCGACATCAAGAAGGTGTACTTCCTGAACCAGAACTACTCGCACGGCCACCAGGTCGTGAAGTTCGGCAAGGAAGCCCTCGCGCGCAAGCGCCCGGACATTCAGGTGGTGGGTGAAGACCTTCACCCCCTGGCCCAGACGCGCGACTTCGCTCCCTACATCGCCAAGATCAAGGCCTCGGGCGCCGACACCGTGATCACCGGCAACTGGGGTTCCGACCTCTCGCTGCTGGTCAAGGCCGCCAACGAAAACGGCTACACGGGCAAGTTCTTCACCTACTACGCCGGCGTCACCGGCACGCCCACCGCGCTGGGCACCAACGGCGCCGGCCGCGTCTACCAGATCGCCTACAACCACTACAACATGGGTGGGCAGATGGACAAGTGGATGAAGGAATTCAACCAGAAGTACAACGACGACTTCTACACCGGTTCCACCATCCGCATCTTCGAGTTCCTCGGCGCGGCCATGGCCAAGGCCAAGTCCACCGACCCCGTGAAGGTGGCCGCCGCCATGGAAGGCCTCACCGTCAAGAGCTTCAACGGCGAGGTGCAGATGCGCAAGAACGACCACCAGCTGCAGCAGCCGCTGTACATGTCGGTCTGGCAGAAAGCCGACGCCAAGTACCCCTACAGCCCCGAGAAGACCGGCATGACGCTGGCGCCGGTGGCGGAGTACCCGAACTACGTGTCGAGCACGCCGACGAGCTGCCAGATGAAGCGACCGGGCTGAGGAAGCACCCCCGCCGCGCTTCGCGCGACCCCCTCGAGGGGGCGACACTGGCGGCCCGGCAGAGCCGGTTCCGCGGTGTCTCTTGAGGGGGAGTCGAGCGCCGAAAGAGCCCGAGCGGGTTGCCGTTTCGGGCTCTTTCACTTTCAACGATGAGGAAGGTTTGAGGGAATGGAGTTTTTCATCATCTCGATGCTGAACGGGCTGAGCTACGGGCTCCTGCTGTTCATGCTGAGTTCGGGTCTCACGCTGATTTTCAGCATGATGGGCGTGCTCAACTTCGCGCACGCCAGTTTCTACATGCTGGGGGCCTACGTGGGTTACACGGTGGCGCAGTTCGTGGGCTTCTGGCCCGCGCTGCTGATCGCGCCCATCGTGGTGGGCCTGCTGGGCGCGGCGTTCGAACGCCAGTGCCTGCGCAAGGTGCACAAGTACGGCCACGTGCCTGAACTGCTGGTGACCTTCGGCCTGTCCTACGTCATCGTCGAGCTGGTGCAGCTCGTCTGGGGCCGCATCGCGGTCGAGTTCCGCCCGCCGGAAGAGCTTCGCGGTCCGGTCTTCACCCTGATCAACAACTCCGTCGAAGGCCTGCGCATGGTCTGGGGCGCCGCGCCGCCCGAGCTGTGCAGCGCCGCCGACGCGGCCATCCGCGTCGTCTGCTCGCCGTTCCCGGCCACGCGCGGTTTCATGATGCTGGTGGCGGTGGTGATGCTGGCCTCGGTCTGGCTGTTGCTCACCCGCACCCGCATCGGCCTGGTGATCCAGGCCGCGCTCACGCACCCTGAAGCCGTCGAATCGCTCGGCCACAACGTGCCGCGCGTGTTCATGCTGGTGTTCGGTGCGGGCTCCGCGCTGGCTGGCCTGGCCGGCGTCATCGGCGGCAGCACCTTCCTCACCGAGCCGGCCATGGCCGCCACGGTGGGCTCGGTGATCTTCGTGGTGGTGGTGGTCGGCGGCATGGGCTCGCTCTCGGGCGCCTTCGTCGCCTCCATCCTCATCGGCGTGATCCAGACCTTCGCCGTGGCCTTCGAGTACTCGCTGGCCACGCTGGCCCAGCAGATCGGCCTGCCGCTGCCCGAGGCGGTGGCCAACAACTCGTACATCAAGCTCACGCTGTCCCAGGTCGCGCCCATCCTGCCGTACCTGTTCCTGGTGCTGATCCTGATCTTCCGGCCGCGTGGCCTGCTCGGCAAGCGGGAGGGCTGAGCGATGACGACCAAGTTCTACGAATTCAAACCGCTCAACGTCGGGCGCTGGCTGACCTGGGGCCTTTTCGCGCTGCTGCTCATCGTGGCGCCGAAGATCTTCACCAGCGGCCTGGCCATGACGGTGCTCTCGCAGATGGGCATCGCCATCATCGCCTGCCTGTCCTACAACATCCTGCTGGGGCAGGGCGGCATGCTCAGCTTCGGGCATGCGGTCTACACCGGCCTGGGCTCCTTCCTGGCGATCCACGCGCTCAACAGCGTGACCGCCGGCTCGCTCCCCTTGCCGGTGTCGCTGATCCCCATCGTGGGCGGTCTGGCCGGTGTGGGCTTCGCGGTGCTGTTCGGCTACGTGACCACCCGCAAGTCGGGCACCACCTTCGCCATGATCACCCTGGGCCTGGGCGAGCTCGTGTTCGCGCTCTCGCTGATGATCCCCGAATTCTTCGGCGGCGAAGGCGGCGTCTCGGGCGACCGCATGGCCGGCAAGCCCTTCATGGGCATCACGTTCGGGCCGCAGGTGCAGGTGTACTACCTGATCGCCATTTACACCTTCATCTCGGTCGGGCTCATGTTCGCCTTCACCCGCACGCCACTGGGCCGCATGCTCAATGCCGTGCGCGACAACCCCGAACGCGTGGAGTTCGTGGGCTACGACACCCAGCGGGTGCGCTACATCGCCTTCATCATCGCGGGCTTCTTTGCCGGCATCTCGGGCGGCCTGGGCGCGCTGAACTTCGAGATCGTCACCGCGGAGGTGGTGGGTGCGGCGCGTTCGGGTGCCTACCTGCTGTTCACCTTCCTGGGGGGCGCCACCTTCTTCTTCGGGCCCATCATCGGCGGCATCCTCATGGTGCTGGCCTTCGTGCTGCTCTCGGAGTTCACCAAGGCCTGGCTGCTCTACCTGGGCCTGATCTTCCTGTTCATGGTGATCTACGCCCCCGGCGGCATCGCCAGCCTGATCATGATGAACCTGCGCGTGGCGGCCTTCGGGCGCCTGCGCGAACTCTGGGTGAGCTACCTCGCGCTGGCCGGCACCGCCCTGGTGATGCTGGTGGGTGCGGCAGCCATGATCGAGATGGTCTACCACCTGCAGCTCAACACCACGCTGGGTTCCGAACTGCGCTTCCTCGGCGTGCCGCTGGACGCCCACGGCGTCAACAGCTGGTTCGGTGCGGCCCTGGTCATGGTCACCGGCCTGGGCCTGTTCGAGCTCACGCGCCGCACGTTCCTGCGCCAGTGGGGCGAGATCCAGGAATACATCGAAAAGGAAATCAAGCGGAGGGAGGCGCTGTGAGCATGAATGCACCATCATCGACCTATGCGCTGGAACTCAAGGACCTGCGCAAGAGCTTCGGCAAGACCGAAATCATCCGGGGCGTGAACCTGGCCGTGAAGGCCGGCGAACGCGTCGGCATCATCGGCCCCAACGGCGCGGGCAAGTCCACGCTGTTCAACCTCATCAGCGGGCGCTTCGCGCCCAGCAGCGGCGAGGTGCTGCTCAACGGCCAGCGCATCGACGGCAAGAAACCGTTCGAGATCAACCGCGCCGGCCTCTCGCGCAGCTTCCAGATCACCAACATCTTTCCCAAGCTCAGCGTGTTCGAGAACCTGCGCTGCGGGGTGCTCTGGAGCCTGGGCTACAAGTACACCTTCCTCAAGTTCCTGGCCGATCTGGACGACGCCAACGAGCGCGCCGAGCAGCTCATGGAAATGATCAAGCTCGACCGCAAGCGCGACACACTGGCCATGAACCTCACCTACGCCGAACAGCGCGCGCTGGAGATCGGCATCACCATCGCTGGCGGTGCCAACGTGATCCTGCTCGACGAGCCCACCGCCGGCATGAGCAAGAGCGAAACCAGCCGCTTCATCAGCCTCATCAAGGAAGTGACCGTGGGCAAGACCCTGCTCACGGTGGAGCACGACATGGGCGTGGTGTTCGGCCTGGCCGACCGCATCGCCGTGGTCGTCTACGGCGAGGTGCTGGCCTTCGACACGCCCGCCGCCGTCCGGGCCAACCAGCGCGTGCAGGAGGCCTACCTGGGCTCGCACGTGGCAGACGCACAGGGAGCGGCGCACTGATGCTCAAGATCGAAAACCTCCACGCCTACTACGGCAAGAGCCACGTCCTGCACGGCGTGAGCTTTGACGTGCAGCCCGGCGAGATCGTCGCGCTGCTGGGCCGCAACGGCTCGGGCCGCTCCACCACCGCCAAGGCCGTCATGGGCCTGGTGGAATGCCAGGGCAGCATCCACTGGAAGGGCCAGCAGATCATGGGCAAGAAAGCCTATGAGGTGGCCCACCTGGGCCTGGGCTACGTGCCCGAGAACCGCGACATCTTCCCCACGCTCACCGTGCACCAGAACCTGATGCTGGGGCAGAAGGGCAGCGGCAAGGGCTCGCGCTGGAGCTTCGAGGACATGTACGGCATGTTCCCGCGCCTGCGCGAGCGCCAGCACACCGAAGCGGGCGTGCTCTCGGGCGGCGAGCAGCAGATGCTCACCCTGTGCCGCACCCTCATGGGCGACCCCGACCTCATCATCATCGACGAGCCCACCGAGGGCCTGGCGCCCAAGATCGTGGAGCTGGTCGGCCAGTACCTGCAGACGCTCAAGTCGCGCGGGATCTCGGTGCTGCTGATCGAGCAGAAGCTCACCATCGCCATGGCGATTTCCGACCGCGCGCTGGTCATGGGGCACGGCAGCATCGTGTTCCAGGGCACGCCGGAGAGCCTGCGCGCCGATCCTTACACCCGCAAGGAGTGGCTGGAGGTCTGATTCAGCGAGGTGCGGAGCGCGGTCGTCAGCGCATCGACATCGATGGGCTTGCCCAGCACGCCCTGCATGCCGGCTTCCCGGGCCTCTGCAAGCACATCCGCCGAATCGTCTGCCGTGAGTGCGAGCACCGGTACGCGGCCGGCGGCACCCGGTAGGGCTCTCAGCCGGCGCGTGGTGCTCATGCCATCGAGCCCGGGCATGCTCATGTCCATCAGCACGATGTCTGGCATGGCGCCACCTTGCAGCATGTCCAGCGCCTGTTGGCCGTGCTCGGCCTCCAGCACGGTCATGCCCAGGCTGGCGGTCACCGTGCGCGCGACGCTGCGGTTGAACCAAATGTCATCGACGATCAAGACGGTGTGACCCTTCAGCGAGGGCATCGGCTCCGGCATGGCGGGTGCGGCTTGGGCGGGTGCGGGTGCCGGCGAGGGGCAGGATGGCAGGTTGATCGTGAACTCGGTGAAGTGGCCGTGCTCTGATCGGCAGGCAATGGCGCCGCCCCACTCGTGAATGGTTCTGTAGCAGAAGGCCAGCCCCAGGCCCGTGCCCTCGGCCTTGCCATGGGTCTGGAATTCCTGAAAGAGGCGGCTCAACACGTCGGGCGGAATGCCTGGGCCGGTGTCACGCACCACGATGCAGGTGGTCGGCGTGGTTTTCACCGTGACGCCGATCTCCATGGTGGGACGCACAGGCAGGTAGTACAGCGCGTTCTTCAACAGGTTGAACAGCATCAGCTCGAACGTGGTGGCATCGCCTTGGAAGTGGAAGTCTTCTTCGACCCGCAGATGCACGCATTCGCGGGCTTCGGGCGAGTCGTAGGCGTACTCGTCCAAAGCCTTGCGAGCGCACTGCTCCGCGGACAAGGGCCGCAGCTCCAGTGGCGCTGGTTTGCGGTGGCTGACCTGCCGCAATGTGATGGTGATGGACTGCAGGCCGCGCTGGATGGCGGAGTGGCCCTGACGGACGAGGCGTGCTGCCTCCGAGTCGGGGGAGACCTCGGCCTCGATGCAGCGAAAGACGTGCTGGATCTGGGCCAAGGGGGTGCGCATTTCGTGGGCGACGGAGCCGGCGAGGCCGGCGTACAGGCGGCGCATGCGTTCGAGTTCTGCTCGCTTCTCCACGTACTTGGAAATGCTGCCGCAAGCAACCAAAACTCCGCACATGGGTATCCACCAGAGAATGAAATCGATGGGTAGATGAGGGGTGGATACCGTTGCCCAGAAAACCGCCACGCTAAGTGCATATCCGCTGCTCAGCACAATGATGGTGTTACGCCAATCCGTTAGCAAGACGATCAACGCCGCGCTCCATATCATGTTCACCACTGTCGGAGTCGCCGCCTTGTTGTGCAGCATGGTTAGCGGGAGCAGAAACGCAAGACAGTAAAAAATGGTGAAGTAGGAGTAGGCGAAGTAGTAGGGCTGTGCTGCGCTCGGCCATCTCCTTCGCAGCGCAAGTACTGCGCACAAGACGGTGGCCACGATTCGCCATCCAATATCGTCGTACAGCACCGGGAAGTTGCTGTTCATGCGAAGGAGGTAGAGCAGGGGGAAGGCAACCGCGCCTACGGCTCCGATCCATTCCAAGAGAGATCTGTTGGCTTCGTGGTGGCGTACGTATCGTGCGAAAAGGTCGCGCATTAGTTTCCCCATGTTTTCACCGTATGTTCCATTGATGAATGAATTGTTTAAACCTTTGGTGTTTTATTGCAAAGGTTTAATCCTAGAAAACTGGAACTATAGATTTAATTTTATGTATTCGTCAATGGAGGATCCGTACAACATCAACTGCCTGGCCCAGCACCAATACAAAGGGCTCTCCACTCTTGCCTTGCATGTGCATGACGACGTGCAGCCCAAACCGCCTCCATAGGCGTGCCATCGCTGGCGAGGCGATCGCGTAGAACTGACGCACCGGGTGTCGACGTGTCAGCTCACCCATTGCCAAGTTCAGGCAACTCGTCAGCGTCTGAAAGCTTCTTTCTCGGGGATCCACGATCAGGCGTCCTACTTCCCAGCTCCCTGGCTCTAGCAACGGGAGCGTTGCGCCAGTGAGCTGCATCAGGCGCTCACCCCCCGTCAGGCCATGGCCACTTGGTACGCATCGCAGGGTTCCGATAGCGCGGGAGCCCCGGAAGATCGCAGTCACCACACCGATTTCGTCTCTGTCGCGCTCAAATGGACTGAGCTGCAAACCCAGGTCGTCTTCTACGCCGGCAGGTGCGTATTGCCGCAATTCCGTGATCGCTACGCGCTCTTGTGGTGTTCCCAGCACGCGCGTGTTCAGCTGTAGTGACGGATTGGTATCTCCTATTGACGTGACCTGACGAAGGGCGGGCCTAGCGAGAAGGTGGGATGGCCAAGTGGGTGCTTGACGGTGGACGGGAAGTAGATGGTGGGACTGTTCGGTGTTGTGCATGAGAGCTCCTTCTTGGTTGCTATGGACGTTGAATGGATGCCGTGGAACACGCCCGTATGAGGCAAAGCGCTGCGGCGGCACCAGAATGGCTTTTGAGGTACAGGAGTGAGGGCGGAAGGAATGAGGCGGTCGTTCACAAGAATGAGTCACCGCGCATGTCCCTCTTGAGACAAACTCCCCTGTCCCAACACCCTGGGCGCCTCCTAGAATCGAACGATCGTTCTTTTTGACGAAGAGCGTCACAGTCAACGCCCTCAGGCACTGTCCGACATACAACGAAGGAGCTTTTTCATGACCGCTGAGTACCAGGTCCACGGCGATGTGGCCGTCATCACCATGAACAACCCGCCGGTCAACGGTCTGGGGCTGTCCACCCGCCAGGGCATCACCGACGGGCTGGCCAAGGCCGAGGCCGATGCGGCCGTGAAGGCCATCGTGCTGACGGGTGCCGGCAAGGCGTTTTCGGGTGGGGCGGACATCCGTGAGTTCGGTTCGCCCAAGGCGCTGGCCGAGCCGAACCTGCTGTCGGTGATCCTGGCGGTGGAAAACGCGTCCAAGCCGGTCATCGCCGCGATCCACTCCGTGGCCATGGGCGGCGGCCTGGAGCTGGCCCTGGGCTGCCATTACCGCATCGCCGCGCCCGGCACCAACGTGGCGCTGCCCGAGGTGAAACTGGGCCTGATTCCCGGTGCCGGTGGCACGCAGCGCCTGCCGCGCGCCCTGGGCGTGGAGCCCGCGCTCAACATGATCGTGAGCGGTGAGCCGGTCAAGAGCGAGATGCTGGCCCAGGTGCCCGGCCAGATGCTGTTCAACAAGTTGTCCGCCTCGCCCGAGAGCCTGGCTGAGGAGGCCCTGGCCCTGGCCCGCGAGATGGTCGCGAAGCACGCCGACGGCAGCGCGCTGCCCCGCGTGCGCGACCTGCCGTGCAAGCACCCCAAGGGCGATGCGTACTTCCAGTTCGCGCGCAACATGGTCAAGGGCATGTCCAAGAATTTCCCGGCGCCCGCCAAGTGCGTGGACGCGGTGGAAGCCGCGACCAAGAAGAAGTTCGACGACGGTATGGTCTTCGAGCGCGAGATCTTCATCAACCTGATGTGGACGCCCGAGTGCCGCGCGCTGCGCCACCTGTTCACGGCCGAACGCGCCGCGAGCAAGATCCCCGACGTGCCGGAAGACACGCCCAAGCGCGAGATCGCCTCGGTGGCCGTCATCGGCGCCGGCACCATGGGCGGTGGCATCTCCATGAACTTCCTCAACGCCGGCATCCCGGTGAAGATCCTGGAGATGAAGCAGGAGGCGCTGGACCGCGGCATCGCGACCATCCGCAAGAACTACGAAGCCCAGGTGAAGAAGGGCAAGCTCAAGCAGGACAAGTACGAGCAGCGCATGGCGTTGCTGAGCACCACGCTGAGCTACGACGACATCGGCTCGGCCGACCTCGTGATCGAGGCCGTGTTCGAAGAGATCGGCGTGAAGGAAAAGGTCTTCAAGGAACTCGACCGCGTGATGAAGCCGGGCGCGATCCTGGCGTCCAACACCTCCACGCTGGACGTGAACCAGATCGCCAACTTCACCCAGCGCCCGCAGGACGTGGTGGGCCTGCACTTCTTCAGCCCGGCCAACGTGATGAAACTGCTGGAAGTGGTGCGCGGCGAGAAGACCGCCAAGGACGTGATGGCCACCGTGATGGCCGTGGCCAAGAAGATCAAGAAGACGGCCTTGGTCTCCGGCGTGTGCGACGGCTTCATCGGCAACCGCATGATCGAGCAGTACGGCCGCCAGGGCGGCTTCCTGCTGGACGAGGGCTGCACGCCCGAGCAGGTGGACAAGGCGATCGAGAAGTTCGGTTTCGCGATGGGCCCGTTCCGCATGGGCGACCTGGCCGGCAACGACATCGGCTGGGCGATCCGCAAGCGCCGCTACCAGGAAAAGCCGGACATGAAGTACAGCAAGACGGCCGACCTGCTGTGCGAGAAGGGCCGTTTCGGCCAGAAGACCGGCGCCGGCTGGTACGACTACGTGCCGGGCAAGCGCGACGCGATCCCGAACGCCGAGGTGGTGAAGATGATCGAGGACCATCGCAAGTCGCTCGGCATCACGCCGCGCAAGATTTCCGACGAGGAAATCGTGCAGCGCCTGGTGTATTCGCTGGTGAACGAGGCCGCGCACATCCTGGAAGAGGGCATCGCCAACAAGGCCAGCGACATCGACGTGGTCTACATCTTCGGCTACGGCTTCCCGATCCACCGCGGCGGTCCGATGATCTACGCGGACACCGTGGGCCTGTTCAACGTGGTGCAGAGCATGAAGCGCTTTGCGAAGAACCCGCTGGACGACGCGAAATTCTGGGAGCCAGCGCCGCTGCTGGCCCGACTGGTCGCCGAAGGCAAGACCTTCAACTGACCCCCAGCCCGCTCACGACCGAATCAGGAGAATTTTCATCATGACCAACGCCGTCATCGTTTCCACCGCCCGCACCCCCCTGGCCAAGAGCTGGAAGGGCGCTTTCAACATGACCCATGGCGCCACGCTCGGCGGCCACGCGGTGCAGCACGCCGTGCAGCGCGCCGGCATCGAAGCCGCTGAAGTGGACGACGTCATCATGGGCTGCGCCAACCCCGAAGGCGCCACCGGCGCCAATATCGCGCGCCAGATCGCGCTGCGCGCCGGCCTGCCCATCACCACCTCGGGCGTCACCGTCAACCGTTTCTGCTCGTCCGGCCTGCAGACCATCGCCATGGCCGCGCAGCGCATCATCGCCAACGAAGGCGATGTGTACGTGGCCGGCGGCGTGGAGAGCATTTCCTGCGTGCAGCAGGAGATGAACACCCACATGCTGGCCGATCCCTGGCTGGTGAAGAACAAGCCCGAGATCTACTGGAACATGCTGCAGACCGCCGAGCAGGTGGCCAAGCGCTACAACATCTCGCGCGACGCCATGGACGAGTACGGTGCCGCCAGCCAGCAACGGGCCACGGCCGCGCTGGAAGCGGGCCTTTTCAAGACCGAGATCGCCCCCATCACCGTGACCGCCGGCGTGGCCGACAAGGTCATGGGCCTGATCACCAAGCAGGTGACGGTGGAGAACGACGAGGGCATCCGCGCCGGCACCACGAAAGAGGGCATCAGCGGCATCCGCCCGGCGATCCCGGGTGGCCTGGTCTCCGCCGGCAACGCCAGCCAGTTCAGCGATGGTGGCGGCGCCTGCGTGGTCATGAACGAGACCCTGGCCGAGAAGCGTGGCCTGAAACCCCTGGGCCGTTTCCTCGGCTTCGCGGTGGCCGGCTGCGAGCCCGATGAAATGGGCATCGGCCCGGTGTTCGCCATCCCCAAGGTGCTCGCGCGCCTGGGCCTGAAGATGAACGACATCGACCTGTGGGAGCTCAACGAAGCGTTTGCGGTGCAGGTGATCTACTGCCGCGACAAGCTGGGCATTCCGGGCGATCGCCTCAACGTCAACGGCGGCGCGATCGCCGTGGGCCACCCCTATGGCGTGTCGGGCCAGCGCCTGACCGGCCATGCCCTGATCGAAGGCAAACGCCGTGGCGCCAAGCGCGTCTGCGTGACGATGTGCATCGGCGGTGGCATGGGCGCGGCCGGGGGGTTTGAAGTGTTGTGACGCCGCGCGCTGCGCGGTCGCACAACACCCCCGCGCCGCTTCGCGTCACCCCCCGGAGGGGGGCAATGTCTGTGGACCGGCGAAGCCGGTTCCACGGCATTCTGGATAAGCTTCCCCTCGCGCGGGAGGATTGTCTTTTTTTGAAGGAAGAGGGTTCCATGTCGCTGCGCCCCACCGTCGATTTCCTGCTCTACGACTGGCTCGACGCACCCGCGCTGAGCGGGCGCGAGCGCTTCGCCGACCACAGCCGCGAGACCTTTGACGCCGTGCTCGACACCTGCGAGCGCATCGCGCGCGAGAAGTACGCGCCGTTCAACCGCGTGGTGGACACGCAGGAGCCGCACTTCGACGGCGAGAAGGTGATCCTGCCGCAGGCCACGCACGATGCGCAGAAGGCCTATGCGGAGAGCGGCATGCTCAGCGCCGCGCAGGATTACGAGGTGGGGGGCATGCAGTTGCCCTACACGGTGGAGGCGGCCGCCAACGCCTTCTTCGCCATGGCCTCGGTGAGCATCGGCAGCGGCATGTTGACCACCGGCAACGCCAACCTGCTCATGGCGCACGGCACCGAGGCGCAGAAGACCGTGTTCGCGCTCAACGAGTTCTCGGGGCGGTTCTCGGGCACCATGTGCCTCTCCGAACCTCAGGCCGGCTCGTCGCTGAGCGACGTGATGACCCGCGCCGTGCCCGACGGCGCCGGTTTCGAGAGCGACCCGCTCGGGCCGCGCTACCGCCTCAAAGGCAACAAGATGTGGATCTCGGCCGGCGAGCACGAGCTGACCGAGAACATCGTCCACCTGGTGCTGGCCAAGATTCCCGATGAGAGCGGCAAGCTGGTGCCCGGCACGCGCGGCATCTCGCTCTTCATCGTGCCCAAGAAACTGGTGAACACCGCCGGGGAACTGACGGGCGAACGCAACGACGTGGCGCTCGCTGGCCTGAACCACAAGTGCGGCTGGCGCGGCACCACCAACACGCTGCTGAACTTCGGCGAGGGCAAGTACCCGGTGCAGGGCGAAGCCGGCGCGGTGGGTTACCTGGTGGGGCAGGCGGGCAAGGGCCTGCACTGCATGTTCCACATGATGAACGAGGCCCGCATCGGCGTGGGCATGGCCGCCACCATGCTGGGCATGGCGGGGTACCACGCCAGCCTGGACTACGCGAAGAACCGTCCCCAGGGCCGCCCCATGGGCCCGGCCGGCAAGGACCCGGCGCAGCCGCCGGTGCGCATCATCGAACACGCGGACGTCAAGCGCATGCTGCTGGCGCAGAAGGCGTATTGCGAAGGCGCGCTCGCGCTGGAGCTGTACTGCGCGCGCCTGGTGGACGAGCAGCACACGGGCGACGCCGCCACGGCAGACGATGCGCGCCTGCTGCTGGAGGTGCTCACGCCCATCGCCAAGAGCTGGCCCAGCGAGTGGTGCCTGGAGGCCAACAGCCTGGCGATCCAGATCCACGGCGGCTACGGTTACACGCGCGATTTCCCGGTGGAGCAGTACTGGCGCGACAACCGCCTGAACATGATCCACGAGGGCACGCACGGCATCCAGGCCATGGACCTGCTGGGCCGCAAGGTGCTGATGGAAGGTGGCAAGGGCCTGAGCCTGCTGGCCGCCCGCATCAACGACACCATCCAGCGCGCCATCCACATCCCCGAACTGGCCGCCCATGCCAATGCGCTGGGCCAGGCGCTCGCGCAGGTGGGTGCCGCCACCAAGGCCGCCTGGGCCACCGGCGAACCCACCGATGCGCTGGCCAACGCCGTGCCCTACCTGCAGGCCTTCGGCCACACGGTGCTGGCCTGGGTCTGGCTGGACGTGGCGCTGGCCGCGCACACCGCACCGGACTCGAACGCCCGCACCGGCCGCCTGGCGGCGATGCGTTTCTTCTTCCACTACGAGCTGCCCAAGATCGGCGCGTGGCTGCAGGTGGTGAGCCAGCGCGACCAGACCTGCGCGGCCCTGCCCGAGGAGGCCTTCTGATGCTGCACCACATCGTCATGTGGAAGATCAAGGCCACGCCCGACGGCAGCAGCCACGAGGCCAACATCGCCAAGGCCAAGGCCTTGCTCGATGCCTGTGCCCAGCTGGTGCCAGGCATCGTGCGCTTCGACGTGGCCATTGCCGGGACCGACCTGGAATGCACCTACGATCTGGTGCTCAACAGCAGCTTCACCGGCCGCGACGCGCTCGCCGCGTACCAGAACCATCCCTCGCACACCGCCCTCAAGCCCTTCATGCGGCTGGTCGTTCAAGACCGCCAGTGCATGGACTACGAGACCTGATTCTTCACAGACACCACAGGAGACCCCATGACCCGAACCATTCCCCAACTCTTCGACCTCAAGGGCAGGACCGCCCTGATCACCGGTGGCTCGCGCGGCCTGGGCCTGCAGATGGCCCACGCCCTGGGTGAGGCCGGCGCGCGCGTGCTGGTGAGTTCGCGCAAGGCCGAAGACCTGGAGAGCGCCACCGCCGAACTGCAGGCCGCCGGCATCGACGCGCGCTGGATCGCGGCCGACTGCTCGAAGGAAGAAGACATCCACCGCCTGGCCGACGAAAGCCTGCAGCGCCTGGGCGACATCGACATCCTGGTGAACAACGCGGGCGCCGCCTGGGGCGCACCGGCCGAAGACCACCCGGTGGAGGCCTGGGACAAGGTGATGAACCTCAACGTGCGCAGCTACTTCATCCTGAGCCAGGTGATCGCCCGGCGCAGCATGATCGCGCGCAAGTCGGGCCGCATCATCAACACCGCGTCCATCGCCGGCCTGGGCGGCAACCCATCGGGCATGAACACCATCGCCTACAACACCTCCAAGGGCGCGGTGATCAACTTCACCCGCGCGCTGGCCGCCGAGTGGGGCAAGTACGGCATCACCGTCAACGCGATCTGCCCGGGCTTCTTCCCGAGCAAGATGACCGTGGGCACGCTCAAGACCATGGGCGAGGAAAAACTCGCCTCGCACGCGCCGCTGCGCCGCCTGGGCGACGACGAAGACCTCAAGGGGCTGACCGTGCTCTACGCCTCCGACGCCGGCAAGCACATCACCGGCCAATGGCTGGCGGTGGACGGCGGTGTCAGCGTGATCACCGGAGGCTGATTCGTCCATGGATTTTTCCGTCCGCATTCCCTTCGTCGAACTCCTGGGTTTCGAGCTGCACCGGTTCGAAGGCGGGGAGGCGGAACTGCGCTTCGACCCCGGGCCCGACCACATGAACTCGTTCGACGTGGTGCACGGCGGCGCCAGCATGACGCTGCTCGACGTGGTCATGGCCCACGCCGCGCGCTCCACCGAGCCCGACATGGGCGCGGTCACCATCGAGATGAAGACCAGCTTCATGCGTGCCGCCAAGGGGCCGCTGCGGGCCACGGGCCGCACGCTGCACCGCACCGCCACGATGGTCTTCACCGAAGGCCACATCTTCGACGCCGCCGACAAACTCTGCGCCCACGCCACCGGCACCTTCAAGCTCATGCCGCGCCTGGCCACGGGCGCCAGCAGCGCACAGCCCCTCAACCGCATCAAGACCGACTGAAACATGAAAGCCCCCCTGCGTCGCTTTGCGCCTTCCCCCCGTCGGGGGGACGAGACCTGCGGCCTGGCGGAGCCAGTTCCGCGGTCTCTCTGGACGCCGCCTCGCATGTCCACACGCGCTCAGCGCGCCACCTTGTAACTTTATTGACCCGGAGAAACACCATGCCCGCCAACCAGCAGATCCTTCTCGACAACCGCCCACAAGGCGAAGCCACCGTGGCCAACTTCAAGCTGGTCACCGCCCAGACGCCCGCGCTGGCCGACGGCCAGGTGCTGGTGCGCCACCACTTCCTGAGCCTGGACCCCTACATGCGCGGCCGCATGAACGACAGCAAGAGCTACGCCGCGTCGCAGCCGCTGGGCGAGGTGATGATCGGTGGCACCGTCGGCGAGGTCGCCGAATCGAAGCACCCCAAGTTCCAGCCCGGCGACAAGGTCGTGGGCATGGGCGGCTGGCAGGAATACAGCGTGGTGGACGCCGGCCAGCCCGGCGCGCTGCGCAAGGTGGACACCACCCACGTGCCGCTCTCGCACTACCTGGGCGCGGTCGGCATGCCCGGCGTGACCGCCTGGTACGGCCTGGTGAAGATCATCAACCCCAAGGCGGGTGACACCGTGGTGGTCAGCGCCGCCACGGGCGCGGTGGGCAGCGCCTTCGGTGCCTTGGCCAAGGCGCGCGGCTGCCGCGCGGTGGGCATCGCCGGCGGCCCGGACAAATGCAAGTACGCGGTGGAGGAGCTGGGCTTTGATGCCTGCATCGACTACAAGCTGCACAAGGATGCGCACTCGCTGTCCAAGGCCATCAAGGAGGCCTGCCCGAACGGCATCGACGGCTACTTCGAGAACGTGGGCGGCATGGTGCTCGACGCGGTGCTGCTGCGCATGAACGCCTTCGGCCGCATCGCCGTGTGCGGCATGATCGCCGGCTACGACGGCCAGCCGCTGCCGCTGGCCAACCCCGCGCTGATCCTGGTGAACCGCCTCAAGGTCGAGGGCTTCATCGTCAGCGAGCACATGGAAGTCTGGCCCGAGGCCCTGACCGAGCTGGGCACGCTGGTGGGCACCGGCAAGCTGCGCCCGCGCGAAACCGTGGCGCAGGGCCTGGCCGCCGCGCCCGAGGCCTTCATGGGCCTGCTCAAGGGCAAGAACTTCGGCAAGCAGCTCGTCAAGCTGGTCTGAGCAGCCGGGGTCGCGCGTGGACACGCCGGGCCAGCAGCAAGGTGAAGAGTTCCGCCAGGACCTGCGGGCACCCGGCGCGCGCAACGCGCAGGCGCGCCGCCTGCTCAGCACGGCCGAGCTGGCACCGCTGACCCAACTGTCCACGGCGCGCTCCCTGCTGGCGATCGCGCAGACCCTGGGCTGGATCGCCGCGGCCGTGGCGCTGGCGCTGCTCACCTGGCCCAGCCCATGGCTGCTGCTGAGCGTGCTGGTGCTCGGTGTGGCGCAGCACGCCGTCTTCATCCTGATCCACGAGGCCGCCCACTACCGCCTGTTCGCCGCGCGCGGGGCCAACGACGGGCTGGGCCGGCTGATGGGCATGGCCGTGGGCCTGTCGATGTGCACCTACCGCGTCACGCACCGGCTGCACCACAACCACCTCTACACCGAGGAAGACCCGGACACCGCCATCCACGGTGGCTACCCGCGCGGCCGCCTGTACCTGTTGCGCAAGCTCGGTGAAGACCTGCTGGGCCTCAACGCCTGGAAGACCTACGCCTACTTCTTCGGTGCGCCCGCCATCAACGAAGACACGCGGCGCGAGATCCGCCCGCTGGACGACACCTCGCCCGCCTTGCGCGCCGCCGCGCGGCAGGACCGCTGGCTGGTGCTGGCCTTTCAGCTGGCCGCGCCGCTGACGGCCTTCGCCTGGGGTGGTGCACAAGGCCTGCTGATGTACGCGGTGCTGTGGCTGCTGCCCCTGGTCACGGTGCTGCAGCCCATCCTGCGCCTGCGCGCCATCTGCGAGCACGGCGCGGTGACCGACCTGTCCTCGCCGCTGACCGCGGCGCGCTGCAACCGCACCAGCGGCTCGCTGGCCAACTGGCTGGGCCGCGCGCTGCTGTTCCCGCACCATGTGAACTTCCACCTGGAACACCACCTGTACCCGGCCGTGCCGCACTACCACCTGCCGCGCCTGCACCGGCTGCTGCGCGACAAGGGCGCGCTGGACGCCGCCGAGGTGCGCGACCTGAGCGACACCTGGACCCGGATCTTTGCCCCGAGGAGACCCCGAGATGCCCGCCACGCATGACGTTTTCAACCAGCCCGAGCCGCTGGTGGATGTGAACCTGTTCGCCGGGAACCGGCCGATGCAGGCGGCGTTGAAATTCAACGCGCCCGCCCTGGACACCGCGCCGCTGCAGGCGCTGGGCGCCACGGTGGGCGGTGGCGAGATGCAGACGCACGCGCGCCTGGCCAACGTGCACACGCCGCAGCTCAAGACGCACAGCCGCTTCGGCCACCGCATCGACCAGGTGGAGTTCCACCCGAGCTACCACGCGCTGATGACGGCCGCGGTGGGCGCGGGCCTGCACGGCACCGCGTTCTCGGCCGAGCAGCAGGCCACCGGCCACGCCCACCAGTTGCGCGCCGCCGGCTTCATGCTCTTCACCGAGCTGGAGCCGTCCATCCTGTGCCCCATCTCCATGAGCTACGCGGTGGCGCCCGCGCTCAAGGACAACCCGGCCATCTACCAGGACTGGGCGCCCGGCCTCACCAGCCGCGCCTACGACCCGGCGCTCAAGGTCTGGCGCGACAAGCCCGGCCTGACCATGGGCATGGGCATGACGGAGAAGCAGGGTGGTTCCGACGTGCGCGCGAACACCACGCGCGCCGAGCCCGCCGGCAGCGACGCCTGGGGCCAGCGCTTCAGCGTCACCGGCCACAAGTGGTTCTTCTCGGCGCCGATGTGCGACGCCTTCCTGATCCTGGCGCAGACCGCCAGCGGGCTCTCGTGCCTGTTTCTGCCGCGCGTGCTGCCCGACGGCACGCTCAACCAGCTGTTCATTCAGCGCCTCAAGGACAAGCTGGGCAACAAGGCCAACGCGAGCTCCGAGGTGGAGTTCGTGGGCGCCAGCGCCTGGCTGGTGGGCGAGGAGGGTCGCGGCGTGCCGCAGATCCTGGCCATGGGCACCATGACGCGGCTCGACTGCGCGCTGGGCACCAGCGGCCTGATGCGCCAGGCGCTGTCCATCGCGCTGAACCACACCACGCAGCGCAAGGCCTTCGGCAAGGCGCTGATCGACCAGTCGCTGATGAAGAACGTGCTGGCCGACCTGGCGCTGGAGTCCGAGTCGGCCACCGCGCTGGCCCTGCGCCTGGCGCGCAGCTTCGACCGGGCGGCCGACCCGCACGAGCAGGTGATGACGCGCCTGCTCACCCCGGTGGCCAAGTTCTGGATCTGCAAGCGCGGCAGCCACTTCGCGCAGGAAGCCATGGAATGCCTGGGCGGCAACGGCTATGTGGAGGAGGGCGGTGAAGGCATCATGGCGCGCATCTACCGCGAAATGCCGCTCAACTCCATCTGGGAGGGTGCGGGCAACATCATGGCTTTGGACCTGCTGCGCGCCTTGCGCAAGGCCGATGCCGCCGCCGCGCTGGCGCACGAACTCGCACCCGCGCGCGGCATGCACCCCGCGCTGGATCACCTGGCCGATCGCCTGCCGGCGCGCGTGGAAGAGATGGCCATCGAAATGGAAGCCCGCCGCCTGGCGCAGGACGTGGCCCTGGCCGTGCAGGCCGCGCTGCTGGCGCAGACCGCGCCTGCGGCGGTGTTCGGCGCCTTCTGCGAGTCGCGCCTGGCCGGGCAGTGGGGTTACAGCTTCGGATCGCTGGGCGCGGGCACCGATTTCGATGCCATCATTGCCCGAGCCATGCCGCGCTGAACATCCCCACAAGGCCCCCGATATGTCCGACCTCATCCTTCACCACTACGCCACGTCGCCGTTTTCCGAAAAGGCGCGCCTGATGCTGGGCCACAAGGGCCTCGCCTGGCAGAGCGTGAACATCCCGCGCATCATGCCCAAGCCCGACGTGGTCGCGCTCACCGGCGGCTACCGCCGCACGCCCATCCTGCAGGTCGGTGCCGACATCTACTGCGACACCGCGCTGATCTGCGACGTGCTGGAACACCGCAAGCCCCAGCCCGCGCTCTACCACGAGCACCACAAGGGCGTGGCGCGCGTGCTGGCGCAATGGGCCGACACCACGCTGTTCTGGGCCGCCATGGCCTACAGCCTCAGCCCGAAGGGCGCGGCCGCGCTGTTCGCCGGCCAGCCGCCCGAAGCGGCCCAGGCCTTCGCGGCCGACCGTGGCGCCATGCGCGGCGGCATGACCAGCCTGCGCCCGGGCGACGCCACCGCCGCCTACCGCAGCTACCTGCGCCGCCTCTCCACCATGGTCGAGGAACAGCCCTTCCTGCTGGGCGACGCGCCCTGCGTGGCCGACTTCGCCGCCTACCACCCGCTGTGGTTCAGCCGCGTGGTCAACCCCGCGATGGCCGGCATCCTGGACGCCACGCCCCACGTGATCGAGTGGCTGGACCGCATGGCCGCCATCGGCCACGGCACGTCTCACAAGATGACGTCCACCGAGGCGATCGCCATCGCGGCCGCCGCCGAGCCCGCGCCGCTGACCGACGACATCTTCCAGGACGAACACGGCATTGCCCTGGGCAGCCGCGTGACCGTGACCGCCGAGTCCTTCGGCCCCGAGCCCACCGAAGGCATCCTGCGCGCGGCCACGCGCACTCGCTACACGCTGGAACGCACCGACGAGCGCGCCGGGCGCCTGCACGTGCACTTCCCGCGCATCGGCTATGTGTTGAGGGAAGTGCGCGCTTGAGCTCCCCGACCCCGAACCTGACCTGGCGCTGCCTGCCTTTTGATGCCCTGCATGCCCGCAACCTGTATGCCCTGCTGCAACTGCGCACCGAGGTGTTCGTGATGGAGCAGAACTGCGTGTTCCAGGACATGGACGGCGCCGACGCCCGGTGTTTCCACCTGCTCGGCGAACGCACCGACGGCACGCTGGCGGCCTACGCCCGCCTGGTGCCGGCCGGCCTGAAATTCACCGAGGCCAGCATCGGCCGCGTGGTCACGCTGCCGGCGGCGCGCGGCGGCGGCCTGGGCCATGTGCTGATGCGCGAAGCGGTGCAGGCCTTGCACGGCCTCTGGGGCGTGCAGCCCATCCGCATCGGCGCGCAGGCGCGGCTGGAGGGTTTCTACCGCCAGCATGGCTTCGAACCGGCCAGCGAGATCTACATCGAAGACGGCATCGACCACATCGAAATGGTTCGGGCTGCCTGAGTTCTTTCACATACAGGAGACATCCATGATTCAGGACTTCAAGGGCAAGACGGCGGTGCTCACCGGCGCCGGTTCGGGCTTCGGCCTCGAATGCGCGCGCATCGGCGCGAAGCTGGGCATGAACCTGGTGCTGGTGGACGTGCAGCAGGACGCGCTGGACAAGGCCACGGCCGAGATCGAGGCCACCGGCGTGCAGGTGCTCTCGCGCAAGGTCGACGTCTCCAGCCAGGAACAGATGGAAGCCCTGGCCAAGGCGGTCGAACAGCGTTTCGGCGCGCCGCACTTCGTCTTCAACAACGCCGGGGTGGGCTCGGCCGGCCTGGTGTGGGAAAACTCGGTGCGCGACTGGGAATGGGTGCTCGGCGTCAACCTCTGGGGCGTGATCCACGGCGTGCGCCTGTTCACCCCCATGATGCTGGCCGCCGCGAAGAAGGACCCGAACTGGCGCGGCCACATCGTCAACACTGCCAGCATGGCCGGCCTGCTCACGCCGCCCAACATGGGCATCTACAACGTGAGCAAACACGCCGTGGTGAGCCTGACCGAGACGCTCTACCAGGACCTGAAGCTGGTGAGCGACCAGCTCAGCACCAGCGTGCTGTGCCCGTACTTCGTGCCCACCGGCATCAACCAGAGCCACCGCAACCGCCCGGCCGAGATGGCCGACGAAAAAGCCACGCAAAGCCAGCTGATCGGCCAGGCCATGACCGACAAGGCCGTGGGTTCGGGCAAGGTCTCGGCCGCCGAGGTGGCCCAGCTGGTGTTCGACGCCATCAGCGCCGATCGCTTCTACATCTTCAGCCACCCGCGCGCGCTGGGCAATGTGCGCGCGCGCATGGAAGGCATCGTCAACCAGACCAATCCGGCCGACCCGTTCCTCGAACGGCCCGAGATCGGTGCGGGTTTGCGCGCGGCGCTGCGCGCCGTGTGAGGCCGCGATGGACGGCGGCCACACGCTGTTCGAGACCACCATCGGTGCCATCGGCATCGCCTGGGGGCCGCACGGCGTGGTGGCGGTGCAGTTGCCCGAAGCGGATGCCACGCGCACCCGGGCGCGGCTGCTGAAGGGCCTGCCGCCGCTGCCGGAAGACGCGCACCCGCCCGCGCCGGTGCAGGCCGCCATCGAAGGCGTCCAGGCCTTGCTGGCAGGCGCCTCGCGCAGCGATCTGCGCGAGATCGCGCTCGACATGAGCGGACTCACCCCGTTCCAGCGCGAGGTCTATGCCCTGGCCCGCGCGATACCGCCCGGCGAAACGCGCACCTACGGCGAACTGGCGCAGGCCCTGGGCGACGCCGGCCTGGCCCGGGCGGTGGGGCAGGCCATGGGCCACAACCCGTTCGCGCCCATCGTGCCCTGCCACCGCGTGCTCGCCGCAGGCGGGCGCTCGGGTGGTTTTTCGGGCGGCAGCGGCGTGCCGACCAAGCTGCGCATGCTGCAGATCGAGCGTGCCCGCATCGGCAACGAGCCCGGCCTGTTCGACGGAGAGCCGCCGTGATCACCGCCACCGAGCTGCAGACCGGCCCGGTGCGCGTGGTGGACTACCGCTGCGGCACAGGCCCGGCCGAGCGGCCGTTCACCGAGGTGCACCGGGGCCATTCGGTGTCCTATGTGCGCAAGGGCACCTTCGGTTACCGGGTGGGGCGCGATGCCTACGAGCTGGTGGCCGGCTCGGTGCTGGTGGGCCACCCGGGCGACGAGTTCATGTGCACACACGACCACGCGGTCTGCGGCGACGAGTGCCTGGCCTTCCACCTCTCGCCCGGTTTTGTCGAGCTGGTCGGCGGCGACCAACGCACCTGGCGCACCGGTGGCCTGCCGCCGCTGCCCGAGCTGATGGTGCTGGGCGAACTCGCGCAGGCCGTGGCCAGCGGCCAGGGCGATGCCGGCCTGGACGAGGTGGGCCTGTGGTTCGCGTCGCGCTTCGTGGAGGTGGTGAGCGGCCGCGAGCTCGCGCCCACGCCGGTGGCCGGACGCGACCGGCGCCGCGCGGTCGAGGCCGCGGCGTGGATCGCGGCCCATTCGAGCGAGGCGGTCGATCTGGACCGGGCTGCGGGCGAAGCGGCCCTGAGCCCGTTCCATTTCCTGCGGGTGTTCTCGCGGGTGCTCGGCGTCACGCCGCACCAGTACCTCGTGCGTACGCGCCTGCGGCACGCGGCCCGGCTGCTGGCCGAGGACGATCGCCCGGTGACCGAGGTGGCGCTGGAGGTGGGCTTCGCCGACCTCAGCAATTTCGTGCGCAGCTTCCACCGCGCGGCCGGCCTGTCCCCGCGCGGCTTCCGGCGCGCCGCCCGCAACGGCCCCTCGAAAGACCGCAAGATTCTCCAAGACCGACTGGCGACCCTGCTCGAAGATGAACGCCTCATCCACCCATCGAGCAGGAAACCTTCGCCATGTACGACCACCTCGGACTGAAAGTCAACGACCTCGCCAAGAGCACCCGCTTCTACGAAGCCGCGCTCGCGCCGCTCGGCCACGTGCTGGGCTCCCACGACGACAGTTATGCCGGCCTGGGGCCGAAAGACGCCCCCGCGCTGTGGCTCTACGCGGCACCGGGCCACCAGGGCCCGGGCACCCACGTCGCGTTTCGCGCCCCCGACCACCGGGCGGTGGACGCCTTCTACAAAGCGGGCCTGAAGGCCGGCGCGCGCGACAACGGCGGCCCCGGCGCGCGACCCGACTACAGCGCCACCTACTACGCGGCCTTCCTGATCGACCCCGACGGCAACAACGTCGAGGCCGTCTGCCCGTGAGGGTTCAGGCCGGGGCCTGCGCGTCCTGGCCCTCGGCCTGCTGCCTCTTCACCTGGTTGCCCAGCACCAGCTGGCGGCCAGCGAACAGGCCGCCGGCGGCTTCGAGGGCCATGCGCTCGGCGTCGCGCCGGCGCAGGTGTTCCATCACCTCATCGGCTTCCTCCTCGGCGGCACCGAGGGTGAGCACGGCCTGGCGGCCCATGGCCATGGCCGACTCGAAAGTCTCGCGCACCAGGTAGCTCACGTCGGCCTTGCGCAGTTCGAGCACGTGTTCGCGGTCGAACGCGCGCACCAGCAGCTCGGCGTGCGGGAACTCGGTCTTGGCCAGCTCGGCGATGCGCGTGGCGGCTTCCTTGTTGTCCAGGCAGACCAGGATGGCCTGCGCGGCGTGGGCGCCGGCCGCGTGCAGCACGTCGGCTCGGCAGCCGTCGCCGTAGTAGACCTTGAAGCCGTAGGCCTCGGCGTCGCGGATCATCTGCACGTTGTTGTCGATGATGGTGATGCTCGCGCCCCGGGCGATCACGCCCTGGCTGGCGATCTGGCCGAAACGGCCGAAACCGATCACCAGCACGCTCGCGGCCCGGTCGGCCACGGTCTCGATGCCGTCCATGGACACGTCAGCGTCCTTGGCCGCGAAGCGCCGGTGCACCAGCACCACCAGGGGGGTGAGCGCCATGGACAGGACCACGATGGCGGTCATGTTGGCATTGACCACCGGGTCGATCACCTTGGCGCCCAGCGCGGCGGCGAACAGCACGAAGGCGAATTCGCCGCCCTGCGCCATGAGCACGGCGCGGTCCAGCGCGTCGGCGTGCGAGCTGCGGGCGAAGCGCGCCACGCCGTAGATGCACAGGGCCTTGACCAGCATCATCGCCACCACGCCGGCCACGATGATGGGCCAATTGCTCGCCACGGCCGCCAGGTCCAGCGACATGCCCACGCTCAGGAAGAACAGGCCCAGCAGCAGGCCCCGGAAGGGCTCGATGTCGGCCTCCAGCTGGTGGCGGAAGGTGGATTCGGACAGCAGCACGCCGGCCAGGAAGGCGCCCATGGCCATGGACAGGCCACCGACCTGCATCAGCAAGGCTGCGCCCAGCACCACCAGCAGGGCGGCCGCGGTCATCACCTCGCGCGCCTTGGCGTTCGCCAGGATGCGGAAGAGGGGGTTGAGCAGCCACACGCCCGCGGCCACCAGCGCCACCAGCGAGCCCAGGCCCAGGCCGATCGCGCCCCAGCGCGACGAGGTGGCGGCCACCGGCCCGCCGATGTCGGGCGGCGCCATGAAGGCCACCACCGCCAGCAGCGGCACGATCAGCAGGTCTTCGAACAGCAGGATGGCGACGATCTTCTGCCCACGCGGCTGGGCCATGTCGCCGCGCTCTCCCAGCAGCTGCATCACCACGGCGGTGGAGGTCAGCACGAAGCCCATGGCGCTCACGAAGGACACGCCCAGCGGGAAACCGAAGGCCAGGCCGACACCGGTGAGCAGGAAGCCGCACACCACCACCTGCAGGCTGCCCAGACCGAAGATGGCCTTGCGCAGGCTCCAGAGATGCGAGGGCTGCATCTCCAGGCCGATCACGAAGAGGTACATCACCACCCCGAGCTCGGCCGTGTGCAGGATGGTGGCCGGGTCGCTGATCAGGCCCATGCCGAACGGCCCGATGGCCAGGCCCGCGGCCAGGTAACCCAGCACCGAGCCCAGGCCGATGCGTTTGAACAGGGGCACGGCGACCACCGCTGCGCCCAGCAGGGTCACGACTTTGAGCAGGTCGCCTGCGCTGCCTTCAACGGCCATGGTGGGGTTCTCCGGGGGAAAGTAGGGGGTGGGAGGCGAAATTGTGACCTACCCGGACCGCCCTTACACCAGAACGGCCCAACCGTGCCCCGGCAAAGCCTTCGCGCCCTGGCGACAATAAGGGATGTTCTTCACCCGTTATCTCAAGATGGCCCTGATTCTGGGCCTGCTCTCCGCCATCGGCCCTTTCGCCATCGACATGTACCTGCCCGCGCTGCCCGACATTGGCCGCAGCCTGGGCGCCGAGGTCGGTGCGGTGCAGTTCAGCCTGACCGCGTTTTTCCTGTCCCTGGGTGTGGGCCAGCTGCTCTACGGCCCGGTGTCCGACATGGTGGGCCGCAAGCCGCCGCTGTACTTCGGCCTGGGCCTGTTCACCCTGGCGAGCATCGGCTGCGCACTGGCCACCGACATCCAGACGCTGGTGGCGCTGCGTTTCCTGCAAGGCCTGGGCGCGGCCGCCGGCATGGCGATCCCGCGCGCGGTGGTGCGCGACCTGCACACCGGCGCCGATGCCGCGCGCCTGATGTCGCTGCTGATGCTGGTGTTCAGCGTCTCGCCCATCCTGGCCCCGCTGGCGGGCAGCGGCGTGATCGCGCTGACCGGCTGGCGCGGCGTGTTCTGGGCCGTGGCCCTGGCTTCCGTGGCCGGGCTGGCCCTGGTCTACGGCACGCTGCAGGAGACCCGCACCGAAGCCGAGCGCGTGGAAAGCAGCCTGGGCAGCGCCCTGCGTGCCTACGCCTTGCTGCTGCGCGACTGGCATTACCTGGGCCTGGTGGGCATCGGCGCCACGGCCATGGCCGGGTTCTTCGTCTACCTGGCCGGCTCGCCCTTCGTGCTGATCAACCACTACGGCCTCACGCCCACGCAATACAGCCTGGCGTTCTCGCTGAACGCCATCGCCTTCATCGGCGCCTCGCAGTTCACCGGCGTGCTCGGCCAGCGCTTCGGCCTGGTGCGGCTGGTGAAGGTGGCGGCCACGGCCTCGGGCATCACCATGGCGCTGATGCTGGCCTACTACCTCGCGGGCGGCGACCAGCTCCTGGTGCTGATCATTCTGTATTTCATCGCCAGCGCCTTCATGGGCCTGGTCATCCCTACCACCTCGGTGCTCGCGCTGGAGAAACACGGCGCCATCGCCGGCACCGCCTCGGCGCTGCTGGGCACCCTGCAGATGCTGGGTGGCGCGGCGGCCATGGGCATCGTGAGCCTGTTCGCCACCGGCAAGCCCCTGCCCATGGTGGTGGGCATGGCCACGGGCGCGCTGATCGGCGTGGCGCTGACCTGGATCACGCTCTCGGGCGATCCCACGAGGCACCTGGCCGCCGAGGCGCGCGGGTGACGGCGCAGGACGGTCTGCCGTCTCCCCAGCGCGGCAAGGCCGTGCTGGTGATCGTGCTCGGCATCGCCATGTCGGTGATGGACGGCAGCATCGTCAACCTCGCGCTGCCCGGCATCGCGCGCCAGCTCCAGGCCGAGGCCTCGCAGGCGATCTGGGTGGTCAATGCCTACCAGATCGCTTCGCTGGTGATGCTGCTGCCCCTGGCCGCATTGGGCGACCGGCTGGGCTACCGCCGCGTCTACCTGGTGGGCATGCTGCTGTTCGTGCTGTCCTCGGTGGCCGCCATGCTGGCGGATTCGCTGGCCATGCTCACCGCCGCGCGGGCGCTGCAAGGGCTGGGCGCTGCCGGCATCATGAGCGTGAACACCGCGCTCGTGCGCCTGGTCTACCCGAGTTCGCGCCTGGGGCGCGGCATCGCGCTCAATTCGATGGTGGTGGCCACCTCCACCATGGCTGGCCCGGCGGTGGCGGCGGCCATCCTGTCGGTGGCGTCGTGGCCCTGGCTGTTCGCGCTGAACCTGCCGCTGGGCCTGCTCACGCTGTGGATGGGGCGGCGCGCGCTGCCCTACAACCCCACGCGCGCCGAGGCCGCGCCCCAGTTCTCGCTGATCGACGTGGCACTCAACGTGCTCATGTTCACGCTGGTCTTCGTCGGCGCCGATTACCTGGGCGTGCGCAGCGGCGCGGCGCACAGCGCCCCGGTGCTGGGCTGGGCCTTGCTGGCCGCCGGGGTGGTGGTGGGGTTGGCCTACCTGCGCCGCCAGCGGCGGCTGACGGCGCCCCTGTTTCCGCTGGACCTGCTGCGCATTCCGGTGTTCGCGCTGTCCATGGGTTCGTCGCTCGGGGCCTTCTGCGCGCAGATGCTGGCCTTCCTCAGCCTGCCGTTCCTGCTGCTGGAAGTGCAGGGCCGCTCGCACATGGACGCGGGCCTGATCATGACGGCCTGGCCGCTGGCCACCGTGGTCGTGGCGCCGATCGCCGGCCGCCTGATCGGCCGTTACCCCGCGGGCTGGCTGGGCGGCATCGGCATGGTGGTGTTCGCCACCGGCCTGCTGCTGGTGGGCCTGCGGCCCGACCACGCCACCAGCTTCGAGATGGGTTGGCGCCTGGCCTTGTGCGGCGCGGGTTTCGCGCTGTTCCAGTCGCCCAACAACCACACCATCGTGACCACCGCGCCGGTGCATCGCAGCGGCGCGGCCAGCGGCATGCTGGGCACGGCGCGGCTCACGGGGCAGACGCTGGGCGCGGTGATTCTGGCGGCCATCTTCGCAGTCTGGAACCAGCATGACGGCCGGGCCGAAACGATCGCGCTGTGCCTGGCGGCGGGCTGCGCGCTGCTGGCCGGGCTGAGCAGCTCACTTCGTGTGAGAGCCACCCGCTAATCCTTCGGCCAGGGCCCGCACCGACAGCGGTGCGCAGCCCTCGGCCTTGTTGCTGATGGTGACAAAGACGTTCTGGCCGGCGCCCGCGATGCCGGCCATGGTGCGCACCAGCAGCTCGCGCGTGTCCTGGTCCACGTCGTGGAGGCGGTCGTAGGGGCTGTACTCGCGCTGGGCGTCTTCGTAGCCGTAGGCGCCGTGCAGCGGATTGAGGTTCCAGCGGCAGACCATGGGGCCGGGCCAGAGCATGCGCAGCAGGGGCAGCTGCTGCTCCAGGCGGGGCATCTTGGCGTGCAGGCACAAGCACCAGGTGGCGCCGGTTTCACGCAGAACGGCGGCGAGCTCGTGCACGAAGGGTTCATCCAGCCACTGCGGGTCTCGCACCTCCACCGCCAGCACGCCGTCGGGCGCGGTGGGTGCCAGCGGCGGCTGGGCCAGCAGCAGCTTGCGCAGCCGCTGCAGCACCAGCGGCAGGTTGTGCAGCAGGTGCCGGGGCAGGGGGCTGAGCTGGAACACCAGCGCGCCCACCTTGTGGCCCAGGCCCGCGAGCGAGGGCGCCACGAAGTCCTGCGTGGCCAGCGCGGGATCGAGGAAGGCCGGGTTGGGTTGCAGGCCCCGGCCGTCCTCGCCACGCACCAGTGCGTCCGTCACGTGGCTGGGCGCCTTCACGACGAAGCGGAAGTCGTCCGGTACCTGGGCGGCGTAGCGTGCGTACTGGTCTTGTGTGAGGGGGCGGTAGAAGCTGCGGTCCACGCTCACCGAGCGCATCAGCGGGTGCTGGCCGTAGGCGCGCAGGCCTTCCTTGGACAGCAGGGTTTCGGGGTATTCGGTGTCCCACACCAGGCCGGCCCAACCGGGGTAGGTCCAGGACGAGCTGCCCAGCCGCACGCGAGCGGGCAGGGCGGCAGCCAGTGCCTGCAGCACCGGATCGGGCGGCGCGGGATTCACCCGGCCCAGGCTTTTGCGCGCGGCCGGGGCGGGTGAGGGCGCCGAGGGCGCGGGAGGAGGAGGCGGGTCGCCGAAGAGGTCGTCTTGCATGGTGGAAACGGGTCAGGCGCCTACCACAAACAGCGCCCATGGTAGCCCCAACGGCTGTGGCAAACTCGCGCGCTTCTTGTTTTCACATCGACGGTGCATGCAGCAGATCATCCGGCAGATCGCCACAGAAATCAGGGTTGAAGAACGACAGGTGCTGGCGGCGGTCGAGCTGCTGGATGGAGGGGCCACGGTGCCTTTCATCGCGCGCTACCGCAAGGAGGTCACGGGTGGCCTGGACGACATCCAGCTGCGCGAGCTGTCGTACCGCCTGGACTATCTGCGCGAACTCGAGGACCGCCGTGCCTCTGTGCTCAAGAGCATCGACGAACAGGGCAAGCTCACCGACGCGCTGCGAGCCGCCATCGCTGCCGCGCCGACCAAACAGGAACTGGAAGACCTCTACCTGCCGTTCAAGCAGAAGCGCCGCACCAAGGGCCAGATCGCGCGCGAATTCGGCATCGAACCGCTGGCCGACAAGCTGTTCGCCGACCCCACGCTGGACCCAGCGGCTGAAGCCGCCGCGTTCACCCGTCCGCCGGAGGTGCTGGACGATGGCAAGCCTGGCGCTGACTTCTCCACTGTGCCGGCCGTGCTTGACGGTGTGCGCGACATCCTGAGCGAGCGCTGGGCGGAAGACGCCGCCTTGCTGCAGAACCTGCGCGAATGGCTCTGGACCGAAGGCCTGCTCAAGAGCACCCTGGTGAACGGCAAGGACGAAAACGCGCCCGAGGTGGCGAAGTTCCGCGACTATTTCGATTACGACGAGCCGATCGCCCGCGTGCCGTCGCACCGGGCACTGGCCGTGTTCCGCGGCCGCGCGCTGGAGATCCTGGACGCCAAGCTGGTGCTGCCTGAGCCCGAGGTGGTGCCCGCCACGCCGGGCAAGGCCGCGCCGGTGGTGTCGCTGGCCGAAGGCCGCATCGCCCTGCACCTGGGCTGGAGCCACAAGGGCCGCGCCGCCGACGACCTGCTGCGCAAGTGCGTGGCCTGGACCTGGCGCGTCAAGCTCTCGCTCTCCAGCGAGCGCGACCTGTTCGCCCGCCTGCGCGAGAGCGCCGAGGCGGTGGCGATCAAGGTGTTCGCCGACAACCTGCGCGACCTGCTGCTGGCCGCGCCGGCCGGCCCCAAGGTGGTGATGGGCCTGGACCCGGGCATCCGCACCGGCGTGAAGGTGGCGGTGGTCGATGCCACCGGCAAACTCGTCGACACCGCCACGGTGTACCCCCACGAACCCCGGCGCGACTGGGACGGCGCGTTGCACACCCTGGCGCTGCTGGGCCGCAAGCACGGCGTGAACCTGATCGCCATCGGCAACGGCACCGCCAGCCGCGAGACCGACAAGCTCGCCGCCGACCTCATCAAGCTGCTGGAGAAGGCCAACCTGAGCGGCGTGCAGAAGGTCGTGGTCAGCGAGGCGGGCGCCTCGGTCTATTCCGCGAGCGAATTCGCCTCGCAGGAAATGCCCGACGTGGACGTGAGCCTGCGCGGCGCGGCCAGCATCGCGCGCCGCCTGCAGGACCCGCTGGCCGAGCTGGTGAAGATCGACCCCAAGAGCATCGGCGTGGGCCAGTACCAGCACGACGTGAACCAGAGCGAGCTCGCGCGCACCCTCGACGCCGTGGTGGAAGACTGCGTGAACGGCGTGGGCGTGGACCTGAACACCGCCAGCGTGCCGCTGCTCTCGCGCGTCTCCGGCCTTTCGGGCAGCGTGGCCAAGGCCGTGGTGCGCTGGCGCGAGACGCATGGCGCGTTCAAGAGCCGCCAGCAGCTGATGGACGTGGCCGGCCTGGGCGCCAAGACCTTCGAGCAGAGCGCGGGTTTCCTGCGCATCCGGGGCGGCGAGAACCCGCTGGACATGACCGGCGTGCACCCAGAGACCTACGCCGTGGTTGAGCAGATCATGGAGAAGACCGGCAAGCCGGTGGCCGAGCTGATGGGCCGCGCCGACATGCTCAAGACGCTGCGTCCCGAGCTGTTCGCCAACGAGCGCTTCGGTGTCATCACGGTCAAGGACATCCTGGGCGAGCTGGAAAAGCCCGGCCGCGACCCGCGCCCGGACTTCCAGGTGGCCCGCTTCAACGAAGGCGTGGACGACATCAGCGACCTGCGCGAGGGCATGGTCCTGGAAGGCACGGTGAGCAACGTGGCCCAGTTCGGCGCTTTCGTGGACCTCGGCGTGCACCAGGACGGCCTGGTGCATGTGAGCCAGCTGTCGCACAAGTTCGTGAACGACGCGCGCGAGATCGTCAAGACCGGCGACATCGTCAAGGTCAAGGTGATGGAGGTGGACGTGGCGCGCAAGCGCATCGGCCTGTCCATGAAACTCGACGCCGCGCCGGCCCGGCGCGATGGGCCGCGCGACAACCGCTTCGAAGCCTCGCGCGGCCACGGCCGCTCCAGCGGCCCGGTCTCGCCACCGGCGCCATCGGCCATGGCCTCGGCCTTCGCCAAGCTGAAAAAAGGCGCCTGAGCCCGCGCCGGGGCCCGGTCGGGCAGGGGCGACAGACTTGAGGCCCACCGGCCTCAAGTCTTCGGTTGAGTCGCCGATAAGGAGGGAAATCGGAAATCCTTCTGCACGCACGGCCTTCACCACCACCCCATGGAACTCGAAGCCCTCCTGAACTACCCGCGCGCATTGCCCGCGATGTCGCGCACCGTCTCGGACCTGCTGGCCGAGATGAACAAGGAAGACCCCAGCCCCAAACGCGTCGCCAGCCTGGTGGCGCACGATCCCGCGCTCACCACCCGCGTGCTGCGCCTGTCGAATTCGGCCTTCTTCCGCGTCAGCCGCCAGATCGGCAGCGCCGAGGAGGCCGTGGCCCTGCTGGGCATGACCCATGTGCGTTCGCTGGTGATGGCCGCGGCGCTGGGCTCAAGCTTCAAGAACGTGCCGGGCGTGGACATGGTCCAGTTCTGGCGCTACAGCCTGCGGGTGGCCGACATCTCGCGCTCGCTCTCCAGCCTGCTGCGCCAGAACGAGGGCAATGCCTTCACCGCCGGTCTGGTGCACGCCATCGGCGACCTGATCATGCACATCGCGATGCCTGACCTGATCGGCCCCATCGACATGGGCACGCCGCCGCTGGACCTGCGCCGCGCCGAGGTGGAGCGCTCGGTGCTGGGCTATACCTACGCCGAGGTCGGCGCAGGCATGGCCGAGAAGTGGCAGTTCCCCACCACCATCGTCTCCGCGCTCAGGCACCAGACCGCGCCGTTCGATGGCGAGGTGTACGACGCGCTCGGTGGCGTGCTTCACCTGGCGTCCTGGCGCGCCCGCGCCGAGGAAATCCAGCTCGACGAAGCCGGCCTGGTGGCCACCTTCCCCGACATGATCGGCCTCACGCTGGGCCTGGACCTGGACAGCGTGCTGGGCAAGGATCCCACGGAATGGTCATTCAGCCAGGCCCTCAGCGCCTTCATTGACTGAAAAGTTCTAAAGTGCGTCGCCTTTGCGACGATGACACAGGGACAACTTTCTTGCAGTCACGTCTCAGCAAAGGCAGGTCACCATGCAACTCGAAAAGCTCCTCAAGCAACCGAATGCACTCCCGTCTGCGCCCAAGGTCGTGCGCAAGCTGATCGAGACCTTCGACAAGGAAGATGTCGACGCCATGCTGGCGGCCTCGCTGATCGAAGACGATCCGGTGCTGACCGCCAAGCTGCTCAAGACCGCCAACTCCGCCTTCTTCGGCCTGCACCGCTCGGTGAGCAATGCCCGCGACGCGATCAATGTGCTGGGCCTCATCAAGGTGCGCGCGCTGGTGATTGCGGCTTCGCTCGGCGAGGGTTTCCACACCGTGGGGGGCGTCAACCTCAACCAGTTCTGGCGCTACAGCCTCAACACCGCCAATCTTTCGCGCTACATCGCGCTGCCGATCAAGATGGACGAGAACACCGCGTTCACGGCCGGCCTGATCCACGGCATCGGTGAGCTCGTCATGCACGTGGGCATGCCCGAGGCCATGATCGATCTCGACCGCAGCGTGCCCATGCTCGACCTCAAGCGCGCCAAGGCCGAACGCGGCCTGTTCGGCTACAGCTACGCCGAGGTGGGGGCCGCGCTGGCCCGCGAATGGCACTTCCCCAAGCGCATGATCAACGCGATCCTGCACCAGACCGCGCCGTTCGACAACGACGTGTACGAGCCCATCGCCGGCGTGATCCACATCGGTTCTTGGCGCGCTCGCGCGGAAGAGCAGCAGATGCGTTCGGAGCTGCTGATCAACACCTACCCGGACCCGGTGGGCCTGGTGCTCGGCATCGACCCCGACACCGTGGTGGCCGAAGAGATCCCGTCGATCTCGCGCCACTCGGAAGTCACCGAGGCGTCCGAGCCGAACTGATCTTTTTGAACCTAAGGGGCTGCGCGACAATCGCAGCCCTATGTCCGCGCTCCGTTTCTACGCCGGCCCCACGGCCCGGCGGCACATCGAACAACACGGCCTGCGTCCCCACGACGTCGGCATCATCCCCGCCGCAGCGGGCGGCCCCAAGGGCCTGATCCTCGGCCCCATCGACCGCTTCCTGTTCGGGGAGTGGCTGCCGCGCAGCCAGCAGCCTGTGCACCTCGTCGGTGCGTCCATCGGCGCCTGGCGCATGGCCACGGCCTGCCTGGGCAACCCCGTGGACGCCTTCGAGCGACTCGAACGCGACTACATCGCCCAGCACTACGAGCTGCCGCCCGGGCAGAAGCGAGCCACGGCCAGCCAGATCAGCCAGCGCTTCGGCGAGAACCTGCAGCTGTTCTACGGCGGCCGGGTGGAGGAAGCGCTGCACCACCCCCGGTACCGTTTGCACATCGTCACCTCGCGCGGGCGGTTGCTGCTGCGGCACGAGGGCCACCTGCGCACGCCGCTGGGCTACCTGGGCGCCTTCACCGCCAACGCCTTGCACCGCAAGGCCCTGGGCGCGTGGCTGGAGAGGGTGGTGTTCTCGTCCGTGCCCGAGGGTTCGGGCGGCGTGAGTCCGCTGCCGTTCGGCACGCTCGATTACCGCACGCGGCAGGTGCCGATGTTCGCCGACAACTTCATGGACGCGCTGCAGGCGAGCTGCTCGATCCCGTTCATGCTGCGCCCAGTGCGCAACATCGCGGGCGCGCCACCCGGCACCTACTGGGATGGTGGTCTCACCGACTACCACCTGCACCTGCAGTACCAGCCGCCGGCGGCGTCGCCCATCGTGCTGTACCCCCACTTCCAGAAGGCGGTGGTACCGGGATGGCTCGACAAGGCCTGGAAAGGCCGGCACCGCAGCAGCCCGGCGCTGGACGCGATGCTGGTGATCGCCCCCGATCCCGACTGGGTGAAACAGCTGCCCAACGGCAAGCTGCCCGACCGGGACGACTTCAGCCGCTACGGGCAGGACCTGCCGGCGCGCATGAAAGCCTGGAACGGCGCCACCGGTGCGGCCCGCCAGTTGGCCGACGAGTTCGCCGAGTGGGTGGAGAAGCCCGACCTCTCGCGCATCGACCCGCTCTAGGGAGCGCGGGATAATCCCCCCATGCCTGCCTATCTCACCGCCGCCCTGTACCAGTTCGTCGACCTGCCGGACCACGCCGACCTGCGCGAGCCGCTGCTGGCGTGCTGCGAGGCCCATGGCGTCAAGGGCACGCTGCTGCTGGCGCGCGAGGGCATCAACGGCACCATCGCGGGGCCGGAAGAAGGTGTGCTGGCGGTGCTCGCCCACCTGCGCGCCGACCCGCGCCTGGCGCAACTGCCACACAAGACCTCGTGGAGCGACCACCCGCCGTTCCACCGCATGAAGGTGCGGCTGAAGAAGGAGATCGTCACGCTGCGCGTGCCCGGGCTGGACCCGAACCAGACCGTGGGCCAGTACGTGAAGCCGCAGGACTGGAACGCCTTGCTGGCCGACCCGGACGTGGTGCTGATCGATACGCGCAACGACTACGAGGTGGCGATCGGCACCTTCCAGGGCGCGATCAACCCGAACATCAGGACCTTCACCGAATTGCCGGCCTGGCTGGACGCACAACCGGCCTTGCAGGCCGAAGGCCGCAAGCCCAAGGTGGCCATGTTCTGCACCGGCGGCATCCGCTGCGAGAAGTCGACCGCGCTCATGAAGATGCGCGGCTTCGACGAGGTCTACCACCTGGAAGGCGGCATCCTCAAGTACCTGGAAGAGGTGCCACCTGAGCAAAGCACCTGGCAGGGCGACTGTTTCGTGTTCGACGAACGCGTGAGCGTGGGCCACGGCCTGGTGCCCGGGCCACACGAGCTCTGCCGCTCGTGCCGCTGGCCGCTGAGCGCCGAGGACAAGGCCTCACCGCATTACGTCAGGGGCGTGAGCTGCGCGCATTGCCACGACCAGCGCAGCCCGGAAGAAAAGGCGCGCCTGGCCGAGCGCCAGCGCCAGGTGGAACTGGCCGAAGCGCGCGGCGAGGTGCACGTGGGCGCGCGCATGCCCGAAGGCTGATCACATCGACGCCTGGAGCATGGCGCGGTAGTCGTCCGCGCTGGCCAGGCGCGGGTTGGTCTTGTGGCAGTGGTCGGCCAGCGCGCCTTCGATCACGCGGTCGAACAGGTCGGGCGTGACGCCCATGGCCGCCAAGCCACTGGGCAGGCCCAGGCGAGCGCTCATGTCCTTGACGGCCTCGGGCACGTCGCTGCCGCTGGCGAGACCCATGGCGTGGGCCATGCGTTGCAGGCGGTGGTCCTTCTTCATCGACTCGGCTTCGGCGTTGAAACGGATGACGGCGGGCAGGAACACCGCGTTGAGCGTGCCGTGGTGCAGGCGAGGGTTCACGCCGCCCAGGCTGTGGCTGAGCGAATGCACACAGCCCAGCCCCTTCTGGAACGCCATCGCGCCCTGCATGGACGCGCTCATCATGTTCAGGCGGGCCTCTCGGTCCTGGCCATCTTTGGTGGCGCGCTCGATGTGCGCCCAGCCGCGCTGCAGGCCGTCGAGGCCTATGCCATCGGCCGGTGGGTTGAAGGGGGGCGCCATGAAGGTCTCCATGCAGTGGGCGATGGCGTCCATGCCCGTGGCGGCGGTGAGCATGGGCGGCAGGCCCAGCGTGAGCTCTGGGTCGAGCAGGGCGGTCCTGGGCACCAGGTGCCAGCTGTGGAAGCCCAGCTTGCGGCCGTCGTCCACGATCACGATGGCGCCGCGCGCCACTTCGCTGCCGGTGCCGGCGGTGGTGGGCACGGCGATCAGCGGCGGCACGCGGTCGGTGATCTTCGGTGAACCGCCTTCGATGGTGGCGTAGGTCTTGAGCGGGCCTTCGTGCGTGGACGCGATGGCCACGCCCTTGGCGCAGTCGATGGCGCTGCCGCCGCCGAGCGCGATCAGGCCGTCGCAGCCGGCTTGCCGGTAGACCTCGACGGCGGCGCGCACGGCCGCTTCGGTCGGGTTGGATGGCGTCTGATCGAACACCGCTGGCTGCAAGCCGGGCAGGGCCGCCAGGGTCCTGTCGAGCAGGCCCGCGGCCTTCACGCCCGCGTCGGTGACGATGAGTGGGCGGGCGATGCCGATGCGCTCACACTCCGCTTTCAACTGCGCGAGGGCGCCGAAATCGATCAGGATGTTGGTGACGTAAAGAATCTGGGCCATGTGGGTCTGTCTCCGTGGTGCGAAGAAAACTATACGGTTGACCCGGGGCCTTGCCTATGGCGCGCTGCCCGCGCGGGTCGCGCAAAAGACAGCCACAATCGCATGCCATGTCGAATGCACCCGATCCCCGCGACCTGCTCACGCCCATGATGCGTGGGGTGCTCGACCGCATCGCCCGCGCGGGGCACCCGCCGCTGCATGCGCTTCCCCCCGACAAGGCCAAGGCGGCCTACGAGGCCGGTGCCGGCGTGCTGGAGGTGCCCTCGCACCCCATGGCCCGTGTGGAAGACCTGCGCATCCCCGCACGCGATGGTGTCGACCTGCCGGCGCGCCTCTTCGCGCCCGAGTCAGGGAGCCCGCTGCCGGTGCTGCTGTACTTTCACGGCGGAGGCTTCACGGTGGGCAGTGTCACCACCCACGGGCCGCTGTGCCGCCAGCTGGCCCATCTCGCGGGCTGTGCCGTGCTCTCGGTGGACTACCGGCTCGCGCCCGAGGCGAAATTTCCGACCGCGGTGCACGATGCCTGGGACAGCCTGGCCTGGCTGCGTGAACACGCCAGCGCACTCGGACTGGATGGCAGGCGCATCGCGGTCGGTGGCGACAGCGCGGGTGGAACCCTGGCCGCGGTGACGGCGATCGCCGCGCGCGATGCGGGCTGGCCGCTGGCCTTGCAATGCCTGTTCTACCCCGGTTGCGCGGGCCACCAGGACACGGCCAGCCACAAGACCTTCGCCCAGGGTTTCCTGCTCGAAGAAGCGGACATCCGCTATTTTTTCGGCCACTACCTGCGCGACGCGGCCGACCGGGACGACTGGCGCTTTGCCCCGCTGGACGGGGTCGACGAAAGCGGTCACCCGCGCGATCTCGACGACGTGGCGCCGGCCTGGATCGGCCTGGCCGAATGCGACCCCCTCACCGACGAGGGCGTGATGTACGCCGACCGCCTGCGCCATGCCGGCGTGGCGGTGGACCTGGAGATCTACGCCGGCGTGGTTCACGGCTTCATCAACTTCGGTCGCGCCATTCCCCAGGCCAGGACCGCCCACCAACACGCGGCCCTGGCGCTGCGCAACGCTTTTGGAGCCGCTTGAGATGAGCTTGACCCGGTCCGACTTCCGCTTCTTCCACCGCCTGCGCGTGCGCTGGGCCGAGGTGGACATGCAGAAAATCGTGTTCAACGCACACTATCTGATGTACTTCGACACCGCCATCACCGACTACTGGCGCGCCCTGGCCCTGCCGTACCACGAGACGATGGAGCAGCTCGAAGGCGATCTGTACGTGGTGAAGGCCACCGTGGAGTTCCATGCCTCCGCGCGGGTGGACGACCAGATCGACGTGGCCATGAAGTGCAGCCGCATCGGAACCTCGTCGCTCAGCTTCACCGGCGCGATCTTTCGCGGTGACGAGCACCTGATCAGCGGCGAGCTGATCTACGTGTTCGCCGACCCCGCCACGCAGAAGTCCCGCCCGGTGCCGCCCGCGCTGCGCGAGGCCCTCAACGGTTACGAGGCCGGCGAGCCCATGAGCTCGGTGCGCGTGGGACCCTGGAGCGAACTCGGCCCCGACGCACAGCGCCTGCGCACGGCGGTGTTCGTGGAGGAACAGCGCATCCCCAAGGAACTCGAATGGGACGAAGCCGATGCGGTCGCGCTGCACGCCGTGGCCTACAACCGCCTGGGCCGCGCGGTGGCCACGGGGCGCATGCTGCCGCACGAACCGGGCGTGGCGCGCATCGGCCGCATGGCGGTGGAGCGTTCGTTGCGGGGCGGGCGGTTGGGGCGGGACGTGCTGCACGCATTGATGGGCGCGGCCCGCGAGCGCGGCGACACCGAAGTGATGCTGCACGCCCAGCGCAGCGCCGAGGGCTTCTACACCCGGCTGGGCTTCGACCGCCGGGGAGAGGCCTTCGAAGAGGCCGGCATCCCGCACCAGGAAATGGTCGCGAAGCTCTGAACCGGCGGGCCCTTCACCACACCAGCGTTTCGCGCCGGTGGGGCACGGCCTCGAACGGGCCGCCCAGTGCCGCGTGGTCGTGTGTCCACTCGTCCATGCGCACCTCCCAGCCCTGGTCGGCGCCGGGCCGCGCGCTCACCACCAGGCTGCTGCGGGTGCCGTAGGCACGGTCGGGCATGTGCACGAAGGGGCTGGAGAGTGCGCGCTCCATGTCGTCGGGCACGCCGGTGTGCGGCAGTTCGCGCACTTCGGCCTGCGCGCGGTCGGTGAGCGTGCGCGCCAGCGGCTGCAGCCAGTCGTCCGAGGCGCAGCGCTGGTGCAGGCCCACCAGCGCGTCGGCCACGGCCCGCTTGAGGCGCTGGGTCTTGGGCCAGGGCGTGTCCAGGCTGGCGTTGGACAGGCCATAGACACCAGCCTCCAGTGCCTTGCGGTACAGCCCGGGCGAGCGCGCCTCGTGCGGTGCATCGGGGTGGCGGTTGCTCAGCCAGGTCCAGCGGTGGCGGTGGAAGTCGCCCACCACCAGGTTGAAGCCGCCGTAGGCGCCGGGATCGATCGTGGTGGCGAGTTGGTCCGCGTCGTGCTCGTCGCTCTGGCCCTGCAGCCAGCGCGTGACCAGCTCACCCCGGCTGCGCGGGCCCGGGCCGGCCTGCGTCTGCCGCACATTGGTGAGCATGGCGACCCGGCCACGAGGGCTCAAACCGAGCCAGGTACCGCCGTCGCGCAGGTCGCGCCCGGCCACGATCTCGGTGCCGTCGGCCAGGGTCCAGCGGTGCAGGGCTTCGGTCGGCCGGTCCAGGAACTCGTCGCGGTTGGCCGCGATGAGCAGGGGACAGCCCGGGTCGGCATGCAGGGCAAAGGCGATCAGACACATGGCGCACCCGCCGCGTTGCTCAGATGTCGTCCAGCAAGGGGTAGGGCAGGGGCAGCAGTTGCAGCGCCGGGCCCTGCGCGCCGCCGATGTGCAGGCTGCCTTGCGCGGCCGCGCGGGTCTGCAGCGAGACGATGGCATCGAAACCACCCGAAGGATGGGCCGCCGCCTGCACCACGGTGCCGCAGGGTTGTTCGGCGTCGACGTCATGGAACACATCCTGGCCGGCCGCCATGGGTGTCTGGCCATGCACCAGATAGGCGCGGCGCTTGAGTGTGCCGCGAAACTGGCTGCGGGCCACCACCTCCTGCCCGGGGTAGCAGCCCTTCTTGAAGTTCACGCCCCCGACCGATTCGTAGTTCAGCATCTGCGGCACAAAGGCCTCGAACACCGGCTGGCTCACGGTGGCCACGCCGCTGCGAACGTCCAGCCATTGCCACAGCGGCTCGGCCATGGCGTCCCCCGCCGGTGCCTGGGTTTGCACAGGCGCAACCCACAGGGCTCGCGCCAGGCCTTCGGCCGGGTACAGGCGCACCACGCTGGCCTCGCCATCGCGCCACTGGCTCCACAAGGTGGGTGGCAGGGCCGGCGGCACGGCGCTGCCCACGAGGCCGAAGAGGGCGTAGGCCTCGCTGGCGTCGCTGAGCCTGGCCTTGGCGCGCAGCACGAACATGGACAGGCGCTTGAGCGTGGTGGCCAGCAGGTCGCGGCTGCAGACCAGCAGGATCTCGTCGGGGCTGCGCTTGAAGCCCACGAAGCTGGCCTGCATGCGGCCCTTGGCCGAGCAGAACGCGGCCAGGCGGGCCTCGGACTGGCCGAGCATGGCGAAATCCTGCGTCAGCTGACCCTGCAGGAACTTCGCGGCGTCTTCGCCTTCCACCCGGATCACACCCAGGTGCGGCAGCGGGGCAACGCCGCTTGTGGCCAGGCCGTCGGGGATGCTGGAGGGGATCGTCGAGGTGCTCATGGCGTCGATTATCATGGCCGGCCCGGTTCCCCGCCGCCCCTCCACGCCTTGTCCCTGCCGAGCCCAAGCCTGTGATCCGTCTCCTGAAAATGTTGCTGGTTGTGTCCCTGCTGCTGGGCATGCTGCTGGCCGCGGGCGGCATGTGGTGGCTGCAGCAACCGCTGCCCCTGGCAGCCAGCACCTCGGCACAGAACCCGCTGCTCGTCACGATCGAGCCCGGGGCCTCGGCCCAGTCGGTGGCCGACACCCTGCAGGCCTCCGGCGTGAACACGCCCTCGCAGTTGCTGTATGCGTGGTTCCGCTTTTCCGGCCAGGCCCGCGACATCAAGGCCGGCACCTACGAAATCGCACCCGGCACCACGCCTCGCGCGTTGCTGTCCAAGCTGGTGCGCGGCGAACAGGCGCTGCGCAGCATCACCCTGCTGGAAGGCTGGAACATCCGCCAGGTGCTGCAGGCCGTGCGCACCTCGCCCGACCTCACGCAGGACATCGAGGGCATGAGCCAGAACGACATCATGGCGCTCATCGGTTACCCGGGCCGGCATCCCGAAGGGCGCTTCTTCCCGGACACCTACCGCGTGGTCACACGCGCCCCGGCCTCCAGCGTGCTGCGCCAGGCCGCGCAGGCCATGGAGCAGCGCCTGACCCAGGTGTGGGAGCAGCGCGACCCGGCATCGCCGCTGCGCACGCCCGATGAAGCGCTCATCCTGGCCAGCATCGTCGAAAAGGAAACCGGCCTCGAGAGCGACCGCCGGCGCGTCGCGGGGGTGTTCTCCAACCGCCTGCGCATCGGCATGCGACTGCAGACCGATCCGGCGGTGATCTACGGCCTGGGCGAACGTTTTGACGGCAACCTGCGCCGGGTCGACCTGCAGACCGACACCGCCTACAACACCTACACCCGCGCCGGCCTGCCGCCCACGCCCATCGCCATTCCGGGCATGGCCTCGCTGCTGGCGGCCGTGCGTCCCCAGCCCACCAACGCCATCTATTTCGTCTCGCGCGGCGACGGCTCCAGCCAGTTCAGCGCCACCCTCGAAGAGCACAATGCCGCGGTCCAGCGCTACATCCTGCGCCGCTGACCCCGTGCAGGCGCTCACCAGATTTCCGAACATGCACTCCGCCGGACTCTTCATCACCTTCGAAGGCATCGACGGCGCGGGCAAGTCCACCCACATCGCCGCGCTGGCCGACGCTTTCCGGGCGGCGGGCCGCAGCGTTGCGCTCACCCGCGAGCCCGGTGGCACCCCGCTGGCGGAAAAGCTCCGCGAACTGGTGCTGAACGACGCCATGGATCCGCTGAGCGAGGCCTTGTTGATGTTCGCGGCGCGCCGCGATCACCTGCAACAGGTCATCGAACCCGCCCTCATGCGTGGCGAGGTGGTGCTGTGCGACCGGTTCACCGACGCCACCTTCGCCTACCAGGGCAGCGGACGGGGGTTCGACCTCGCGGTCCTGCGGCAACTCGAGCGCTGGGTCCAGGGGCAGCCTGGCACGGACGCGCTTCGCCAACCCGACCTCACGGTGTGGTTCGACCTGCCGCCCGCCGTGGCCGCGCAGCGCTTGGCCTGCGCCCGCGTGCCCGACCGTTTCGAGTCGCAGCCGCAGGCGTTCTTCGAGCGGGTGGCGGCGGGCTACGCCCAACGCATGGAAGGCGCGCCCGAGCGCTTTGCCCGCATCGCCTCCGACCAGCCCAAGGCCGAGGTCTGGCAGCAGGTGCGTCAGGCGTTCGAACAGCGTGGCTGGCTTCAACCCACCGAGGCCCGCGCATGAGCCAGCTCGCCCCCTGGCTGCAGAAACAGCTGCGCGGCCTGCTGGCCCAGCGCGGCCACGCCTTGCTGCTGTCCGGCCCGTCGGGCCTGGGCCAGTACGACCTCGCGCTGGCGCTGGCCCGCGCCTGGCTGTGCGAGCAGCCGACCCCCGATGGGGCCTGCGGCGTCTGTGGCAGCTGCCATGCGATCGACGTGCGCACCCATGCCGACCTGTGCGCGCTCATGCCCGAGACCCTGAGCCTGGAACTCGGCTGGCCGCTGGACGAGGGCGCGCAGAAAGAAATCGACGACAAGAAGCGCAAGGCCAGCAAGCTCATCCGGGTGGAGGCGGCGCGCGAGGCGGTGGGCTTCACGCAGTTCACGCGCTCGCGCGGCCGCACCAAGGTGATCCTGGTGCACCCGGCCGAGCGCATGAACATCGAGTCGGCCAACACCTTGCTCAAGACGCTGGAAGAACCGGTGGGGGAAGTGCGCTTCGTGCTCTCCACCGAAGCCGCGCACCAGCTGCTGCCCACCATCCGCAGCCGCTGCCAGACCCACAGCATGGTGTGGCCCGAGGAGGCCGAGGCGCTGGACTGGCTGGTGCAACAGGCCACCGACGGCAACAAGGCGGTGGACCGCGCGCAGGCCGCCGTGTGGCTGCAGGCCGCCGGTGGTCGGCCCGACGATGCCCTGGCCTGGGCGGCCACCGGTTTGCAGGGCGCGACCTGGGCACAACTGCCCCAGGCGCTGGCCCGGGGCGACTGGGGCACCCTCAATGGATGGCCGCCGGCCCAGCAACTCGCCGTGCTGCAGAAGCTGTGCCACGACCTCATGGCCCGGGCCGCAGGCGCGCCCGCGCGCTTTTTCCAGACCGATCAACTGCCCCCCGCACCCCGCTGGGGTGCGCTGGCGCAGTGGTCGCGCGAGCTCATGAGCGCCGCACGCTCGGTCGAACACCCCTACAACGCCGGCCTGATGCAGGAAGCCTGGGCGGCGCGCACCCGGCAGGTGCTGGCCAGCGGGGCGGCGCGCAAGGGCTGACGCACGGCCTTAAAACCACCCGCGCGGCAGGGTATTGCCGCTAAACTCGCCAACCATGAGCACCTCCCCCCCTCCATCGGCTGCGGCGGCGCGGCCGAGCGTGATCCAGCTCTCCATCAAGGAAAAGGCGGCGCTGTACGCCGCGTACATCCCCTTGTTCGCCGACGGCGGCATCTTCATCCCTTCTTCGCGCGAGTACCGCCTGGGCGACGATGTGTACGTGCTGCTCAGCCTGCCCGACGACCCGCAGCGTTACCCGGTCGCGGGCAAGGTGGCCTGGGTCACCCCCGCCAAGGCCCAGGGCGCCCGCACGCAGGGCGTGGGCATCCGGTTCCCGGCAGACGAGAAGTCGCGCCAGCTCAAATTGAAGATCGAGGAGATCCTGGGCTCCAGCCTCGGTTCCGACCGCGCCACCCAGACACTCTGACACACCGATTCCCGGCCAGCCGATGCGGCGCACAATGCGGTGCCCATCGGCTTTTTCATGCCGGCACCTTTTCCGTATGTTCACCGACTCCCACTGCCACCTCAGCTTTCCCGAGCTCCGGGCCCAACTGCCCGACATCCTCGACGCCATGTCGCAAGCCCAGGTCGACCGGGCCCTGTGCATCTGCACCACGCTGGAAGAATTCGAAGACGTCTACAGCCTCGCCCGCGACCACGACCACCTCTGGTCCACTGTCGGGGTGCACCCCGACAGCGACGAGGTGCAGGAGCCGACGCTCGACGACCTGCTGGAACGCGCGGCCCGCCCTCGGGTGGTGGGCATCGGTGAAACCGGGCTGGACTACTACCGCCTGGGCGACCGCACGGTGGCCGACATGGAATGGCAGCGCGAGCGGTTTCGCGTCCACATCCGCGCCGCCCGCCAGACCGCGCTGCCCCTGGTGATCCACACCCGCAGCGCGTCCGACGACACGGTGGCGATCCTGCGCGAGGAGGGCGGTTTCGCCTCCGGCACCGCCGCCGGGCTGGCGCCGGCAAAAGGGGTTTTCCACTGCTTCACCGAAAGCATGACGGTGGCCCGTGCCGCACTCGACCTTGGCTTTTTCATTTCTTTCTCCGGCATCCTGACGTTTCGCACCGCGGCCGATCTGCGCGAGGTGGCCGCCTATGTGCCGCTGGACCGCACCCTCATCGAAACCGACAGCCCCTACCTCGCACCCGTGCCCTACCGCGGCAAGACAAACACGCCGGCTTACGTGCCCTGGGTCGCCAAGCAGGTCGCCGAGCTCAAGGGACTCAGCGTGGAGGCCGTGGCGGAAGCCACCAGCCGCAATTTCGAGCAGCTGTTTGACCAGGTGACCGCTGCTCCATCGGCACAAATTTCCTCATCCAATACATGAGAAATCTTAAAAAGTACATTGTTTTTAAATGGATCGCTGCTCTGATCCTGGCGTGCACGGGTTCGGTCTGGGCCAGCTCGTTCGACGACTTCTTCATCGCCATCGCGAAAGACGACGTCGCCACCGTGCGGCAGCTCGGGCAGCGGGGTTTCGACCTGAACACCCGCAACGCCGCAGGCGAGCATGCCTTGTACCTTGCGATTCGCGGCGACGCGCCGCAGGTGACCGACTTTCTGCTGAGCCAGAACAAGGTGGACGTGGAGGCTCGCACCAGCAAGGATGAGAGCCCCCTGATGATCGCGGCGATCAAAGGCCAGCTGGATCTGGCCAAACGGCTGATCGCGCGCAAGGCCGAGGTCAACAAGCCGGGCTGGACGCCCTTGCACTATGCCGCCAGCCACGCCGGCGACAACAGCGCGGCCATGGTGCGGCTGCTGCTCGAACACCACGCCTACATCGACGCCGAGTCGCCCAACAAGACCACGCCCCTCATGATGGCCGCCCAATACGGCAGCGCGGGCGTGGTCAAGCTGTTGCTGGAGGAGGGCGCCGACCCGCTGCTCAGGAACGAACGGGGACTGACCGCGATTGATTTCGCGCGGCAGGCGAATCGGCAGGCTTCCGCCGATATCATTGCGGCCTTTGTGCGCGCCCAGCAGCCCAAAGGCAAGTGGTGAAGCCAGGCCTGCGACCCGCAGGCTCTGGTCGAACTGGCCTGGAGTAGGTGTAACCCACATGCGCCAAATGGCGCGGCCGCATCAAAATCGCCCCCGACACCCACAAATTGAGGAGACGCCGTGAAATTGGCAAGCCAAAAGGACTTTTTCTCTGGACTCATGTTCACCATCGTTGGCATCACGTTTGCCATCGGAGCGACCAACTTCACGGTTGGCAGCGCGGCGCGCATGGGCCCAGGCTACTTCCCACTGTTGCTAGGCATCGTCCTGGCGGGGCTGGGACTGATCGTGACGCTGCAGTCGTTCAAGAGCAAGGCCATCGATGGTGACCCCATCGGCAGCATTGCCTGGCGCCCCCTGGGCTTCATCATCGGCGCCAACCTGGCTTTCGGCATCCTGCTCGTCGGCCTGCCAAGCGTGGGCCTTCCCGCCTTCGGTCTGATCGTCGCGATCTATGCACTGGTCCTCATCGCCGGCTACGCGCGCCCCAACTCCAGCCTCAAGGAGTCGGTGATCCTCGCGACCATCCTTGCCGTCGGCAGCTACGGCGCCTTTGTCTACGCATTGAATCTGCAGTTCCCGGTGTGGCCTGCGTTCCTGACCGCCTGATCCGGAGACTCTTTTCATGGAACTTTTTGACCATCTGGCGCTGGGCTTCGGCGTCGCCTTCACTTTCCAGAACATCCTCTACGCCCTGGTGGGTTGCTTGCTGGGCACCCTGATCGGCGTGCTGCCCGGCATCGGCCCGGTTGCCACCATCGCCATGCTGCTGCCCGCCACCTACGGCCTGCCGCCCGTGGCCGCACTGATCATGCTGGCCGGTATCTACTACGGCGCGCAGTATGGTGGTTCCACCACCGCCATTCTGGTCAACCTGCCCGGCGAATCGTCGTCGGTGGTGACCGTGATCGACGGCCACCAGATGGCGAAGAAGGGCCGGGCAGGCCCTGCGCTGGCGGCCGCTGGTCTGGGTTCGTTCTTTGCGGGTTGCGTCGGCACCTTGGTGCTGGCCGCGTTCGCGCCGCCGCTGACCGAGGTGGCCCTGAGCTTCGGCCCCGCCGAGTACTTCTCGCTCATGATCGTGGGCCTGATCGGCGCCGTGGTGCTGGCTTCGGGTTCGCTCGTCAAGGCGCTGGCCATGATCGTGCTGGGCCTGCTGCTGGGCCTGGTGGGCACCGACGTGAACTCGGGCGTGGCGCGCTTCAGCTTCGACGTGCCTGAGCTCACCGACGGCATCAGCTTCGTCGTGATCGCCATGGGCGTGTTCGGCTACGGCGAGATCATCCACAACCTGTCCCACCCCGAAGGCGAGCGCCAGGTGTTCACCGACAAGGTGCACGGCCTGATGCCCACCAAGGAGGACTTCAAGAACATGCTGCCGGCGGTCCTGCGTGGCACGGCCCTGGGTTCGGCGCTGGGCATCCTGCCTGGCGGTGGTGCGCTGCTGTCGGCTTTCGCGGCCTACACGATCGAGAAGAAGGTCAAGCTCAAGCCCGGAGAGATCCCGTTCGGCAAGGGCAACATCCGTGGCGTGGCCGGCCCCGAGTCCGCCAACAACGCCGGTGCGCAGACCTCGTTCATCCCGTTGCTCACGCTGGGCATTCCGCCCAACGCCGTGATGGCGCTGATGGTCGGTGCCATGACCATCCACAACATCCAGCCGGGCCCGCAGGTCATGACCAGCAACCCGGAACTGTTCTGGGGCCTGATCGCTTCCATGTGGATCGGCAACGCCATGCTGATCATCTTGAACCTGCCGCTGATCGGCATGTGGATCAAGCT
>JAGKSX010000095.1 GCA_018993155.1 Hydrogenophaga sp.
CGGTTGAAATGCAAACGCCCGCCGGGAAAGCGGCGGGCGTTAGGGGGAATGGGTGTGGCTGATGAAGGGATTCAGGCCTTCGCCGGGGTCTGCCCCAGCGCGATCTTGAGCAGGTCGGCCACGGTGTTGGCGCCGAGCTTTTCCATGATGTTGGCGCGGTGTGCCTCCACCGTCTTGATGCTGATGCCCAGGTCGTCGGCGATCTGCTTGTTCAGCCGGCCGGCGACGATGCGTTCGAGCACCTGCGCCTCGCGGCTGGTCAGCTTGGAGAGCAGGGCGTCGCGGCTGACCGCCTGCTGGTGGGTGGCGAAGGCTTCGCGCGCGTGTTCGAGCATGCGCTCGACCAGGGCCACGAGCTGGTCTTCCTTGAAGGGTTTCTGGATGAAGTCGAGCGCGCCGCGCTTCATCGATTCCACCGCCATGGGCACGTCGCCGTGGCCGGTGATGAAGACAATGGGCAGGGGCGACTGGCGCTCGATCAGGCGTTCCTGCAGTTCCATGCCGGTCATGCCACCCATGCGGATGTCGGCGATCAGGCAGGCCACTTCGCGTGCGTCGTAGCGGCTCAGAAAGGCCTCGGCCGATTCGAAACATCGGACCCGGAAGTCCTTGCCTTCGAGCAGCCATTGCAGAGAGTCGCGCACCGCCTCGTCGTCATCGACCACGTAGACGCTGCCTTTTTTGGGGATCAAACTCATCTCGCTCTTTCAGTGTCCGTCAGCGGCTCTGTGGCGGGCCCGGCCGCGGCGCTGAGATTCTGCAGCCGAGAGATCACGGGGATCCAGAAGCTGAAGCAGCAGCCCACCACCTCTTCACCATTGTAGATGTTCTGAACCTGCATCCGGCCGTGGTGCGATTCGACGATGCTGCGGCACAGTTTGAGGCCGATGCCCATGCCTTCGCTCTTGGTGCTGTAGAAGGCTTCGTAGATGCGCTCGATCATTTCGTCGGGCACGCCATTGCCCGAGTCGCGCACCGAGAACTCCACCACATCCACGTCGTCCAGACGGCGTGGCCCGACGCGCAACTCCACGTAGCGTTCACCCGGCGCGCGCCCCGCCTGCGCGATGGCTTCACCCGCGTTCTTGAGGAGATTGATCAACACCTGCTCGATCAGGATGGGATCGACCATGAGATTCGGCAAGCGCGCGGCCACGTAGGGCGAGAGGCGCACCTGATGCCGGCGCAGCTCGATGTCGGCGAGTTCGATCGCGTTGCTCACCATCTGTGCCACGTCGGACAGCGTGGGATTGGGTTCGCTGCGCTTCACGAAAGCCCGGATGCGCTGGATGATCTGACCGGCGCGCTGAGCCTGGCGCGAGGTCTTCTCCAGCGCGCCCAGCAACTCGTCGGTGGTGATGCGCTGCTCGGTCACGCGCGAGATCATGCCGTTGCAATAGTTGGTGATCGCGGTCAGCGGCTGGTTGAGTTCGTGCGCCACGCTCGATGCCATCTCTCCCATGGTGATCAGGCGACTCGCGGTCTGCGCGCGCTCGGCCTGGCGAGAGGCTTGTTCTTCCGCGTAGCGGCGGGGCGTGATGTCGCTGGCGATCACCATTTGCGCCAGCCGGCCGTCGACCCAGGTGAGATAACGCGTGCGCACCTCCAGCCAACGGTCCAGTTCTTCCACGAACACTTCGGCGTTCTCCGCGCCGGCGTCGGTCAGCGTTTCGGTGGGCATGCCGGCGAAGGCGTCCACGGCGTCACCGTCGTCGGGGCTGGGGGAGGGCTGGTTGCCGGCGAGGTCGACCAGGTGCCGGTGCCCCTGGCCCCGCGTGCCGAACCACAGGCGGTACATCTTGTTGGCGAACAGCATCTCGTCGCTGCCCAGGGGTGCGACCGAGACGGCGGAGTCGAGCGACTCCAGCACCGTGGTGAAGCGTTCGTAGGAGGCCGAAAGCTCCTCCCGGATGCGCTTGGGCTCGGTGATGTCGGTCATGGAGGTCATCCAGCCGGTCTGGTGGCCCTTGGGATCAATCAGCGGCGAGACGTACATGCGCGCGTCGAAGATGCTGCCGTCGCGGCGCTTCACATGGACCTCGAAGCCGCCTGGCGTGGAGCGGCCGCGCAGCTCGTCTTCCAGTCGCGCGGCGAGTTGGTCGTGCTCCTCTTCCGGCCAGTAGGGGAAGGGCGCGGTGCGGCCGACGAGTTCGCCTTCGGTCCAGCCGGTCATCGAGCAGAAGGCCGGGTTGACGTAGGTGATGCGGCCCTGCATGTCCAGCGCCCGCATGCCGGTGAGCATGGAGTTTTCCATCGCCCGGCGGAAGTTGGTCTCGGCCACCAGCGCCTGCTGCGCCTGCACGCGGCGGCGGGTGTGGCGCCAGGTGCCGAGCAGCATCCAGACCGTGAGTGCGGACAGCGCGCCGATGACCCAGAAGAAACCACTGCCCACGATGTCCTGCGAGGTGCGGTAGCCCTGGGCTTTCAGGATCAGGCCGTTGCCCACGGGCGAGACGGGCACCTCGTGCTCCAGCGGCGGGTTGGACCACGGCAGCAGGCGCAGCACGCTGGTGGGTGTCTGCAGGCTGCCGGCCAGCACGTGGCCGCGATCGTCCACCAAGGCCACGGCATAGCGCGCCATGATTTCCGGCGGGATGCCGAAGCGCATCAGCCCATCGACCGAGTACTCACCCATGATGGTGCCGGAGAAGCGGCCCTGCTCGCTCAGCGGCACGTGCAGCATCAGCGTGGAATTGCGCGCGTCCTCGCCCAGCGGGCGCGAGTAGATAGGTTGGCGCAGGTCGCGGGCCAAGTCGAAGGAGCCGTCGGTTTCGCCGGCCGAGAGCACCGTGCCAACGGGGCGCACCAGTCCCGCCGGTGCGCTGGGCGAGGCGTAGGTGGCCAGCACGTTGCGCCGGCCATCGATCCAGCTGATGGCCAGCATCTCGGGGAACTGGCTCACCAGGGATTCGACCTGGAACTCGAACTCCTCGCTCTCGATCTCCTTGTTGCCCACCTCACGGGCCAGTCGCATGAGCTGCTCCTGCCGTTCGAGCAGGCGCAGGCGCAGGCGCTGCTGGGCGTACTCCACGTCGCGCGTGACGGCCTCCTGTTCGCGCTCGAGTTCCTCGTAACGCAGGTAGGTGATGGCGACCACGATGGCCGAGAGAAACAGGAGCACGGCCAGCAAGGGGCCGAGGGTGGCGAAGCGATCCTGGCGGGACGGCGGCAGGCGGCGCCACCAGCGCTTCCACCACACGGCCTGGGCAGGCGGGCTGTTGGTCGGCGTGGTTTGGGGCAGGGGAATCATGAACCCGAGAGTCTACGTGAGTGGGTGCTCCACGCCCTTCGTAGGCGCAGGAGAAACGCTGGTTTTGTCGCGCCCAAGGCCTGTTTCGTCAATGGCTTAAATTTTCATAATATAAAAACATAAAGCATATGTTGAAAATGAAAAGCTTTTGTGGAAAAATCAGTGACAGTGCGGATAGACCTCCGTAAGCTCGATTCAAACCAACAGGAGACAACAATGTCAGCGAATGACGCTCTCAATGCCCGTGGTGCCGCCGATGCGGATTCCCAGGAAACCCGTGAGTGGATGGAGGCGCTGGCCGCCGTCATCGAGCGCGAGGGCCCCGAGCGCGCGCACTTCCTGCTCGAACAGCTGCTGGAGGAAGCCCGCCAGCACAGCATCGACCTGCCGTTCTCGGCCACCACCGGTTACGTCAACACCATCGAGCCCAACCAGGAAGAGCGCTGCCCGGGCAACATCGAGATCGAAGAACGTCTGCGCGCCTACATGCGCTGGAACGCCATGGCCATGGTGGTCAAGGCCAACCGCCACAACCCCGAGGATGGGGGCGACCTGGGCGGTCACATTGGTTCGTTCGCCTCGCTGGCCCACATGTTCGGCGCCGGCTTCAACCACTTCTGGCATGCCGAGAGCGAGAACCACGGCGGCGATTGCCTCTACATCCAGGGACACGTGTCCCCCGGTGTGTACGCCCGCGCCTACCTGGAAGGCCGCCTGACCGAAGAGCAGTTGCTCAATTTCCGTCAGGAAGTCAACGGCAAAGGGCTGTCGAGCTACCCGCACCCCAAGCTCATGCCCGAGTTCTGGCAGTTCCCCACGGTGTCCATGGGCCTGGGCCCGCTGATGGCGATCTACCAGGCGCGTTTCCTGAAGTACCTGCATGCCCGTGGCATTGCCAACACCGAGAACCGCAAGGTCTGGGTGTTCTGCGGCGACGGCGAGATGGACGAAGTCGAGTCGCTGGGCGCCATCAGCCTGGCCGCCCGTGAAAACCTGGACAACCTGATCTTCGTGGTGAACTGCAACCTGCAGCGCCTGGACGGCCCGGTGCGCGGCAACGGCAAGATCATCCAGGAGCTCGAAGGCGAGTTTCGCGGCTCCGGCTGGAACGTGATCAAGCTGCTGTGGGGCAGCGAGTGGGACTCGCTGCTGGCGCGCGACAAGGACGGCGCGCTGCGCAAGATCATGATGGACACGGTCGATGGCGACTACCAGTCGTTCAAGGCCAACGACGGCGCCTACGTGCGCAAGCATTTCTTCGGCCGCGATCCCAAGACGCTGGAGATGGTCGCCCACCTGAGCGACAACGACATCTGGAACCTCAAGCGCGGCGGCCACGACCCCCAGAAGGTCTATGCGGCCTACCACAAGGCGGTCAACCACAAGGGCCAGCCCACCGTGCTGCTGATCAAGACCGTCAAGGGTTTTGGCATGGGCAAGGCGGGCGAGGGCAAGAACACGGTCCACCAGACCAAGAAGCTCACGGACGAGGACATCAAGATCTTCCGCGACCGCTTCAACCTTCCGATCCCGGACAGCGAACTCTCCAAGATCCCGTTCTACAAGCCGGCCGAAGACACGCCGGAAATGAAGTACCTGCACGAGCGTCGCCAGGCCCTGGGCGGCTACCTGCCCAAGCGCCGCGTGAAGGCCGATGAAAGCTTCACCGTGCCCTCGCTCGACACCTTCAAGGCCGTGCTCGACCCCACGGCCGAAGGCCGCGAGATCTCGACCACGCAGGCCTACGTGCGCTTCCTCACCCAGCTGCTGCGCGACCAAGCCCTGGGACCGCGCATCGTGCCCATCCTGGTGGATGAAGCCCGCACCTTCGGCATGGAAGGCCTGTTCCGTCAGGTCGGCATCTACAACCCGCACGGTCAGCAGTACACCCCGGTCGACAAGGACCAGGTGATGTACTACAAGGAAGACAAGGCCGGCCAGATCCTGCAGGAAGGCATCAACGAAGCCGGCGGCATGAGCAGCTGGATCGCGGCGGCCACGAGCTACAGCACGAGCAACCGCATCATGGTGCCGTTCTACGTGTACTACTCCATGTTCGGCTTCCAGCGCATCGGCGACCTCGCCTGGGCGGCGGGCGACATGCAGGCGCGCGGCTTCCTGCTGGGCGGCACCTCGGGCCGCACCACGCTCAACGGCGAAGGCCTGCAGCACGAAGACGGCCACAGCCACATCCTGGCCGGCACGATCCCGAACTGCATCAGCTACGACCCGACCTTCGCGCACGAAGTGGCGGTGATCCTGCACCACGGCTTGAAGCGCATGGTGGAGAAGCAGGACAACGTCTTCTACTACCTGACGCTGCTCAACGAGAACTATCCCATGCCCGGCCTGCAGCCCGGCACGGAGGAGCAGATCATCAAGGGCATGTACTACTGCAAGCAGGCGCCGGCCCTCAAGAAGGACGCGCCCAGCGTGCAACTGCTGGGCAGCGGCACCATCCTGCGCGAGAGCATCGCCGCGCAGGAACTGCTGGAGAAGGACTGGGGTGTGAGCGCCGGCGTGTGGAGCTGCCCGAGCTTCAACGAACTGGCCCGTGACGGCCAGGACGCCGACCGCTGGAACCTGCTGCACCCGACCGAAACGCCGCGCGTGCCCTTCGTGGCGCAGCAACTGAGCGCCACCACCGGCCCGGTGATCGCATCCACCGACTACATGAAGAACTACGCGGAGCAGATCCGCCCCTTCATTCCCAAGGAGCGCACGTACAAGGTGCTGGGCACCGACGGTTTCGGTCGCAGCGACTTCCGCAGCAAGTTGCGCGAGCACTTCGAGATCAACCGCCACTACATCGTGGTCGCTGCGCTCAAGTCCCTGAGCGAAGAGGGCAAGCTGCCGGTGGCCAAGGTGGCCGAAGCGATCAAGAAGTACGGCATCAACGCCGACAAAGTGAACCCGCTGTACGCGTAATCCGGAGACAAGAACATGGCACTGATTGATGTGAAGGTCCCGGACATCGGGGACTTTGATGAAGTGGCGGTCATCGAGCTGCTGGTGAAGGTGGGTGACACGGTCAAGGCCGAGCAGTCGCTGATCACGGTCGAGTCCGACAAGGCCTCGATGGAGATCCCTTCCAGCACGGCCGGCGTGGTCAAGGAGCTCAAGGTGGCGCTGGGCGACAAGGTCAAGCAAGGTTCGGTGGTGCTGGTGCTGGAGGCGGCGGGAGAGACCGCAGCTGCTCCGGCTCCAGCGGCGGCACAGGCTGCGGCCGCTGCACCGGCCTCGACCCCTGCGGCACCGGCTGCCGCGCCTGCGGCGGCGCCCGCCGCAGCCGCCGGCCCGGTCGAGGTGCGTGTGCCCGACATCGGCGACTTCAAGGACGTCGCGGTGATCGAGGTGCTGGTCAAGCCTGGCGACAAGATCGCGGTGGAGCAGAGCCTGATCACGGTCGAGTCCGACAAGGCCTCGATGGAGATCCCGTCTTCGGCCGCTGGTGTGCTCAAGGAGCTCAAGGTCAAGATCGGCGACACCGTGAACATCGGTGACCTGCTGGCGATTCTGGAAGGCGCCGCCGCCCCGGCCGCAGCGCCGGCGCCCGCCGCCGCACCGACGGCCGCGCCCACGGCACCTGCTGCCGCTGCGGCAGCACCCCAGGCCGCCACGGCATCGGCGCCCGCCGCCGCCGCACCGGCCCACAACCCCACTGCCACGGCGCCGCTGGGCCTGCCCCACGCCTCGCCCTCGGTGCGCAAGTTCGCCCGTGAACTCGGTGTGCCGCTGGAAGAGGTCAAGGGCAGCGGTCCCAAGGGCCGCATCGTGCTCGACGACGTGCAAGGTTTCACCAAGGCCGTGATGGCCGGCGCCACGCAGACCAAGGCGCAGGCGGCCAAGGCCCCGGCTGGCGGTGGTGGCGACGGTGCCGGCCTGGGTCTGATCCCCTGGCCCAAGGTCGACTTCGCCAAGTTCGGCCCGATCGAGCGCAAGGAGATGGGCCGCATCAAGAAGATCAGCGGCGCCAACCTGCTGCGCAACGCGGTCATGATCCCGGCGGTCACCAACCACGACGACGCCGACATCACCGACCTCGAAGCCTTCCGCGTGTCCACCAACAAGGAAAACGAGAAGAGCGGCGTGAAAGTCACCATGCTCGCTTTCCTGATCAAGGCCTGCGTGGCCGCGCTCAAGAAATTCCCTGAATTCAACAGCTCGATCGACGGTGACGCCCTGATCTACAAGCAGTTCTGGCACATCGGCTTCGCGGCCGACACGCCCAACGGCCTGATGGTCCCGGTGATCAAGGACGCCGACAAGAAGGGCGTGCTGCAGATCAGCCAGGAAATGGGCGAGCTCGCCAAGAAGGCGCGCGAAGGCAAGCTGAGCCCGGCCGAGATGAGCGGGGCGACCTTCACCATCTCCAGCCTGGGCGGCATCGGCGGGCGCTACTTCACGCCCATCATCAACGCGCCCGAAGTGGCCATCCTCGGCGGGTGCAAGAGCACCATGGAGCCGGTGTGGGACGGCAAGGCCTTCCAGCCGCGCCTGATGCTGCCGCTCTCGCTGACCTGGGACCACCGCGTGATCGACGGCGCCGCCGCCGCGCGCTTCAACGTGTACCTCGGCCAGATCCTCAGCGACTTCCGTCGCGTGTTGCTGTAAAGGAGCGCGCAGATGGCAATCATCGATATCCAGGTCCCCGACATCGGCGACTTTGACGAAGTGGCGGTGATCGAGTTGCTGGTCAAACCCGGCGACACGGTCAAGGCCGAGCAAAGCCTGATCACCGTGGAGTCCGACAAGGCCTCGATGGAAATTCCGTCTTCCCAGGCGGGCGTGGTCAAGGAGCTCAAGGTCAAGCTGGGCGACAAGGTCAAGCAGGGCAGCGTGGTGCTGACGCTTGAAGCCGCTGGTGAGGCCGCTGCCGCGCCCGCCGCCAGCGCAACGGCACCCGCGCCGCAAGCGGCACCCGCCGCGGCGCCGGCTGCGGCCCCGGTGGCTGCGCCGACCGCCGCCAGCTTTGGCGGCAGCGCCGATCTCGAGTGCGACGTGGTCGTGCTCGGTGGTGGTCCCGGCGGCTACAGCGCGGCTTTCCGCGCGGCCGACCTGGGCCTGAAGGTCGTGCTGGTCGAGCGCTACGCCACCCTGGGTGGCGTGTGCCTGAACGTGGGTTGCATTCCGTCCAAGGCGCTGCTGCACGTGGCGGCGGTGATGGACGAGGTCAGCCACATGGCGGCGCTGGGCGTGGAGTTCGGTCGCCCGGTGGTCAACATCGAGAAGCTGCGCGGCCACAAGGAAAAGGTGATCGGCAAGCTCACCGGTGGCCTGGCCGCCATGGCCAAGATGCGCAAGGTCACGACCGTGCGCGGTGTCGGCTCCTTCGTGGGCGCCAACCACCTGGAAGTGGAAGAGACCACGGGAGCCACCGGTCAGGAGAAAACCGGCAAGAAGCAGGTGATCGGCTTCAAGAAAGCCATCATCGCGGCCGGCTCACAGGCTGTGCGCCTGCCTTTCATGCCAGACGATCCGCGCGTGGTGGACAGCACTGGCGCGTTGGCGCTCAAGGAAGTGCCCAAGCGCATGCTGATCCTGGGCGGCGGCATCATCGGCCTGGAAATGGGCACCGTCTATAGCACCCTGGGCGCGCGCCTGGACGTGGTGGAAATGCTCGACGGTCTGATGCAGGGCGCGGACCGCGACCTCGTGAAGATCTGGCAGAAGATGAACGCGCCGCGCTTCGACAACATCATGCTCAAGACCAAGACGGTGTCGGCCAAGGCCACATCGGCGGGCATCGAGGTGACGTTCGAGAGTGCCGAGCCGGGTGGCACGGCGCCCGCGCCGCAAACCTACGACCTGGTGCTGCAGGCCGTGGGCCGCACGCCCAATGGCAAGAAGATCGGCGCCGAGAAGGCCGGTGTGGCGGTGACCGACCGGGGCTTCATCAACGTCGACATCCAGATGCGCACCAACGTGCCCAACATCTTCGCCATTGGCGACATCGTGGGCCAGCCCATGCTGGCGCACAAGGCGGTGCATGAGGCGCACGTGGCGGCCGAGGTGATCGCGGGTGAACTGCAGGGCAACAAGGAGCTGGCCAGCGCGGCGTTCAACGCGCGCGTCATTCCGAGCGTGGCCTACACCGACCCCGAGGTGGCCTGGGTGGGTCTCACCGAGGACCAGGCCAAGGCGCAGGGCATCAAGGTCAAGAAGGGCTTGTTCCCCTGGACGGCCTCGGGCCGCGCCATCGCCAACGGCCGCGACGAAGGCGTGACCAAGCTGCTGTTCGACGACTCGCCCGAGGCCCATGGTCACGGCAAGATCCTGGGCGGCGGCATGGTGGGCACGCACGCGGGCGACATGATCGGCGAGATCGCCCTCGCCATCGAGATGGGCGCGGACGCAGTGGACATTGGCAAGACCATCCACCCCCACCCCACGCTGGGCGAGAGCATCGGCATGGCGGCGGAGATCGCCCACGGCTCCTGCACGGACGTGCCGCCGCAGCGCAAGTAAGCGCCGCGATGCCGGCCAAAAAGAAGCCGCCAGCCCTCACGGGTCGGCGGCTTTTTTAGTGGGCCGCGTTCAGCGGGCAGGGACGCGGCTGGCCAGCGGCGCGCTGCGGTAGTCGGGCAGCAGCTTGCAGGTGTCGCCGTACGCGGCCTCGTAGCCCTTGCAGAGCGTGGCCACCGTCTGGGGCGTGGGCTTCTCGTTCTTGTCGATCCAGTTGAGCAGGGCGGTGAACAGCGCGGGGTACTGTGGATCGCTCAGATAGCTGTGCTCGGATTCGTCGCTGAAGGTCTGCACCAGCAGGTTGCCCTTGCCCGCGCGATCCAGTGTCTCGCGGTAGGCGGACGAGAGTTCGACGAATGCGGTCGGATCGTTGACGGCGTGCAGCGAGAGCACGGGCATGTTGATCCGGCCTTCGGGGTCGCTGTCCTTCGCCAGCTCGGCCACGGCCGCCGGGTCGGCGGTGTAGCGCAGCACGCCGGCGTTCAGGGCTGCGTCGTCGGTGGAGCCGGTGTACCGCACGTTGGCGTTGTTGAACGGGTTGCGGTTGCCCAGGCGCAGCTGCGTCAGGTCGCGGAACAGCCAGGTCGCCCAGTTGAGGTGGGCGATCAGCGAGCGTTCCGGGATCTTGATGACGTTGACGATGTTGGCGAGGTTGGTCTTCTGCTGTTCGGTGCGTTGCGCGGCGGGCTTGCGCACGCCGGTGCATTCGTCCACGCGATTGGCCAGTTCGGCGCGCGTGAGCTTGGCGTCCATGGGCAGGCCCTGCCACAGCGGGTATTGGGGCTCGTCTGCCTTCGGGTGGTTCTTGCACACGTACTGGTAGACCACGCGCAAGTCGATCCGGAAGTCGTAGGCGCGGGTGCCGCCGCCCAGCATGCCGCTGGTGAGCAGCATGCCGTCGTAAGGACCTTTGACGGGTCCGTTGGGGCCGTCTACCGTGGCGTACAGTTCGGCGCCCTTGGCGGCGACCGAGCCGCCGTAGCTTTGCCCGTGCAGGATGGTGCGGCGGGGTGGGCCGAAATGCTTCACGAAGACGCGGCGCACGCGCTCGGTGTCCTCGGCCGCCATGCTCACGCCAAAGCCCCCCCGGCGGTAGGTGGCGCCCGCCCAGGCGTGGCCGGCCTTGACGGTCACGGCCCAGCGTTTGAGGTCTTCCTCGCCGCGCGCGAGCGTGGCCGGTCCGGTGTCGGCGGGGCCTCCATGGGCATGCACGACGAGCACGCCGGTTTCAGGTTTCCAACCGGCGGGCAGGGCGATCCAGTAGAAGCCACCGAGCCCGTCTTCGCCGGTGTGGCAGGTGGCACCGGCCGGCACTTCGGCGGGGCAGGCGCGGGGCTGAGGGTCGGTGGGCACCTGGGCGATGGCGCCACCGCTGTGGCCGGCGAGGGCCGCCAGCGCCAGCAGCGCGATGGGGCGAAGGGGCATGAAAGGTCTCCAGTGGTTGTTCGAATCCACGCGGACGATAGGTGCGCCGCCACCCCATGTCAAATATACTGAAATCCGAGTTTCAATACCTTTCAGATATGGAAATCAGGCACCTGCGCTACTTCCTGGCCGTCGCCGAGGCCGGCCACATGACGCGCGCGGCCGAGCGCCTGGGCATCCAGCAGCCGCCATTGAGCCTGCAGATCAAGGCACTGGAAAAGGAGCTCGGCGTTGCCTTGTTCCACCGCCATCCCAAGGGCGTGGCGTTGTCGGACGCCGGGCGCCTGTTCGAGCGGGAAGCGCGCCAGCTGGTGGACGACATGGCGGCCATGGAGCAGCGCATGGCGCGCGTGGCGCGCGGCGAACTCGGTGTGCTCCATGTCGGCTTCACCAGCTCCGCCGCCGCGCATGCTTTCACCCCCGAGGCCTTGCGCGCCTGCCGGCGGGCCTGGCCCGGCATCGCACTGTCGATCCGCGAAGACCACGCGGCCGGCATCACCGAGGCGGTGGCGGCGGGGCGGCTGCATTGCGGTCTGATCCGCGTGCCGGTGTCGCAGCCCGAGAGCCTGACCTTCGAGGTGCTGCTGCGCGAGCCGGTGCTGGTGGCGCTGCCCGCAGACCACGCCTTGGCGCGACGCCGGTCGGGCGCGCTGGCGTTGGCGGACCTGCGCGAGGAGGGCTTCATCCTGGTGCGGCAGCCCGGTGCCCCGGGGCTGTACGCCAACCTGCTGGCGCTGTGCGAATCCCATGGTTTTCGTCCGCGCATTGCCGCCGAGGTCGAGCGCATGGTGACCAGCCTGAACCTGGTGGCCGCTGGCGCGGGCATCGCGGTCGTGCCGACCTCCATGAGCGGCCTGCATCCCCACGCGGTCGTCTATCTGCCCTTGCGCGAAGGCACGCCGTTGGATGCGCCCCTGACCTTGGTGTACCGCTCGGCCGAAGCCTCCGGCCCGGCCGCGCATTTCCTCAAGATCGCCCGGGACACGGCGCGCAAGGCCCAGGCGCGCACGCGACGGGGGCGCACCGCGACATGAGAGGAGGGCTGTCGCGTCGGCAAGCGATCCCGGCGCTGCTGGCACTGGCAGGCGCCGTCGGTCCACGGGCCAGCCGTGCGCAGCCCGGGTGGCCGTCTCAGCCTTTGCGCATCATCGTCGTGTATCCACCGGGTGGGCTCAGCGATGGCGTCGCGCGCGCGCTGGCCGAGCGCCTGTCGTGGCAACTCGGCGTGGCGGTGCGGGTGGAAAACCGGGGCGGTGGCGGCGGCAGCGTGGGGCTGCAAGCGCTGGCGCGCGCGCCAGCCGACGGGCACACGCTGGCCTTCTCGGCGGTCAGCCCCTTGACCCTGCGCCCGCACCTCGGTGCGGTGGGCTACGACCCGTTTCGAGACATCGAGCCGGTGGCCAGCGTGATGTACACGCCCGTGCTGCTGGTGGGCACGCCAACCTTCACCGGCCGGGGCTTTGCGGACCTGCTTGTGCAAGCCAAAGCCCATCCAGGCGCGCTGCGCTGGGCCACCTCCGGCCTGGCCACCGCCGGCCATCTGGTGCTGGAACAGGTGCAGCTGGGCAGCCGCGTGGCGGTCACGCACATCCCCTACAAGGGCGGAGGCCAGCAACTCACCGATGCGCTGGGCGGGCAGTTCGAGTTGCTGTCGACCAATGTGGCTCCCGCGCAGCTGGCCCACATCGAGGCCGGCCGCTTCAAGCCCCTGGCCGTGGGCGCGCCTCAGCGCCTGGACGTCTTGCCGCAGGTGCCCACGTTTGCCGAACTGGGGCTGCCCCAGGCCAACGTCACGTCCTTGTTCGGGCTGTTCGCGCCGGGTGGAACGCCGACGCGCGTGCTGGACCGGCTGAATGCGGAAATCAACGCCGCGGTGCAGACGCCGCCCATCCGGGAGCGGCTGCTGGCGTCGGACAACCTGCCCGCGCTTGGCGACCGCCCTTCCTTCGCGCGCCGCATTGCCGAGGAATGGCGCAGCAACCACCAGCTCAAGGGCGCGAACATCAAGATGGAGTGAGCGTCGGGGTGGCGACGCAGTGGCCGTGACGGCCTGGAAAGCTCAGGGGGCCTTGTCGGCCACTTCCACTCGGCGCGCGCCGTTGAAGCGCTTGTTCCAGTAGGCCATGCGCATGTCTTCCATGCGCACCTGGGCACCGCTGCGCGGGGAGTGGATGAACTTGCCGTCGCCAACATAGATGCCGACGTGGCTGAAGGCACGGCGCATGGTGTTGAAAAACACCAGGTCGCCGGGCTTGAGTTCGCTGCGGTCGATGGTCTGCGTGGCCGCGGCCTGTTCATCGGAGCGGCGGGGCAGGATCTTGCCCAGGGGGTGCTCGTACACCGCGCGAACGAAGCCGCTGCAGTCAAAACCCGTCTCGGCGCTGTTGCCGCCGTAGCGGTACGGCACATCGAGGAAGGCCATGGCATTGATGACGAGGCTGGACGCCTGTTCGCTCACCGTGTCGCGGGCATGCTGCACTTGTTGGCCGATGCGCGCCATCAGGCCCTTGTCGCTGAGCAGCGAGTCCATGTCTTCATAGCCGTTGGCGGTGCCCGGCGCGGCGTGGGCCACGGCCGAACCGCACAGCAGAAGAATGGGGAGCCAGCGCAACATAGGGCGTGAGGGTATCGGCGCTGCTGCTGGAAGTCAAGCGAGAATCGAGCGCCAACCCTTTGATTTACAACCACTTTCGTATTCACTTCCTGGCCAGCGGGGTGGCTCGCGACGGAAGGCTGCTGGTGACCGACGGAAGATCGACCATCACGGGCTGGCCGGGCGTGGTGCAGCCGGTGTCGCAGCACTTGCCGGGTTGCCGGTTTTTCGTGATGGCGCGTGCCGGGTCGTGAGGCGATGCGGCGGCGCTGCCGTCGGCCGCAACGCCGCGTTCCAACAGGCGTTCGACCAGCTCGACCTTGTTGCCCACCGGGTAGTTGCGCCAGATTTCCTGTTTCATGGCGGCCGGTGAACCGCCGCCGTGCAGGCTGATCACGCTGTACCAGCCACCCTGGTAGCCAGCGGTCAGGTCTTCCAGGAAACGAGCCGTCTGGATTCGCTGCTCGTAAGGCACGTCGGGGTTGGCACGCAGCACGTCCGAGAGTTTCGCGCCGGTCTCGGGGTTGTGGTCTTCGTCCGGGCCGGGCAGGGTGACGATCAGGCCGCCGCTCACGTAGTGGGCGATGCGGTGCATGTCGTAGATCTGCGTGGCCAGCAGCAGCTTGCCGATGTTGGAGAAGACGGGGTCGGGCATGAAGGTCTGGCTGTGCGGGTCGGCCTTGCCATAGACGCTGGCCGCCACGCCGCAGGCGTAGAAGCCCTCGGTGATGGTGATCAGTTCCACCATCTGTTCACGCAGATGCGTTTCCCGCCCCGGGTCGAAGCCGTTGGCTTCGCACATGAGCGCCCCGGCGCCGATGAGCAGGTCGCCGAAGCCGGCGCGCGCGCCGATGCAGGTGTGGCGGTGGTGGGTGGCGTAGCTGTAGGTGAGGTGGCTGGAGTGCTCCCACTCGCCGGCGTAGAACACGTTGTCCCAGGGCACGAACACCCGGTCGAAGATGCAGACGCCGGTGCTCTGCCCGTACTTGCGGCTGAACAGGGCTTCGCCATGTTCGACCTTTTCGCCGGGCCGGCCGGCAGGGCGAGCGACGATGGTCAGGCCGGGTGCGTCGATGGGCACGGCGCAGCAAACCGCGAAGTCGGCGTCCTCTCGGCCCATGTGGCGGCACGGCATCACCAGCAGTTCGTGGACGTAGGGCGCGCCGGTGACGATGGCCTTGGTGCCGCTGATGACGATGCCGCGTGCGTTTCTCTCCACCACGTGCACGTAGCTGTCCACGTTGGCCTGCTCGTGCGGACGGCGGCTGCGGTCGCCCTTGGCATCGGTCATGGCCACGCCCAGGGTCAGGTCCTGGTCCTGCACGCGGTGCAGGTAGTTCAGGAAGCGCTGGGTGTGCTCGGTGGTCCCGCGGGCATCGTCGATGCGGGCCGAGACCTGGCCGATGGCATTGAGCGCGTCGTGCGTGAGGTAGCGCTGGGCGCAACCGGTCTCCTGGCACACCAGGCGCACGGCTTCCAGCTTGTTGAGCAGGTCGCCGCTGCTGGTGTTGATGTGGCTGAGGCGGTTCACCCGACGGCCACTGGTCTGCTGGACCGCCGTCATCAGCGGCGCGTACCGGGCTTGGAGGGCCAAGTCATAGGTGAGGGCGATGGCGTTGATCCCGGGTTGCAAGGCCGGTTCGTCGGCCACGCTGTCCACCGCGCACCCGTCCACGAACACGCGCGGCTTGCGCTCGCGCAGGGATTCGCGGAAATCTGCGCCGCTCATGAGGGTGGGGGGGTGAGTCAGGGCGTCATTCATGGGATGGATGCCTCGTGGATCGATGGATGGTTGATGAATTTTTTACCTGCCGAGCAGCAATTTAAACAACGTTCAATAATTTATGCAAACGTTTAATTTTGGCGGCGCATGTTCGTCAGGGCGATAAACTGCGCGCATGGACGTCCATTTGCATGAACTGATCCCCGTGCCCTCGGAAGCCGAGGCAGAGGCCGCGCGAGAACAACAACGCCAACGGCAGCTGCGCCAGGCAGCGCAGTCGGATTCCCGGCGCGCCCTGGTGTTGGAAGCGGCGCGCAGTGTCTTCGCCGAAAAGGGCGTGGACGGCGCTAGCATCCGGGAAATCGCCAAGCGGGCGGCGTACACACCAGGGGCGATCTACAGCTACTTCGAGAGCAAGGAGGCGATCTACGCCGCGTTGCTGGCCGAATCGCTGGAGCGGCTGAACCAGGAGGTGGCTGCCGCCAAGCCGCCCAAACCCCAACCCCAGGCGATGCTCGCGGCCAAGGCGCAGGCCTGGTTCGGCTTCTACGCCCGCAACCCTCGCGATCTGGACCTGGGCTTCTACTTGGTGCAGGGGCTGGCCCCACGGGGCCTGACCAGCGAACTGAACCAGCAGCTCAACAGCCGCCTGCACGACGCCCTGCATCCTTGCGAACAGGCCTTGCAGGCCATGGGGCTCTCGCCCGAAGCCGCGCTGCGCGAGAACACCGCGCTCTTCGCCCATGGGGTGGGTTTGCTGCTGTTGCAGCACACCGGCCGCATCCGCATGTTCGGGCAGTCCCCTGACGCGCTGTTCCAGGCCTATGTGGACCAGCTCGTGGCCCGGTTGAGCCCGGGCGATGGCGCTTCAGCGGGTGAACCGGGGCAGGCCGATCTGTTCGGGGGTTGAGGGCATTCGCGGCCACCCCGACCGGCCCTGCGAAAATCCCCGCTTCTCCCCGAAGCCTTAGACGTGAAAGACAAACCGATGCTGCTGGACGCCTCCGATTCCCAACTGGTGCTGGTGGACTACCAGGTCCGCCTGATGCCCGCCATCTTCGAAGGCCCTCAAGTGCTGGCCAATGCCCTGCGCCTGGCGCGCATGGCCCAGGCCCTGCGGGTGCCCACCTGGGGCACCGAGCAGAACCCCGAAAAACTGGGACCCAACCCGCCCGAGCTGCGCGAGCTGTGCCAGAAGACCCTGTCCAAGATGCACTTCGGCGCCGTCTCCGATGGCCTGGCCGACTGGTTGCGCCCTCCCGCGCGTCAGCAGGCGTCCGGCAATGCGCGCAGCCTGCCCAAGCACCTGCAGAAGCCGGCGGCGGCACCAGTCTCGGAGCGCCAGACTGTCGTCGTGGCGGGCTGCGAGGCCCATGTGTGCCTGCTGCAGACCGCGCTGGAGCTGATCGAGCAGGAGTTCGACGTCTGGGTGGTGACGGATGCCTGCAGCTCGCGCACCGAGCGCAACCGAGACGCCGCCTTCGACCGCCTGGCCGGCGCGGGCGCCGAGCTGGTGACCACGGAGATGGTGGCGTTCGAGTGGCTGCGCACGGCCGAGCACCCCGCGTTCCGCGATATCCAGGCCTTGATCAAATAAGAGAAGCGTGCAGCGGCGCAGGGCGGCGGCCTTGCGCCGTGTCAGCCTCGTGCAAGCGGGCTCAGCATAATTATGAATTCACTTTAGTGCGCGACTTTAGGTCCATCAGCTGCAGGAGACATTCATATGAGTCAGGGCTACGCCGAGTTCTACCGCCGCTCCATCGAGGACCGCGATGCCTTCTGGACCGAACAGGCCGCGCTGGTGGACTGGCACAAACCGTTCGACCGGGTCTGCAACCACGACCACCCGCCGTTCGCGCACTGGTTCGAGGGTGGGCTGACCAACCTGTGCCACAACGCGGTGGACCGCCACCTTCAGGATCGCGCCGATCAGAACGCGCTGATCTATGTGTCGACCGAGACCGACACCGAGCGCACCTACAGCTTCCGCGAATTGCATGCCGAGGTGCAGCGCATGGCGGCGGTGCTGCTGGCGCAGGGCGTGAAGAAGGGCGATAGGGTGTTGATCTACATGCCCATGATTCCCGAAGCCACCTTCGCCATGCTGGCCTGCGCGCGCATCGGCGCCATTCACTCGGTGGTGTTCGGCGGTTTCGCGAGCCATTCGCTGGCCAACCGCATTGACGATGCCTCCCCCGTGGCCATCGTGAGCGCCGATGCAGGGTCGCGCGGTGGCAAGGTGGTCGAGTACAAGCCGCTGCTGGACGAGGCCCTTCGCCTGTCCAGCCACAAGCCGGCGTCGGTGGTCCTGGTCAATCGGGGCCTGGCGCCGATGTCCCTGGTGCCCGGGCGCGACCACGACTACACCGCTCTGCGTGAGCAGCACCTGAACGCGCAGGTGCCCTGCGAATGGATGGAGTCCACCGCGATCAGCTACACGATCTACACCAGCGGCACCACAGGCAAGCCCAAGGGCGTGCAGCGCGATACCGGGGGCTACCTGGTGGCGCTGGCAGCGAGCATGAAGCACATCTTCATGGGCGAACCCGGTGAGACCTATTTCTCCACCAGCGACATTGGCTGGGTGGTGGGCCACAGCTACATCGTCTACGGCCCGCTGATCGCCGGCATGGCGACCATCCTGTACGAAGGCCTGCCGATCCGGCCCGATGGTGGCATCTGGTGGCGGCTGGTCGAGAAGTACAAGGTGACGGTGATGTTCAGCGCGCCCACCGCGGTGCGCGTGCTCAAGAAGCAGGACCCGGCCTACCTGAAGCAGTACGACCTCTCCAGCCTCAAGGCGTTGTTTCTCGCTGGCGAACCCTTGGACGAGCCCACGGCGCGCTGGATCAGCGACGGCCTGGGCGTGCCCATCATCGACAACTACTGGCAGACCGAGAGCGGCTGGCCCATCCTCACCATCGCCAACGGGGTCGAGAAGAAGCCCAGCAAGTTCGGCAGCCCGGGGGTGCCGATGTATGGCTACAGCGTCAAGCTCCTGCATGAGTCCACCGGTGAAGAGCTCACCGGCGCCGATGAGAAGGGCGTGGTGGTGATCGAGGGGCCAACGCCTCCCGGCTTCATGCAGACCGTGTGGAAGGACGACGCGCGTTTTGTCAACACCTACTGGAAGAGCATCCCGGGCAAGCTGGTCTACAGCACCTTCGACTGGGGCATCCGTGACCAGGACGGGTACTTCTACATCCTGGGCCGCACCGACGACGTGATCAACGTGGCGGGCCACAGGCTGGGCACGCGGGAGATCGAAGAGAGCATCTCCAGCCACGCCAACGTGGCGGAGGTGGCGGTGGTGGGCGTGGCCGACCAGCTCAAGGGGCAGGTGGCCATGGCCTTCGTGGTCGCCAAGGACACCTCGGCGCTCGGTGACGAGGCCTCGAAGCTCAAGCTGGAGGGGGAGATCATGAAGCGGGTGGACGAGCAGCTCGGTGCCGTGGCCCGCCCGGCCCGGGTGCGTTTCGTGACCGTGCTGCCCAAGACGCGCAGCGGCAAGCTGCTTCGCCGGGCCATCCAGGCGGTCTGCGAAGGCCGCGATCCGGGCGATCTCACGACCATGGACGATCCCGCCGCGCTGCAGCAGATCAAGGATCTGCTGGCCTGAACCGCAGGGGCGGCCTTGCCGGCGTTCCGGTCGCGTTGGCAAGGCATGGTGGTTCGGGATGTTTGTAAGTACAATTCATGCTTATATTTACACGAGCAACGACCGCCATGGAACAGATGATCGCGTCCGAAGGCCAAGTGGAAAAAGTCCGCGTGTTTGAACTCGCGGCCGAACTCTTCGGCGTGCTCGCCACCCCCATGCGGCTGCGCATCCTCAGTGCGCTCTGCGACAAGGAGAAGTCGGTTTCCCAGCTGTTGCAGGAAATCGACACCACCCAGCCCAATCTGTCGCAGCACCTGAACCTGCTTTACCGCGCGGGCGTGCTGGCCAAGCGCAAGGACGGTACGCAGGTGATCTACCGCGTGCAGAGCGAAAAGGCCGTCACCCTGTGCCGCACGGTCTGCACCCAGATCGCGATCGAGATGGACGAGCCGAGCTCGGTGCCGGCCTCCGAGCGCCTCTCGCCCCGCGTCGCGTCCTGACGAACGGCTCCCGCATCGCATCTTTTTACACAGGGCTGTTCCCGCGGTGGCACAATCGCGGGCTGCAGTCAGGTCCTTCCACAGTCACTGTCGCATCCGCCTAACGGTTCAGCCGTGCCGCGGAAGGTTGTCTTAACCAGCTTATGTTTCCCCAAGGGAAACGGAGGTCAGCGGATTTATGAGCGATTCCCAATCGAACGGGGGCAACGTCTATGTTGCCTACAAAGGCAACTCGTACCTCTTCGGCGGCAACGCGCCGTACGTGGAAGAGATGTACGAAAACTACCTGGACAATCCTGGTAGCGTCCCCGAAAACTGGCGCGGTTACTTCGACGCGCTGCAGAACGTCCCCGCTGGTGATGGCACCGACGCCCGCGATGTACCCCACCTGCCCGTCATCAACGCCTTCGCCGAGCGCGCCAAGCAGGGTGGCACCAAGGTCGTCGTGGCCGCAGGTGCCGACTCCGAACTCGCCCGCAAGCGCACCGCCGTCCAGCAGCTGATTGCCGCCTACCGCAATGTCGGTGCCCGCTGGGCCGATCTGGATCCGCTCAAGCGCGCCGAGCGCGACCACATTCCCGAACTCGAACTCTCGTTCTACGGCTTCACCGACGCCGACCTCGAGACCGTGTTCAACACCAGCAACACGTTCTTCGGCAAGGAAACCATGTCCTTGCGCGAGTTGCTCAACGCCTTGCGCGAAACGTACTGCGGCTCCATCGGAGCCGAGTACATGTACATCACCGACCAGAGCCAGAAGCGCTGGTGGCAGGAGCGCCTGGAAGCCACGCGCACCAAGCCAGCCTTCAACGCCGAGAAGAAAAAGCACATCCTCGACCGCCTGACGGCCGCCGAAGGCCTGGAGCGTTTCCTGCACACCAAATACGTGGGGCAGAAGCGTTTCTCGCTGGAAGGTGGCGAGAGCTTCATCGCCTCGATGGACGAGCTGATCAACCAGGCCGGCCAGATCGGCGTGCAGGAAATCGTGATCGGCATGGCCCACCGCGGTCGCCTGAACGTGCTGGTCAACACCCTGGGCAAGATGCCCAAGGACCTGTTTGCCGAGTTCGACCACACCGCGCCCGAAGAGCTGCCCGCCGGTGACGTGAAGTACCACCAGGGCTTCAGCTCCGACGTGACCACCCCCGGTGGCCCGGTGCACCTGTCGCTGGCGTTCAACCCATCGCACCTGGAAATCGTGAACCCGGTCGTGGAAGGTTCGGTGCGCGCCCGCATGGACCGCCGTGGCGACCCGCTGGGCAAGCAGGTGCTGCCGGTGTTGGTGCACGGTGATGCCGCCTTTGCCGGCCAAGGCGTGGTGATGGAAACCCTGGCGCTGGCCGAAACCCGTGGCTATTCCACGGGCGGCACGGTGCACCTGGTGATCAACAACCAGATCGGCTTCACCACCTCCGACCCGCGCGACAGCCGCTCCACGCTGTACTGCTCCGACGTCGTGAAGATGATCGAGGCGCCGGTGCTGCACGTGAACGGCGACGATCCCGAGGCAGTGGTGTTCGCCACCCAGCTGGCGCTCGATTTCCGCATGACCTTCCAGAAGGACGTGGTGGTCGACATTGTTTGCTTCCGCAAGCTGGGCCACAACGAACAGGACACCCCGAGCCTGACGCAGCCGCTCATGTACAAGAAGATCGCGGCCCACCCCGGCACGCGCAAGCTGTACGCCGACAAGCTGGCCGCGCAGGGCCTGGGCGAGACGTTGGGCGACGACATGGTCAAGGCCTACCGTGCCGCGCTGGACGCCGGTCGCCACACGGTGGACCCGGTGCTGACCAACTTCAAGAGCAAGTTCGCGGTCGACTGGAGCCCGTACCTGGGCAAGAAGTGGACCGACAGCGCGGACTCCGCCATCCCCATGGCCGAGTGGAAGCGCCTGTCGGATCGCCTGACCACGATTCCGGACAACGTCACCCCGCACCAGCTGGTGAAGAAGGTGTACGCCGACCGCGCGGCCATGGGCCGTGGCGACATCCCGGTGGACTGGGGCATGGGCGAGCACATGGCTTTTGCCTCGCTGGTGGCCAGCGGCTTCCCCGTGCGCCTCTCGGGCGAGGATTGCGGCCGCGGCACGTTCACGCACCGCCACGCCGTCATCCACGACCAGAACCGCGAGAAGTACGACGAAGGCATCTACGTGCCGCTGCAGAACGTGGCCGACAACCAGGCCCCGTTCGTGGTGATCGACTCGATCCTGTCCGAAGAGGCCGTGCTCGGTTTCGAATACGGCTACGCCTCGAACGACCCGAACACGCTGGTGATCTGGGAAGCCCAGTTCGGCGACTTCGTCAACGGTGCGCAGGTCGTGATCGACCAGTTCATCGCTTCCGGCGAAGTGAAGTGGGGCCGCGTCAATGGCATCACGATGATGCTGCCGCACGGCTACGAAGGCCAGGGCCCGGAGCACAGCTCGGCGCGCCTGGAGCGCTTCATGCAGCTGGCCGCAGACACCAACATGCAGGTCGTGCAGCCCACCACCGCGAGCCAGATCTTCCACGTGCTGCGCCGCCAGATGATTCGCGGCCTTCGCAAGCCGCTGATCATCTTCACGCCCAAGTCGCTGCTGCGCAACAAGGACGCGACCTCGCCGCTGTCCGAGTTCACCAAGGGCGGTTTCCAGACCGTGATCCCGGAGCAGAACGCCGACGTCGTGAAGAAGGCCGAGAAGGTCAAGCGCGTCATCTGCTGCTCGGGCAAGGTGTACTACGACCTCGTCAAGAAGCGCGAAGAGCGCGGCTCGGACGACGTGGCGATCGTGCGCGTGGAGCAGCTGTACCCGTTCCCGCACAAGGTGTTCGGCGCGGAGCTGCGCAAGTACCCCAACGCGACCGACATCGTGTGGTGCCAGGACGAGCCGCAGAACCAGGGCGCCTGGTTCTTCGTGCAGCACTACATCCACGAGAACATGCTTGAGGGTCAGAAGCTGGGCTACGCCGGGCGCGCGGCCTCCGCATCGCCGGCCGTGGGTTACGCCCACCTCCACCAGGAGCAGCAGAAGACGTTGATCGAAGCCGCTTTCGGCAAGCTCAAAGGCTTCATCCTCACCAAGTGAACTGAACGGACCCGAGCCGGTCACCCGACGTTGACGTCCTGTGACCGGCCCGTCCGGCGCACCCCACAAAACCCCCAGGTAGAACACTCATGGCAATCGTAGAAGTCAAAGTTCCGCAACTGTCCGAATCCGTGGCCGAAGCCACCTTGCTGGCATGGAAGAAGAAAGCCGGCGAAGCCGTCGCGGCCGATGAAATCCTGATCGAGATCGAAACCGACAAGGTCGTGCTCGAAGTGCCCGCGCCCGCCGCTGGCGTGCTGGTGGAGCTGGTCCAGGGCGACGGCGCCACCGTGGCCGCCGACCAGCTGATCGCCCGGATCGACACCGCGGCCGTCGCCGGTGCCGCGGCGCCCGCACCCGCTGCTGCGGCGCCTGCTGCCGCCGCTCCCACCGCCGCACCGGCTGCTGCCGCTGCTGCTGCTGCAACATCCCAATCCAAGGCCGGTGTGGCCATGCCCGCTGCCGCCAAGCTGATGGCCGACAACAACCTGGCCGCTGGCTCGGTGGCCGGCACCGGCAAAGACGGCCGCGTGACCAAGGGCGACGTGCTGTCGGCCGTGGCCGCGCCCAAGGCTGCTGCCGCCGCGCCCGTGGCGATCCCCACTGGCGCGCCCACCAAGGTGCTGCCGCAGGTGCCCGTGGTGGCCCCCGACCTGGGCGACCGCCCTGAAGAGCGCGTGGCCATGACCCGCCTGCGCGCGCGCGTGGCCGAGCGTCTGCTGCAATCGCAATCCACCAACGCCATCCTGACCACGTTCAACGAGGTGAACATGGCGCCGGTGATGGAGATGCGCAAGAAGTTCCAGGAGAAGTTCGAGAAGGAACACGGCGTCAAGCTGGGCTTCATGAGCTTCTTCGTGAAGGCCGCGGTGCATGCGCTCAAGAAGTACCCGATCATCAACGCCTCGGTGGACGGCAACGACATCGTCTACCACGGCTACTTCGACATCGGCATCGCCGTCGGTTCGCCCCGCGGCCTGGTGGTGCCCATCCTGCGCAACGCCGACCAGATGAGCTTTGCCGACATCGAGAAGAAGATCGCCGAGTTCGGTCAGAAGGCCAAGGACGGCAAGCTGGGCCTGGACGATCTCACCGGTGGCACGTTCTCGATCTCCAACGGCGGCACCTTCGGCTCCATGCTGTCCACGCCCATCATCAACCCGCCGCAGTCTGCCATCCTGGGCGTGCACGCGACCAAGGACCGCCCGGTGGTGGAAAACGGCCAGATCGTGATCCGCCCGATCAACTACCTCGCCATGTCGTACGACCACCGCATCATCGACGGCCGCGAAGCCGTGCTGGGGCTGGTGGCGATGAAGGAAGCGCTGGAAGACCCGGCCCGCATCCTGTTCGACATCTGATCGATCCTTCTCTTGCCAACGCCCCGCCGCCAGGGGCGTTGGCCCTTTGAATTCAGGAACACAACATGTCCCAATCCTTTGACGTCGTCGTGATCGGCGGCGGCCCCGGTGGCTACATCGCCGCCATCCGCGCAGCGCAGCTCGGCTTCAAGGTCGCCTGCATCGACGAGTGGAAGAACGCTGCCGGTGGCCCGGCACCGGGTGGCACCTGCACCAACGTCGGCTGCATCCCCAGCAAGGCCCTGCTGCAGTCGTCCGAGCACTTCGACCACGCCAACCACCACTTCGCCGACCATGGCATCAGCGCCACCAACGTGAAGATCGACATCGCCAAGATGATCGGCCGCAAAGACACGGTGGTGAAGCAGAACAACGACGGCATCCTGTACCTGTTCAAGAAGAACAAGGTCACCTTCTTCCACGGCCGCGGCTCGTTCGTGAAGGCCGTCGAAGCCGGCTACGAGATCCAGGTGACCGGCGCGAAGGAAGAGCTCATCACGGGCCAGCAGATCATCCTGGCCACGGGTTCCAACGCCCGCGCGCTGCCGGGTGTGCCGTTCGACGAAGAAAACGTGCTGTCCAACGACGGCGCGCTGCGCCTTGGCGCCGTGCCCAAGAAGCTGGTGCTGATCGGTTCCGGCGTGATCGGCCTGGAAATGGGCTCGGTCTGGCGCCGCCTGGGCTCGGACGTGACCATCCTCGAAGGTCTGCCGACCTTCCTGGGCGCGGTGGACGAGCAGATCGCCAAGGAAGCCAAGAAGGCCTTCGACAAGCAAGGCCTCAAGATCGAGCTGGGCGTGAAGGTCGGCGAGGTCAAGACCGGCAAGAAGGGCGTGAGCGTGGCCTACACGAACGCCAAGGGCGAAGCGCAGAGCATTGATGCTGACAAGCTGATCGTCTCGATCGGCCGCGTGCCCAACACCATCGGCCTGAATGCCGAGGCCGTGGGCCTGCAGCTCGACGAGCGCGGCGCCATCGTGGTGGACGGCGAATGCCGCACCAGCCTCAAGGGCGTGTGGGCCGTGGGCGACGTGGTGCGTGGCCCCATGCTGGCTCACAAGGCGGAAGAAGAGGGCGTGGCCGTGGCCGAGCGCATCGCCGGCCAGCACGGACACGTCAACTTCAACACCATCCCCTGGGTGATCTACACCAGCCCCGAGATCGCGTGGGTGGGCCGCACTGAGCAGCAGCTCAAGGCCGACAGCGTGAAGTACAAGGCCGGCACCTTCCCGTTCCTGGCCAATGGCCGTGCGCGGGCGCTGGGCGACACCACCGGCATGGTGAAGTTCCTGGCCGACGCGACCACCGACGAAATCCTGGGCGTGCACATCGTGGGCCCCATGGCCAGCGAACTGATCGCCGAAGCCGTGGTGGCCATGGAGTTCAAGGCCAGCGCCGAGGACATTGCGCGCATCTGCCACGCCCACCCTTCGCTGTCGGAAGCGACGAAGGAAGCCGCGCTGGCGGTGGACAAGCGCACGCTGAACTTCTAAGCGCCTATCTTGAGCGTTCGCAGCACGTACGAGGCCGCGCTCAAGGAGCGCGGCTACACGACGGACCCCGCCCAACAGCGCGCCATCGACGCGCTGGAGCGGTGCGCGGCCGAGTGGGCGGTGTACAAGCAGAAGCGCTCGAACTCGCTGAAAAAGCTCTTCGTCAATCCCGAGATCCCGCGCGGCGTCTACATGTACGGCGGCGTGGGCCGGGGTAAGAGCTTCCTCATGGAGTGCTTCTTCGAAGCGGTGCCACTGCGTCGCAAGACGCGGCTGCATTTCCACGAGTTCATGCGCGAGGTGCACCGCGAACTGCGCGAGCTGCAGGGCACGGTCAATCCGTTGGACGAGCTCGGCGCGCGCATCGCCAAGCGCTACAAGCTCATCTGCTTCGATGAGTTCCACGTGGCCGACGTGACCGACGCGATGATCCTGCACCGCCTGCTGGATGCGCTGTTCAAGGCGGGCGTGGGGTTCGTCACCACGTCCAACTTCCGGCCGGACGACCTGTACCCCGACGGGCTGCATCGCGACCGCATCCTGCCCGCGATCGAACTGCTCAAACAGCGGCTGGAGGTGCTTAGCGTGGACAACGGCACCGACTACCGCCAGCGAACGCTCAACCACATCCAGCTCTACCACTGCCCGCTGGGGCCGCAGGCCGATGCCGCGATGGAGGCCACCTTCAATGAACTGGCCGAGATGGGCGACCACGATGCGGTCATGCACATCGAGGCGCGGCAGATCCAGGCGCTGCGGCGTTCAGGCGGCGTGATCTGGTTCGACTTCCGCACCTTGTGCGGCGGACCCCGTTCGCAGAACGACTACCTCGAGATCGCCTCCCAGTTCCACACACTCATGCTGTCGAACGTGCCGCAGATGTCGGTGCGCCAGGCATCGGAAGCGCGGCGCTTCACCTGGCTGGTGGATGTGCTCTACGACCGGCGGGTCAAGCTGGTGATGTCCGCCGCCGTGCCACCCGAGGATCTGTACGTGGAAGGGCCAATGTCGCACGAATTCCCGCGCACCGTCTCGCGCCTGACCGAGATGCAGTCACAGGAATTTCTGTCGCTGGAGCACCGGTTGGTGGACACCGGGCTGACTTGAACCCCGCTTCAGCCGAGCGGGTCGAGTTTGACGATCGTCAGCGACAGGTTGTCGCCCATGCCCTTGGCGCGCGAGCGCGCCTTCTGGATCAGGAACTCGCAAGCCTCGCGGGGCGAGAGCATGGCGATCGTGCTGGAGAGTTCTTCCGGGGTGAAGTAGTGCCAGATGCCGTCGCTGCAGGCCATGATCGCGTCACCCGCGCTCAGCTGGGGCACCACGTGCAGGTCCACTGGCGGATCGTTCTCCGTGCCCAGGCAGCCCATCAGGATGTTGGCATGGGGGTGGTCCAGCGCTTCTTCCTCGCTGATCTCGCCCTGGTTGACCAGGGTCTGCACGTAGGAATGGTCCATGGTGCGAAAGACCATCCGGCCATTGCGAAAGTGGTAGATGCGCGAGTCGCCCGCGTGCACCCAGTGGCTGTCGCCACCCGGGTTGATGAGGAAGGCGGCGATGGTGCTGTGCGGCTCCTGTTCTGCCGAGACGGCCGTGAGCTTGATGACCAGATGCGACTCTTCGACGATCTGGCGCAGCAACGCGGCGGCATCGTCCGTCTCAGGGTCGTAGCGCTCGAACAGCTGCCGCGCCGTGAGCATCACCTGATCGGAGGCTTTGCGCCCGCCGCTGCGACCGCCCATCCCGTCGGCCAGCACCGCGAGCAGGCAGGTGCCATGGCGCGGATGGTGCAGCAGGCTGACCTGGTCCTGCTGGTAATCGCGGTCGCCCCGGTGGATGCCGGTGGAGGCCTGGATGCGGTAGCCTTTGGACATGAATGTGCTGGTCGGACTGTGCGGGTGGGGAAATGGGTGCAATGGTATCCACATATGCGCTGCGCGAAGCCCGGCAAAGGCCGAAACCGTGAACCCTTGCGCGCCGGGCCGCCGTCCGGCGGCGTGGGCCTGCCCAACGGTGGCTGGCAGGACCTGGAGGCGGCTTGAGCACGCTTGAAAACAGCGTGGCGGCCGCGTTTGCCGCCGACGGACCCTTGGAGCGCGCGCACGGCAGTCTGCGCCCGCGTCAGGGGCAGCTCGACATGGCCGCCGCCGTGTCCCGCGCCATCGAAGACGGCCATGGCCTGGCCGTCGAAGCGGGTACCGGGGTGGGCAAGACCTTTGCCTACCTCGTGCCCTTGCTGCTCAGTGGCCGGCGTGCTCTGCTGTCCACCGCCACCCAGGCCTTGCAGGACCAGCTGTTCACGCGCGACATTCCCGCCGTGGTCCGCGCACTCGGTCTGCCGGTGCGCGTGGCCCTGCTCAAGGGGCGGTCGAGTTACGTCTGCCTGCATCGGCTGGAGCAGGCCTTGCATGGGCCGGCGTCGGTCGGCCTGCGCGACCCGGCCATCACGGCCGCGTTGGCCCAGGTGCTGAGCTGGGCGAACCGCTCGCGCAGCGGCGACCTGGCCGAACTGGAGGCCCTGGACGAACGCTCGCCGCTGCGCCCGATGGTCACATCCACCCGGGACAACTGCCTGGGCGCGAGCTGCCCGCGCCACGGCGATTGCCATGTCAATCGCGCGCGCGGCGAGGCCTTGCAGGCCGAGTGGGTGGTGATCAACCACCACCTGTTCTTTTCGGATCAGCTGTTGCTGGAGTCGGGCGTGGCCTCGTTGCTGCCGGCCGCTGAGGTGGTGGTGTTCGACGAAGCGCATCAGCTGAACGACACCGGCATTCCGTTTCTGGGGCGCACGCTGGGGACGGGGCAGTTGCGGGAACTGGCGCGCGATCTGGCCACCCAGGGGCCCCAGTGGGCGCGTGGCCAGCGGCCGTGGGCCCACCTGGCACTGGCAATCGAACAGGCCGCGCGCGCGATGGCTGCCTTGCCCCGCCAGGGCGGTGGCAGTGGTGGCCGCCACCGTTGGCAAGGCATGGCGCCCGAAGGCGTTGACGCGGCCGCCTGGCAGCGTTGCGCCACCGAACTGGGCCAGGCGTTGACGGCCAGCCAGGAGGCGCTGACCGCCACCGCACAAGCCTCGGTGGAGCTGGAGCGTTTGCAAGCACGGGTGCGGGCCCTGGTGTCCGGATGGAGCGTCATGGCCACGGGCTTGCCCGCGGCCGACATGGTCCGGTGGGTGGAGTGGGGTGAGACCCGGCATTGGCGCGCCGTGTGCGCACCGTCCGACAGCGCCCGTCTGTTCCAGCCCTTGCTGGACGAATCGGCGGGCCGACGCAGCTGGGTGTTCTCGTCGGCGACCCTGGGCAGCGACGACGGGCTGAGCTGGTTCACCCGGGGCCTCGGCCTGGATGCGCTGCCGGGTTTGCGCACCCTGCGCGTGCCCAGCCCGTTCGATCACGCGGCCCAGGCGGCGCTGTACGTGCCCCACGACCTGCCCGAGCCCGCCGACGCCTCGCACACGCCGGCGCTCGCCGACGCGGTGGCGCGCTGGGCTTCCCGACTGGGGGGCCGCACCCTGGTGTTGACCACCACTTTGCGCGCCGCGTCGCGCATGGCCGACCATCTGCAGGGGCTGGTGACGCAAGGGCGGTGCGCGCCGCTTCAGGTGTTGGCCCAGGGACGCTTGTCCAAGCGCGCGTTGCTGGCGCGGTTTCGCCAAGCGAGCCAACCGTCCGTGCTGGTGGCGTCAGCGTCGTTCTGGGAGGGCGTGGATCTGCCCGGCGACGCACTGCAGCTGTTGGTCATCGACAAGCTGCCTTTTCCACCACCGGACGATCCTTTGATGCAGGCGCGCGCCCAGCGCCTGGAGGCGCAGGGCTTGAGCGCTTTCAACGACGCCTTTCTGCCCGAAGCTGCCATGGCGCTCAAGCAAGGGGCAGGGCGTTTGATCCGCTCCGAGACCGACCAAGGCATTCTGGTGATCGGCGACCGGCGCCTGGTCACCCGCTCTTATGGCAGCCGTCTGCTCGGGGCGTTGCCGGCCATGAGCCGGCTGGTCGACGAGGCGGACATGGTCGCCCGCCTCGATGCACTGGTGCTTACCAGATCTTCCACCAGGGATCGTCTTTGGACTTGAAACCCTGGCTCAGGTACTCGCTGTTCGGGTAGCTGGCCTGCATCACGCGGCGGGTATCGTCGCGCAACTGCGTCAGGCCCAGCGCCTCATAGGACCGTAGCATGATGAACAGGGCTTCTTCGAGGGCCGGCGCGTTGACGTAGTCGGTCAGGGCCGTCTGGGCGCGGTTGATGGCCGCCACGTAGGCGCCTCGGCTGTGGTAGTAGCGCGCGACATGGACCTCGTACTGCGCCAGCGAGTTGACGATGTACGTCATGCGGTCCCGGGCATCGGGGCTGTAGCGGGAATCCGGAAACCGCGAGACGAGTTCGCGGAACGCTTCGAACGATTCCTTGGCGGCTTTCTGATCGCGTTCGGACAGATCCTGGCGCGCCAGCGAGCCGAAGAGGCCGAGGTTGTCGTTGAAGTTCACCAGCCCCTTGAGGTACAGGGCATAGTCCATCGCCGGGCTGGTGGGATGGAGCTTCTGGAAGCGGTCGAGGGTGGCCAGGGCCTGGGCTTGTTCGCCGGCCTTGTACTGGGCGTAAGCCTTGTCGAGCTGGGCCTGCTGCGCCAGAGGGGTGCCGGCGGCACGGCCCTCGAGCTTTTCGTACAGCGTCACCGACTTCTCGTAGTTGCCTGCGGCACGCTCTTCGGTCGCTTCGCTGTAGATTCGGTTCGGGCTCCAGCCGGCCGTTTCATCCACGGGCGTGGTGCTGCATGCGCTGAGCACCAGCGCCGAGGCCATCGCGCACAGGGGCACAGCCGATAATCTGGACGTCAACTTCACGGGTGCACCTTTACAACGGAACAATGGACTTGGCTTCGCAAATTATATCGACGGGGGATGTGACAGGAGGTTCCATGCCGGGTCTCGAATCGGAGGCGGGCGCCGTGCTCGACGAACTCACGGCGGAAGTGGAAACGCGGATCTGCGAAGTACCCGCTGCCATGCATGGCTGGCGCATCGATCGCGCGCTGGCGCAGCTGATTCCCGAATTCTCCCGTTCCTACCTGCAGCAACTGATGGCCGACGGCGCTGTCGTGATGCGTGGCGCGGCCCTGCGCAAGCCGTCGGCCCGCATCGCCGTGGGCGACCGGTTGGCGGTGGAACTGCGCCCCACGCAACAGGCGCAGGCCTTCGTGGCGCAGGCCATGGCGCTGGACGTGGTGTTCGAGGACGCCGACCTGCTGGTGATCCAGAAGCCCGCCGGCCTGGTGGTGCACCCGGCGGCTGGTCACTGGACCGGCACCTTGCTCAACGGTCTGCTGGCGCACCACGCCGGCGCCGCGGCGTTGCCGCGCGCCGGTATCGTGCACCGCCTGGACAAGGACACCTCAGGCCTCATGCTCGTGGGCAAATCGCGCCAGGCCGTGGAGGCGCTGGTGCGGGACATCGCCGCGCGCGAGGTGAATCGCCAGTACCTTGCCCTGGCCCACGGCCGCTGGCAGGGCGCGGCCGAGAAGGGCGTGGACCAGCCCATCGGGCGCGACGTGCACAACCGCCTGCGCATGGCCGTCGTGCGCGCCGACACTGGCATCGGGAAAACGGCGCAGACCACCATCCGCCTGCTCGATGGGTCTGACCAGGCCTGCCTGGTGGCCTGCAAGCTGCACACGGGGCGCACGCACCAGATCCGCGTGCACATGGCATGGCTGGGCCATCCCCTGGTCGGGGACACGCTCTACGGCGGTCGCCCGCTCTGGGGCATGGGCCGCCAGGCCCTGCATGCGGCACGCCTGTCGCTGCGGCATCCGATCACCGGCGAGCCGCTGGCGTTTCAATCGGCCCCGCCACCGGACCTGCTGGCCGCCATCGATGGCAGCGGCCTCCGGTACAATGAGCCGGGTCTGGGCAGCGGATTCCTCGAGTGAGCGCCACCGTGCGACCCCCGCAGCGCGGCGTGTCGAGGTCCTGACCTCACGATCCCCCAGTTTTGCCCTGCCAGGCAACAGGTTCTTCCCCGGCGTTCCGAGCCGACGGCCAGCGCCGTCCTCGCCGGTTTGAGCAACGGGCCCCGTGCCCACCCCTGTACCGTCCCGGTCGATGCCGGTTTTTGACAGACTGACACCATGAACACCACGGATGCCAAGCGCGTCCTCGAGACGGCGTTGATCTGCGCGCCCCAGCCCCTGTCTGTGCGGGAACTGGGCACGCTGTTCGACGCCGAAGTCTCGGCGGACACGCTCAAGACCTTGCTGGCCGACCTTCAGCTGGAATGGACCGGCCGCGGCGTCGAACTGGTGCAGGTGGCCAGTGGCTGGCGTTTCCAGAGCCGGCCCGAACTGCGCCCCTACCTGGACCGTTTGCACCCCGAAAAGCCACCACGCTACAGCCGCGCCACGATGGAGACCCTGGCCATCATTGCCTACCGCCAGCCGGTGACGCGGGGCGACATGGAAGACATCCGCGGCGTGACCATCAACTCGCTCATCATCAAGCAGTTGGAGGATCGGGGTTGGGTCGAGGTCATCGGCCACCGCGAAACCGTGGGCCGTCCCGCGCTGTTCGCCACCACACGCCAGTTTCTCGACGACCTGGGTCTGTCTTCGCTCGATCAGCTGCCCCCGCTCGAGGGCAATGAAATCCAGGAGTCGGCCCTGGACCGGCTGGACTTCGAAGCGCTGTCGTCCAACCTGTCGCCCGAAGCCGCAGAAGTGGCCGAAGTGGCAGAGGTCGCGATCGATACCGAGATTGCCGTGGCGGATGCGTCCGAAGCAGCGGCGACCGCCGACTTGCCGGCCGACGCCGAGACCCCCACCCCCGATCTGCAGAGAGCCGATCCCTCCACCCAGGAACACCATGAACCCGGCGAACACCCCCCCAGCGACGCCTGAGTCGACCCCCGACGCGACGTTGCCGCCCGCCGAGAATGCGGTGCCGCCTCAGGCCGCAGGCGTTGAGCCTGCCCCTGTTGCGGGCCCTCGAGAGGCCGCCGATGCCGAAGCCCTGCGTTTCGACGACGTGGTCAGCGGTGCTTTCGATGCAGAGCAGGAGCAAGCCCTGCCGCTGCCGACCAAGCGCGTGCTCGCGCCGCAGGCCGAGTCGCCCAAGCTGCACAAGGTGCTGGCGCAGGCCGGCATGGGCTCGCGGCTGGAGATGGAGCAGCTCATCCTGGAAGGCCGCATCTCGGTCAACGGCGAGCCTGCCCACATCGGGCAGCGCATCCAGTTCGGGGACATCATCAAGGTCAACGGCAAGCCGGTGCGCGTGCGCATGACGCCGCCGCCGCCCCGTGTGCTGGCGTACCACAAGCCCGCCGGGGAGGTGGTTTCTCACGATGACCCGCAGAACCGCCCGACCGTGTTCCGCCGCCTGCCCAAGCTGATGCAGGGCAAGTGGCAGTCGGTCGGCCGGCTCGACCTCAACACCGAAGGCCTGCTGTTGCTGACCAATTCGGGCGAACTGGCCAACCGGCTGATGCACCCCCGTTTCGGTTTGCAGCGGGAATACGCCGTGCGCGTGCTGGGTGCCTTGTCCAACGAAGAGAAACAGCGGCTGCTGGACGGCGTGCGCCTGGATGACGGCGTGGCACAGTTCGCCTCCATCGAGGATGGAGGCGGCGAGGGCGCCAACTGCTGGTACCGCGTGACGATCGGCGAGGGCCGCAACCGCGAGGTGCGTCGCATGTTCGAAGCCGTTGGCCATGCGGTCAGCCGGCTGATCCGCATCCGCTATGGCGCCGTGATGCTGCCTCGCGGGCTCAAGCGCGGCGTGTGGCTGGAACTCGACGACCGCGACATCGCCCGGTTGACCGCCGCGGCAGGGTTGGTGGAGGCCGACGAACCGCGGGGCCCGCGCCCCGGCGGCCGGCACCCCGCCCAGCGGGGCAAACAAGGCGGCAAGGGTAGCCGCACCCAGGGCAAACCGCCAGGCAGCCGTGCCGATGGCCCTGGTTTCGGCGATCGCCGGACCAACAGCGGCTACGGCATGGGCGGGGCGCCGGGTGGCGCCAAGCCGCGCGGTGCCAAGGGCCCGGGCAAGGGGCAGGGCGGCGCGGGTTCGCAGCCGGACCCGATGAAAACCTCCTTCGGTTACATCGGTCAGGACGCCCTGCAGCGCCGGCGCGAGCAGGACGCCGGCCGCGGAGGCCCGCCGGGCGGTGGCCGGCGCCGGGGCGGCGGACGTTCGGGCGGGCGCTGAATGGCGCTTCCCACGCCCACGTTCCACGGCACGGACACCCGAGCAATGTAGAATCGTGGGCTTTGTGAGGCCTTGTGGCTTCGGCAAATTCAACCAAGAAACTTCAGGATTCCTATGGCCATCGAACGCACCCTCTCGATCATCAAGCCCGACGCCGTCGCCAAGAACGTCATCGGCCAGATTTACGCCCGCTTTGAAGCCGCTGGCCTGAAGGTCGTGGCCGCTCGCATGGCCCACCTCTCGCGCGGCGAAGCCGAAGCCTTCTACGCCGTGCACAAGGCCCGTCCCTTCTTCAAGGACCTGGTCGACTTCATGATCTCCGGTCCCGTGATGATCCAGGCGCTCGAAGGCGAAGGCGCCATTGCCAAGAACCGTGACCTGATGGGCGCCACCGATCCCAAGAAGGCCGCTGCCGGCACCATCCGCGCCGACTTCGCCGACAGCATCGACGCCAACGCCGTGCACGGCTCGGACGCGCCCGAGACGGCCGCTGCCGAAGTGGCATTCTTCTTTGCCGGCCTCAACGTCTACTCGCGTTGATCATGGTATGACGGCCAATCTGCTCGACTTCGATCTCGAGGGTTTGGCCGCCTTTTGCGAGCAGCTGGGCGAGAAGCGCTTTCGAGCCGTCCAGCTGTTTCGCTGGATCCATCAAAAAGGGGCGTCGGACTTCGCCCAGATGACGGACCTGGCGCGCAGCCTGCGCGACAAGCTGCCCGGCGTCTGCACCATCACCGACCTGCCCGTGCTCTCGCGCCAGGACTCGGCCGACGGCACCATCAAGTGGCTCTTCGATGTGGGCGATGGCAACGCGGTGGAAACCGTGTTCATCCCCGAGGAAGACCGCGGCACGCTGTGCATTTCCTCCCAGGCCGGTTGCGCCGTGGGCTGCCGCTTCTGCTCCACCGGCCATCAGGGCTTTTCGCGCAACCTCACCACCGGTGAGATCCTGGCCCAGCTGTGGCATGCCGAGCATTTTCTTCGCCGTCACCTGAAACGCGGGGAACGCGTGATCACGAACGTGGTCATGATGGGCATGGGCGAACCCTTGCAGAACTACCACGCGCTGGTGCCGGCGTTGCGCGCCATGCTCGATGACCATGGCTACGGCCTCTCGCGCCGCCGTGTGACGGTTTCCACCTCGGGCGTGGTGCCGATGATCGATCGCCTGGCGCAGGATTGCCCGGTGGCCCTGGCGGTGTCGCTGCACGCCCCCAACGACCCCCTGCGCGACGACCTCGTGCCCTTGAACCGCAAGTACCCCATCGCCGAGCTGTTGGACGCCTGCCTGCGCTACCTGCCGGCGGCCCCGCGCGACTTCATCACCTTCGAGTACTGCATGCTCGACGGGGTGAACGACCAGCCCGAGCACGCCCGCGAGTTGCTGGCCCTGCTCAAGCAGCATGGCGAGCGCGGTGTGCCGTGCAAGATCAACCTGATTCCTTTCAACCCTTTCCCGGACTCGGGGCTGACCTGCTCGCCGCGCGCGGTGGTGCAGCGCTTCGGGCAGATGCTCAGTGAAGCCGGTGTGGTCACCACGGTGCGCAAGACCCGTGGGGACGACATCGATGCCGCCTGCGGTCAGCTCGCGGGCGATGTGCTGGACCGCACCAATGCCGCCAAGCGCCTGGCGCAACGGCGCAGCAATGCCAGCGAGCGCCCCATTCGTTTCGTTCAAAAGGAAAGGCAGGCATGACACATCCGACCCGCACCGGTTTTGGGGCGCAACGCACGCGCTCGCGTGGCATGGTGGCCAGCTTCTGGCTGGGTGTGCTGCTGGTGTTGCTGGCCGGCTGTGCGCAAACGCGCGGCCTGCCCGCCACCACGGCCGCTGCCGTGGCAGCCGGCGCCGAACCGGTCACCGAGTCTGACGAGCCCGAATCGCGCAAGCGCGCGCGCATCCGGGTGGAACTGGCTTCGGGCTACTTCGAGCAGGGCCAGACCACGGTGGCGCTCGACGAGATCAAGCTGGCGCTGGGCGCCGATCCGAACTACGCACCGGCCTACACGCTGCGCGGCCTGGTGTATGCGCGGCTGAACGAACTGCGGCTCGCGGAAGACAGCTTCAAGCGCGCGCAACTGCTCAGCCCGCGCGATCCGGACGTGCTGCACCACTACGGCCTGTTCGCGTGCCAGCAAGGCCGCTACCCGCAGGCGATCGAGCTGTTTCAGCAGGCGCTCGCCAGCCCGGTGTACGGCGGCCAGGCCAAGACCCTGATGGTCAAGGGCATCTGCCAGGTGCGGGCGGCGCAGTTTGACGAAGCAGAGGGCAGTCTGGCGCGCTCCTACGAGCTTGATCCTGGCAACCCCATCACGGCCTACAACCTGGCGGCCCTGCAGTTCCGCCGCGGCGAGAACGCGAAGGCGCAGTTCACCATTCGCCGGCTGAACAACAGTGAATTGGCCAATGCCGAAACCCTGTGGCTGGGCATCAAGGTGGAGCACCGCATGGGCAATGCCGAAGCCATGGCCCAACTGGCCCAGCAACTGAGCCGGCGTTATCCGGACTCGCGTGAGTGGGCGTCGTATCAGCGGAGAGCATTTGATGAATGAGGTGTATGCCAACGAGGGCGCCACGGCGGCCGGGGAGGGTGCTTCGCGCCCGGTGCTGCTGCGCGCGGCGCGCGAGGCGGCGGGCCTGCACATTGCGGCGCTCGCCGCGGCCCTCAAGGTCCCGGTGAAAAAACTCGAAGCCCTGGAAGCGGGGCGGTACAGCGAACTGCCCGACCTGACCTTCGCGCGCGCGCTGGCGTCCAGCGCATGCCGCCACCTCAAGGTGG